>CADBNC010000073.1 GCA_902795885.1 Oscillospiraceae bacterium
ATACTCGACATACGCTTCCTTCAGCTTGAAGCTCAGCGTCGCAGTCTTGTAGCCGTTCAGGAAAACATCCTCATAGGTCTGGCCGCCATCCGTGCTGTACTGCCACTGATACTTCGCCGCGTTATCTGCCGCAACCGTGAAGGACACCATGGTGCCGATTCGAGGCTCCGCATTCTCGGGATTCCCCGTAATCGTAGCCGCACCGTCAGCCTCAAACGCGGCCGTATCCGAGATTTCAAGCGTGAAGAACTGCTCGTCAGCACCATTTGTCTCGGTTACCGGCTCTTCATCAAGAGACTCAATGAACTCTTCATCTTCATCGATGAACTCGTCGTTGTCGTCAAAGAGCGGTTCTTCATAGCTGACGAATTCCTCATCATAGTCGTAAATCTCATCCGAGAAATCTTCTTCCCATTCTACTTCAGCATAACCTTCATCGTAGTACAGGAAGTCATCAGTATTCTGTTCTTCTTCCAGATAAAAGGCATCCTGATCATAGTATTCATACTCGTTAAACTCAAATTCGTCCGCATAGATTGTGGCCGGGAGAGCGAGCGTGAATACCATCATCATGGCCAGGATCAAGCAAAGGACTTTCTTGACTTTCACTTTATAAACTCCTCCGTTATTATGATTTATTTTCAGCTTTCATCATAATGATCAAGGAAATTTATAATTAACCGGGTATAATTCGATTCTGTCCTGGGGGCGCATGGACCTCCATGAATCCCCCGTCCTCCTTCGCCGTCGGAGTGTTATTCCTGGGCTCAGGAAACTAAGTGTTACCGTGAGGGCCATATTGTTCTGGAAGAGCTTTTTCAGTTTTATCTGCCATGCGGCCGCAGTTCCCTGTCGTATGAACACAACATTGTGTTCGTTCGCCCAGTTTTCTGCATAGCTTCCCTTTACACCGCTGATGGTCAGTTGATCTGTACCGTCAAAAGCGTGTTCTGCTATGTATTCAACCGATTTGGGAATGCTGATTGCGCGCAGAGCGCTGTCTGCAAAAGCCCGTTCGCCAATGCTGATAAGCGAATCCGGAAGTTCAACAGCCTCTGCTGCAGTTCCTTCGAAAGCTGAGTCTTCGATCACCATTAAGGATGCAGGCAGTTTAAACGAAGTCTCTGCCTTGGCTGACAGATTCTCCGTCAAGAAGGGTCCAGCCCGCGAGCAGCATGACAGGATGAGTAGCAGCACCAGAACAAGCGCCAGTTTTTTCATTTTCTCACCTCCTTTCGTCTACCTGTTTTGTGAGGTTTAAGCTCCGCCAGCCTCAACAGATCACTTCATCCCCTGAAATACTTTGTTGAAACTGCGTGGCTGTTAATTGTTTGTCACGTTTTTTTTCGTAATCGATCAGCCGATACAGGAAGCATCCGAGCACCCCGCCGATCGTGTTGTCGATCAAATCATCGACCTGGAAAAATCCAACGTGAAATATCAGCTGGCTTGTTTCGATAATGAGGGAGAAAACCAAGCCGAGCAAGGCAATCTTCCATGTCTTTATCTGTACAAAATGCGGCAAAAGATAACCAAAAGGGATGAACATCAGGATATTCAATACATGCAGGTGGGTCGTTCTCCGGTAAACACCCTGGATTAAGGAACGCAGAACGATAAGGTCGACTTTCGTTCTGACGCCCGATACCCCGGAGCGCCCGGATGCAAGCATCGTGAAATAAGCGACCCCGCACAAGTACAGAAAGGCTGTCATGATCAGGATACAGCGATATCTTTTTTGATTCTCGGCTCTGACTGTTTTTGATTTTTGGACCACAAGACACATCAGCGCAAGGAGACCAATTATGCAGCACAGCTCCTCAATCACGGTACATCTCCCATATGCTGCAGCACGGTCAGCATCATGATAAGCTTTCCGAACATCCGATAGTAATGCTTTCTATTAATACTACCTCATGAAAACAATCATGTCAAGTCCTGCAGAATAGCTCATGACGGTTTGACTATCGGCAGCATATTCCTTGCAGTATTCCGACAGCTCGCCGAAATTCAGACTGTTGTCGTCGTTGTTGTCTGCTGGCAGGTTGCCGCTGTATTGTGCATCCGGATATGAACAGCCGTTTGCGAAAGCAATACCCCTGGTCAGAACGCCGCCCCAGATGTTGTCGATCATAGTTGTCAAAGAGTTTTCTTCGTAAGCGCTGCCGGTGATTACGTGGAACTTTGTCTGTTTTAATTCTCCGGCTCTGAGCAGTCCGGGAGGATAGTCTGTTTCATTTCGGCCATTCAAGGCTGTATCGCGGGAGCTGAATGCTTCCAGAACACTGAGGTTGAACGCTTCCGGGTCAAACCCAAAATCGGCATCATTCATATTCCCCGATTTTTTGGCTGTACCTTTTGTTCCCGTTCCGTCTGAAATCGCCGCGCCGCTTCCGCAGCTGTCCAGAATCACAATCACTTTACCGGGGATATTCGACAGCAAATCCGCAAGATCCGCAATTGTAAGATAACGGTAATCCACGGTCTGAAGCGCACCCGAATAATACTCGGATGAGCCTGTGACTCCATGACCGCTGTAATAAAACAGCGAGATGTCGTCATCGCCGGCGCCTTCAAAGGCAAAGGGTATCAAATCCATGATCTCGTCAAGCGTTGCATTCTGTTGTGAAACAACCGAATACGTGTTGGACACGCCCTGCAGCAATGCCGACATGCAGGCGATATCATTCTCTGGTCCGTTCAGGACATTTGCATACCCGGTCTCGCCGATCAGCAACGCACGGTAATTCACGGTGACAGGAATGATATATGTAATCTTCTCCGAGCGATCGGTCTCCAGCTCTTCACCATCGAATACAAGCACTGCAGAAACGGAAAATGCGCTGTTTTCATACACGGCCGGGCAGCTATAAGCGGTATCGGTCGTCTCGTCGAAAAGCTGTCCGTCCATATATATTTTATATTTATCTGCATTGGCAAGCGCTGTCCAGGCAAAGGACAGCTCTTTGTCATCCGCATTCCAATTTGTTATTTGGGGTGCTTCTGCATTCCAGATGAAAACTGGCGCAGAAAACTCAGTGAAGCGTCTCTCCCCGTCTTTTACAAGATGCGCCCTGATCCTGTACCCGCAGAAAGCCTCATTCAGAACCGTATATTCTTTTTCCGTTGCCTCGTATAAAACGATATTTCTTCTCCAGGCGCCCTCTTTCTCGGTCACCCTGTATATTTCATAGTAATCACAATACGGAACCTTTTCCCAGGAAAGGATCACGGTTTGTTTTCCGCTCTTCTCAAGCCCCGGATCGCTGACTTTCGGCAGTGACGCGCACACAGACACCGGTTCCGAATATGTTGTATAATAACGGTCACCTTCAAAGGAGATATGCGCCCGCACCTTGAAGCTGCAGCTTCTCTCCGGTTCCAGTTCAAAGGAAGCCTGACAATCCGTGACGATCGTTTTTCTTGTCCATGTGCCGGAATTGTCCAGCATCCTGTAGACCTCGTAGCTGTCACAGTTCTCCACCGCATCCCAGGTCAGTGTCAGCGATGTGAAGCCCGTGATCTTGTCTTCAAGCGCTGTCATGGCGGGTCTGCTGTTATCCACTGCGCATTCTTCAGAGTAGGCGCCGTAAAACGAGCCGCCTTCCCCGACAATATGCGCGCGTATTTTGTACGCGTATGTTTTTCCCAGAACGATATTCAGCGATGCGGAATCGCCATAAACCAGCTTGTGCCTTCCCCATTCGCCGTTATCTACTTTTCGATAAAGCTCATAATAATCCGCATCCGCTTCCCCAGTCCAGGACAGCAGCACCTGACTCCGGCTCTTTTGGCTGCATTCCAGATCGGGAGAATAATCCTTTATCAGGATCGACACTTCCTCCGAATATGGGCCAAACCAGCGCTGTTCTCCCCGGACAAAATGCGGCCTGATCCTGTAGCTGTACTCAGAATTCAGCGTCAAAGCCTTATACTGCACGCTGTTCTCGGTAAGCTTGCTCTTCCTTCTCCACGTGCCGTTTTCCTTGATGAAGACCTCGTAATAGTCGCACTCTTCCTGTGCTTCCCACTCCAGGCGAATCGAATACAACCCGGTCCGGACGATTCTTTCCCCGAACTGCCCCGCTTCGGCACTGTCAAAAGCAAACTCCTCGCCGAGTGAAAATGCAAAGTCCTCATCCTCGGCATAGTCAGCAGCATCCTCATTCTCAAATTCCCGTTCTTCATTCTCAAATTCCTGTTCTTCGGAATCCTCGGTCATGCTCTCCGTTTCATGCAGCTCTGGAAAAGCGGGAAGCTCATCGACAATGAAGTCATCTGGAAATTCCGTATCGGGGAGGACGAATTCTTCACAGAACAGTTCTTCCGGCTCGGAAAGCTCAGTGAATAGTTCACTCTCATCCGTTTCCGGAGCAGGTTCATATGATTCGAAGTCCTCAAAAAACAGTTCTTCCGCAAAAGCTTCTGCCGGTGCAAAGCAGACCTGTGCATATACAAGCATAAGCACCGCCAAGAGAATCATTCTTGCGTGACTTCGCACGCCCGAGGCGGCAACAGTTCTTATCTCTGTCATTTTTCTCCTTCCGAGCCGGAAAAGTAGGTCTTCTTTGTTGAATCCGACATTTTTCTGCTGTAAACCATATATCGCATTTAAGATTTTATGCAGCACACAAATGGATAGCTTCAGGCTATCCATTTGTGTCTGCGCTTTTGGGAACCTGCTAACGGTTCCTGAAGGAGCTTTGTTGTGGCAAAGGCTCAGTTTATTGCCTGGATGCTTTGAATCGAGAAGCCGTACTTCGTCACACTGTAGTCAGAAGTGAGCCTCAGGTTTACGGTATCTCCCGGTAC
>CADBNC010000074.1 GCA_902795885.1 Oscillospiraceae bacterium
GAAAAACGCTAACAGAGATACAGAAAACCCGATGCCCGGACAGAATGACTCTGCAGAAGACCTGACGGGGCTGACAGAGGGGATCCCTACCATGGATACACCTGCCTCTGCTGAGCAGACGGCGCCGTCGGAGGCGCGTGTGGACAATCTTCTGACTTTGCCGATGATTGCCCTGCGCGGTCTTGTCGTCTATCCGATGATGAGCGTCTCCTTCGATGTAGAGAGACCCAAGTCGATCCAGGCGGCGGATCTGGCCACGGCCGGGGATCACCTGATTTTCCTCAGCATGCAGAAGCATTTTGAAGAGGACGACCCACGCCCCGAGGGCATCTACCAGATCGGCACGGTCTGCCGGGTGCGCCAGCTGCTGCGCCAGGTCCAGCAGGGCTACAGCCGGCTGATAGTTGACGGCCTTTTCCGGGCGGAGATCATCGACTGTGAAGAGCGCAACGGCGCCCTGATGGCCCAGATCCGCGAAAAGCCCGACCGGCGTGACCGCGTCTCGGACGTGCGCAGGGAGGCGCTGGTGCGCAGCTGCCTGATGGGCTGGCAGGAGTATGCCGAGCTCGCGCGGGATTTCCCGGCGGCGCAGATCCTGCAGATCCTCTCCCAGCCGAATGCCGAGCACATCGGCTGGCACATTGCGCAGAATCTCCCCATGAATCCGGAGGACAAGCAGGGGGTGCTGGAGTGCGATGTGCTCTCCAGGCGCCTGACCATGCTCAACCGCCATCTGAAAAACGAAATCCAGGTCCTGCATATCGAGCAGGAGCTCTCCGCCCAGGCGCAGGAGCAGATCATGGAAAACCAGCGCGAGTATTTCCTGCGGGAAGAGCTGCGCGCTATCCAGGCCGAGCTTGGCGAGGATGACCAGGCGGACGATTTCGGTGAATACGCAAAGCAGATTGATGATCTCGCCTGCAGCGAGGAAGTACGCGAGAAGCTCCGCAAGGAGCTCTCCAGACTGCGCAAGCAGCCCTTCGGCTCGTCGGAGGCCGCCGTCCTGCGCAATTATCTGGACGTCTGCCTGGAGCTCCCCTGGGGGAAGAAAAACGAGGAAATCAGCGATCTTGCCCTCGCAAGGAAGATTCTGGACGAAGAGCACTACGGCCTGGAGAAGGTCAAGGAGCGTGTGCTGGAATACCTCGCCGTGAGAACCCTTGCCCCCGAGGTCAAAGGCGGGATGATCTGCCTCGTCGGGCCTCCGGGAACAGGCAAAACCAGCATCGCCATGAGCATCGCCCACGCAACGGGCCGCGCCATGGTGCGGGTCTCCCTGGGCGGCGTCCACGACGAGGCCGAAATCCGCGGCCACCGCAAAACCTACATCGGCTCGATGCCGGGGCGTATCATCAGCAGCCTCGTGCAGGCGGGCAGCATGAACCCGGTCATGGTTCTGGATGAGATCGACAAGCTTGGCTCCGATTTCCGGGGCGATCCCTCCGCAGCCATGCTGGAGGTGCTTGATCCGGAGCAGAACAGCAGCTTCCGCGATCATTTTCTGGAGATCCCCTTTGATCTCTCCGGGGTCTTCTTTATCACCACTGCCAACACCACCGAGACCATTCCCCGCGCGCTGCTGGACCGTATGGAAGTGATCGAGCTTTCCAGCTATACCGACGAGGAGAAGCTGCAGATTGCGAAAAGGCATCTTCTGCCGAAGCAGCGGAAAAAGCACGGGCTCAGGGCGGCCCAGATGAAGATCTCCGACGATGCGATCCGTGCCGTGATCCGCGGCTACACGCGGGAATCGGGCGTGCGTCTTCTCGAACGCGAGATTGCCGCGCTCTGCCGGAAGGCTGCCGGCGGCATCGCGGAAGGCAGGTTCAAGGCCCTGACGGTAAAGCCGGAGAAGCTGGAAGGCCTGCTGGGGCCGGAGAAGTTCAAGCCCGACGAGAGGCGCACCGGCGATACGGTCGGTGTCGTGCGCGGCCTTGCGTATACCTCCGTGGGCGGCGAGGTGCTTGACGTGGAAACCGCTGTTGTCAGCGGCACGGGCAAGGTCGAGCTCACAGGCAACCTGGGCGATGTGATGAAGGAATCAGCCCGGGCGGCCATCACCTATATCCGCAGCCGTGCGGAGAAGCTCGGCATCGAGCCGGACTTCTACAAGACCCGGGATATCCATATCCATTTCCCGGAGGCTGCCGTCCCCAAGGACGGACCCTCGGCAGGCATCACCATGTGCATCGCCCTGATCTCTGCCCTCAGCGACAGGCCTGTTCACGGGGATATTGCCATGACGGGTGAAATCAGCCTGCGGGGCCGTGTTCTGCCCATCGGCGGCCTGCGGGAGAAGACCATGGCTGCCCTGCGCGCAGGGGTGCGCATGGTGATTATCCCGAAGGAAAACGAGCCGGACCTGAATGAAATCGACCCGCTGGTCCGCTCCAGGCTCAGCTTCCGCGCGGTCGAGCACGCCGACGAGGTGCTCGAGCTCGTTTTCGGCGAGCGACAGGAGCCTGCGGCACCCGGCTCCGGGGAGCCCGCCGGGGAGAAACTCTCCGGGCAGCCCGCAGCGGGCTGAGGCGCGGCATGAAGGAACTGAACTTCAACCGGGCAGAGTTTGTGCGCTCTGCCGCCGGCCCCGCCCAGTTTATCCAGACCAGCCTCCCGAAGGCTGCCTTTGCCGGCCGCTCGAATGTCGGCAAATCCTCGGTCATCAACAGCGTGCTGAACCGGAAGCAGTTTGCCCGGGTCGGCGCGGAACCGGGGAAGACCATCCATGTCAATTATTTTCTGATCGATGGCAGGCTCTATCTGGTCGATCTTCCCGGCTACGGCTTCGCCCGGGTATCCCAGAGTGAGAAGGAGCGCTGGGGAAAGCTGATGGAGGATTTCTTCCAGACCCCCGGCCTCTTCGATCTGGGCATCCTGATCGTGGACGCGCGGCATAAGCCCACCGCCGACGATGTGCGCATGGCCGCCTTCTTCCGGGAGACGGAAAGCCGCTTCCTCGTTGTGGCGAACAAGACCGACAAGCTGAAAAAATCAGAATTCGAGCCGAATCTCCAGCTCATCCGCGAGACCCTCTCCATGGAGGAGGAGGAGCTGATTCCGTATTCCGCGCTCCGCGGCGAGGGCAGGGATCTCCTGCGTGCCCGCCTCCTGCAGCTGGCATGATGCGTCTCGACCGTTATCTCGCCTCCTGCACGGCCCTCACAAGAAGCCAGGCGGTCCGGGCGGTCCGGGAAGGCCGCGTCCGGATAGACGGCAGAGCTGTGAAAAGCCCGGATGAGCGCGTGGATGAGGGGACAGCCCTTGTCACCCTCGACGGCGAGGCCTGCAGCTACGAGAAGTTTCAGTACTACATGCTGGACAAGCCCGCGGGCATCCTCACAGCCCGGCGCGACAGCAGCCGTGAGACGGTTCTGGATCTCTTCCCGCCGGAGATCCGCAAAAGAGGGATCTCTCCCGTGGGGCGTCTGGACAAGGACACCAGCGGTCTCCTGCTCCTCACGGATGACGGGGATCTGGCCCACCGGGTGCTCTCGCCCCGCTCCGGGATCCGCAAGCTCTATGAAGCGCTGGTGGAGGGGACGCCGGGAGAGGAGGCCGTGCGGCGCTTCCGGGAGGGCATCGTGCTGGGGGACGGGACGGTCTGCCTCCCGGCCGGGCTGGAGATTCTCCCGCCGGATAAGGCCCTGTGTGCGGCGGATTTCCCGGGAGGGGAAGAGGCCGCTTCCCGGTGCACAGGCCCCTGCACGGGCGTCCGCGTGACCGTCTGCGAGGGGAAGTATCACCAGGTGAGGCGTATGCTTGCCGCGGTTGGCTGCCCGGTTCTCGCGCTGCGCCGCGTTCGTGTCGGGGGTCTTGCCCTGCCCACCGGCAGCGTCCCGGGAACCTGGCGGAAGCTGTCGTCGGAGGATTTGTGCAACCTGTTCAACGGGCAAAGCATGGAAAAATAGTCAAAAACTTTGAAAGTTTCGCCGGGGCTTTTTGGCGTGCTTGGCAAATTCATTGAAAAATTTCACAAAAAATCGATGCTTTTTCTATTGAAAATTACTCAAAACCTTGCTATTATAGGTTATCGTGTTATTTTGAAGATCCATTATCCTTTTGCATTTTGACGAAAAGAATGGCGCGTGCTTTATGCCGAGCAGAATTTTTCAGAATGTCATTATCCAGATGAAGCCGTCCATTGACCGCACGGTTGGTGTGGTCGATGACCAGGGTTATGTGATCGCCTGCAGCGAGCTTGCGGCGATCGGTTCACGCATGGAGGATTTCCGTCATACGCTGATGTCGGAGGACACCCATGAGCTCATGACGGAAAGGCGCACCTACAAGCTGCTGCAGTCTGAAAACGGCCAGCTTGGGTATTCCGCCTTCGCAGATGGGGCAAATGCCGCCTCACGGACGATCTGCGCTGTGGCTGCGGTGGCCTTTGAGGAGGCCCTGACCAGCTACGAGGAAAAGCACAACCGTGCCGCCTTCATCAAGAACATCATTTCGGACAATATCCTTCCCGGGGATGTGTATGTCCGCGCCAAGGAGCTTCATTTTGTCACAGACGAGCCCCGCTGCGTCTACCTGATCCGCCAGACGGAGAACATGGACGTTGCCGCGGCTGAGGTGATCAGCCGGCTTTTCCCTGACCGCAGCACGGACTTTGTCCTCAACATCAACGAGAGCGATATCGTTGTAGTCAAGTCTCTCATGCAGGATGCCAGCC
>CADBNC010000075.1 GCA_902795885.1 Oscillospiraceae bacterium
CAGATGCTTTGCACCCTCGTCGGAACAGAGAAGGCGTCTGACGGAAGAGATCAGCCTGAAGGAAACGGTTTCCTTCGGTTGCCGCCGGGAGGAGACCCTCGCCACCATCCGGGCAAAATGCCTGCTGGCAGTCCCCTGGGAGCTGATTGCCGCCTGCGCGCTCAGCACCGATGTGGTGCTTTATACCGGCGCCTGTGAAGACTGCGGCGAAGAACGGCTGAGGCATGCCCTGCCGGAGCTTCTCGGCCGACTGAAAAGCTTCCTGGGGGAAGAGCGCTTTGACAGTCATGTACACCTTCTGCAGTCAGGAACCTTCAGCCGGCCGGACGAAGCCCCGGAGCAGGAGAAGACACTCTCACGGCGGGCCCTCTTTACGGGGCTGGGGCAAAAGCTGGGCACACAGGCCGGCAGGGCAGTGGCAAGGAAACTCCCCTTTCTGGAAAACGGAGCGGCAGACGGCCTGCAGTTCCGGAAGATGCTGGCAGGCAGGGTGCAGGAAGAGACCGGACGTGATCCTTCCTTCCGTCCAGGGGTTGAACTCCCACGCTATACTGCCTGCTGCACCGGCTGCGGAATCTGTGAAAAGCTCTGCCCGCAGAAAGCCATCGCATTTGAACCATCAGAGAATGGAAAGATTATGGTTTACATAACGCCGTGGAAATGCACTGCCTGTGGGCTTTGCGTCAAGGCCTGCCCCGTGGGTGGGATAGAGAATCTGCACACAGTGCGCGTCCCACGCATGACAGAGCTTGCACTGGTGCAGGTTGAGGCAAAAACGGTATAAGATAAGAAATAATGGAGGAGATATCAAGATGAACCAACAGATCAGAGACGCAGTGGAGCTGATGCTGAACGACCGGCTGTTTCTTTACAGCCTGATGCACACACTGTTCGGGAGAGAGCCTGATGAAGAACTGCTGGGCATCCTGACTGCCCCGCATACGGGAGAAGCCTTTGAGCTGCTCAGCGAAGAGAACACAGACATGCCTGCCCGTACCGTGCGCTTTCTCGCGGAGATCCGGGAAAAGCAGAAAGACCCGCTCTTTCTGGAGCAGGTGAAGGACGAATATACCCGTCTCTTCATCGGTCCGGGATCGCTGGTTGCGCCACCCTGGGAATCGGTCTACGGCCAGCAGGATGCCCTGCTGTTTCAGAAAAGCACACTGGAAGTGCGCGAGGTCTACCGGCATTTCGGCCTGCTGCCGGAGGGATACCCCCATGTTGCGGATGACAGCCTCGCGCTGGAGCTGCATTTTATGGCTCTGCTGGCGCAGAGAAGTCTGGATGCATTCTATGCCGGCAGGGAGGAAGAACTTGCCCGGACCCTGACCGGTTCCTCGGACTTCCTGAAGAAGCATCTTCTGGTCTGGATACCGAAATTCACCGAGCGGATGAAGGGGGCAAAGTCCAGCATGCTGTATCCCCAGATGTGCCTCGCGCTGGAAGGCTTTCTGAAGAGGGACAGCGAAATCCTGGACGAGATTCACAGGGATTATACCTGAAAAAAATCTGTGTGAACAGATGGTTGTGATTGACTAACTGTTTTTCTGCATGTTACATTACAACCAGCTGAAAAGCTTGTTCCGAGCTGTATTTCACCCTCCGGGCGGATGCAGCCGATGAGTGGCGGGGGCAACCGCGCCGCTTGCCATGAATTGCGAAGGGACAGCAGAACCGGAGCGGCAGGATGCCGTCTGGCTTTGCTGTCGCTTTTTGCGTTCAAAGACAAAAATCATTATCAAAGGAGGCAGAAATGGCGAAACAGTTAGAAGATGTCCTGAACAAACCCTTCAGCCGGAGAGACTTCCTGAAAGGAAGCGTCGCCGCGACTGCTGCTGTGGCCGGGCTGGGCTTCATCGGGAAAGAGAACAGCCTCGCGTCTGCAGAGAGCGTTGCCCCGGTTGAGCACGCGGAGATCGTGGATCCCGAAGCCGGCGGCGAATGGGTCGCGGCAGCATGCTGGCACAACTGCGGCGGTCGCTGCATCAACCTTGCCCTCGTGAAGGACGGCGTTGTCCTGCGGCAGAAGACGGATGACAGCCACCCCGATTCTCCGGACTATCCTCAGCAGCGCGCCTGCCA
This sequence comes from Oscillospiraceae bacterium, assembly GCA_902795885.1. GTDB lineage: Bacteria > Bacillota > Clostridia > Oscillospirales > Oscillospiraceae > Limivicinus. The sequence goes on from CADBNC010000075.1 coordinate 2,083, forward strand.
GAGAGGCCGTTCGCAGAGAATGCAGGTCTTTGGTGCAGACCGCCTGAAGTACCCGATGAAGCGTAAAAACTGGAGTCTTGAAAACCCCAACGGCGACCTGAGAGGCGAGGATGAGTGGGAGCGCATCTCCTGGGACGAGGCCTACACCATCATTGCCGAGACCACCAAGAAGCTCTATGACCAGTATGGACCCGAGACCTGCTTTGTTGCCGGCGGCAGCTATTTCCCGAAGGTGCTGCAGGGCCTTGGCGGCTTCACCCCGCGCTGGGGCCAGGTTTCCTGGGGCGCATGGCCTGATGTCTATGCCCTGGTTGCCGGCCTGAAGAACGGCCATTTCTGGAACGGTCCTGACCGCTTTACCCTGCGCAAGCAGAAGCTCGTGATTTTCTGGGGCTGCAACCCTGCCGTATCCTCCCAGGGCCTGCCATACTATAACTACCTGCAGGCGAGAAAAGCCGGTGCGGAATTTGTGGTCATCGACCCGCGCTACACCGAGACTGCACCTGGCCTGGATGCCCCCTGGATTCCCATCCGCCCGGGTACCGACACCGCCATGGTCCTCGGCATGATCCAGCACATCATTGCAAATGACCTGCACGATAAGGAATACCTGGACAAATACTGCGTTGGCTTTGACCGTGACCATATGCCGAAGGCCGATCAGGCGGACTTTGAATATGAGCCGGCTGAGCGCCTTCCCTTCCTCTTCAAGTCGAAGGAGATCGACCCGGACGATAACTTCTATGACTACGTCATGGGCGAAGGCAAATGGGCCGATGAGGGCCCGAAGACGCCGGAGTGGGCGTCCGAAATCTGTGGTGTTCCGGCTGAGACCATCAAGGAACTCGCTGAAAAGTATGCCACCACGAAACCCGCCTGCATCTTCACCGGCGGTGCGCCTGCCCGCCACCACGATGGCGAGTGCTTCCCCCATGCGCTTCTGACGCTGGGGATGGTCTGCGGCCAGATCGGACGCGACGGCGCCTCGGTTGTTTCCCTGATGGAGCATTACGGCTCCTTCGGCGGCCAGGATCTGGTCAGCCAGGGTGGCGGCGGCGATACCAACAATATGCCTGCCAACCCCTTCCCCCAGAAGTCCCACGCTCTCAACAACGGCGAAATGTGGACGGCAATCCTGGAAGGCCAGCGCACGGATCACAAGGACCCCGAGACCGGCGAAGTCGTGATGTATCCGCTGGATATCCACATGATCCACCAGTCCATGGGCGGCGCGCTGAACCAGCGCCAGGGCATGACCCAGGGCCTGAAGGCGTACAAAAAGGTTGACTTTGTCACCTGCATCAACTATGTCTTCAACACCTCCGCCAAATATGCGGATATTGTTCTCCCCTGCACGACCGAGTGGGAGCGCCCGGGTGCCCTCAAGAACAACCGTGAGCTGCTCTCTGTGGGCAAAAAGATTACCGAGCCCCTCTACGAGGCCAAATCCGACCGCGAGATCGCCATGGGCATCGCGGACAAGCTGCACGAGCTCTATCCGGATGATTATCCCTACACAGGCCTGGATGTTTCGGGCGTGGACGAGTGGCAGCAGTTCCTGAACAAGCTCGCCGGCTGCAGATACACCGATACCGACGGCGAGAAGAAGCCTCTGCTCACCATCACGGAAGAGGATGTAAAGCGTCTCTCCGAGGAAGCCGGGGAAGAGCTGACGCTTGAACCTCAGGAAGGCATCATGCCCATGGCCGAGTTTGAGGCCAGAGGCGGCTTCCAGATTCCGAATCCCCAGGAGTACGAGCATCTGCCCTTCAAGGCCTTCATCGATGACCCCGAGGCCAACCCTGTTGGCACTCCCTCGGGTAAATTCGAAATCCACTGCCAGATCCTCTCTGACTACATCGAGTGGCTCGGATTCTCCTCCAAGGATCCTCTGCCGAAGTACGTCCGTATCACCGAGGGCTACGAGGACGGCCTGGAGAACGGCTATCCCGTCCAGTTCATCAACCACCACTATCAGCGCCGCTCGCACCACGTGTTTGATAACCTCACCTGGCTGCGCGAGGCCTTCCCGCAGGAGCTCTGGATCAATACCCAGGATGCCGAGGCGATCGGTGTCAAGACCGGCGATATCGTCCTGGTCGAAGGCCTGCACGGCAAGATTGCCCGCCCGGCCTATGTGACCGAGCGTATCGTACCCGGTGTCATCTGCGCCGGCGAGGGCGCATGGGCAGAGCTCAATAAGGACGGCGTGGACATCGCCGGTGCAGCGAACACCATGACCAGCTGGCTGCCGACCGGACAGGGCCATTCCGGCTACAATTCCGTTAATACAAAGATTTCCAAATACGAAGATCAGAGCATTCTTCCCGACGCCCAGTGGGAGAAGCGGATCATCTTCCCGGATTAAGGAAAGGAGGACAAGATCATGGGTCAGAAAGCGTTTTATTATGACATGAAAAAGTGCGCGGGCTGCCATGCCTGCCAGGTCGCCTGCCGTGACCGTAACGCCCTCTACAATGTCGGAGAGATTTTCCGCAAGGTCGATCTCTACGAAGGCGGCAAGTACCCGAAGCCCTGGATGTATATCCTCTCCATCGCCTGCAATCACTGTGCAAAGCCCGCCTGCGTGGCAAAGTGTCCCACCGGCGCCATGTACAAGGACGCGGAAACCGGCCTCGTGCTGCACGATGACGAACTCTGCATCGGCTGCGGCACATGTGTCGAGGCCTGCCCCTACCATGAGCCTATCCTCATGGAGAAGGAAGGCAAGACCGTTGCTGCCAAGTGCGATGGCTGTTACACCCTGGTGAAGGAAGGCAAAAACCCGGTGTGTGTGGATGCCTGCAACTCCCGTGTGCTGGAATTCGGTGAGCTCACCGATATCATGAAGGCCCATCCGGATGCCGTGCAGGATATTCATGTTCTGCCTTCGTCTTCCGAGACGGTCCCGGCCTTCTTCATCGACGCGACGCCCGAGGCACTGACGGAAGAACCCACCCAGGTCTTCTGATTCAGGCGGATCTGTCAGAGCGGTATGAGACCGGAAGATCTTTCGGCAGCAGTGCTCGCCGGCGGCTTCAGCCGCCGGATGGGCAGCTGCAAGGCTGAGCTCGTCCTGGAGGGAAAAACCCTTGCGGAGCGCCAGACAGACAAGCTCCGGCAGCTCGGTATTCGCGATGTGATGCTCTCCGGATATGGGAGGGCTCTTCCGGGCTGCCGCAATGTGACGGATGTCTGGCCCCACAGGGGGCCCCTCAGCGGGATTCACGCCTGCCTTCTGGCGGCGGTGAACCCGGCCTGCCTGGTGGTGAGCGTGGATGCTCCTCTGGTGCCGCCGGAAGCGCTCCGGAAGCTGATCGAAGCCCATCCCGAAGAGGGAAAAGCCTCCATCACGGCGCTGGTGCACGGCGAGAGGACAGAGCCGCTGATAGCGGTCTATGACTGTGCGCTCTCTCCAATGGCAGAGCAGCTTCTCCTCTCGGAGAAGACGGCGATTATGCGCCTGCTGGATGCCTGCCCCGTACAGCGCATCCCGTGGGAGGGGGACGAATTCCTCCTGAGCAACTGCAACACACCGGAGGAGTTTGAAAGAATCCGAATAAGTCTTTCCTGATCCTGTGAGGATGCCTGCAGGATACAGTCAATTGCATAGTGCTCATAAGGGCTGCCCCATTGCCGGGCAGCTCTTTTCTTTGGAAAGAATAAAACTTTCATATTCCGGATCGCAGCAATGTGTTTACCATGTTCTTCCCGGTTGAATAAAAGCAGTCGGCCTGCCCGGACTGTGTTCTTTCCCGCCCCCCCTGTTTCTGCCGGTTTCCACCCGGAGAGACCCAGGGGGCGGCTCCACTTTTCGGGAAGCAATTTTAATACGACGCCGGCATCTTTTTCTCGACATTTTTCCGACCATCGTGTATAATTATAAATTAGGGAAAATTATGTTTGCACACAGTATGTTTGATAATGCCGAACAGGCAATGGATGATGTGATTGGAGAGAGTATGAAACGATTCCTTTCCGTATTGTGTTTCCTCCTGATGCTGTGCATGCTGTTTTCAACGGTCTGCTTTGCCGAAGGAGAGAATGTAGACACGCTTGCGAACTGGAATATCCGGATTGCGGTACCCGAGGGGACAACGGCAGCCCTGAAGGGGAGCGAGTATTACATTTACGCGCAGGAGGATGGCTCCATTCCCTATGTCATGGTGAGAACCTACCACTATGACGATGCGGTGGCCTTCCTGGACGAATTCACCGAATATATGCAGGGGCAGTATCCGGATCTCGAGGTTACTGCCGATATAGCCCGAAAGACCATCGGGGACAGGAAGGGCTTCGAGATTGACTACAGCTATCTGGTCAGCGGCTATCAGGTCCGGGACAGACGTATTGTGTTCATCGTTGACGGATTGGCCTATATGTTTGCCTCCAAGGAGATTGACGAGCTCGATATGACAATCGGCACCATGCTGGAGGATGTCATCGCAAATTGCGAATTCCTTTCGGACGAGGATGTGGATCAGAAATCGGGCCTTTCCGATGGCTATCTTTTCTGCCTTGAGAACGGAATGCCGAAGTACTGGCTGGATTTCTCAGGCGCGGTCTCGGATAATCTGGTTCTGCACTGCTTCTTCCGCTCCGGTGACCCGACGTTTTACGAGAAATGCTTTGTTCTGGATCTCTCCAGTGCCGAGAGCACGGACGGCGGCCTGCGGATCCGGCAGATCCAGGATCTGAAGGGGAATGACTGCTCCGAATGGTTTAAGGATCTGACGCTGCAGTTTTACCTTGACGCTGCCGTTATGAAAGTCGAGCGGGATGAAAAGACCCTGGCCGGAGGCGAGGAAGACAATCTTCTGACCGGCACCTATGTCATGCGCCCGGTTGGCGTTACCCGGGATGAAGGCGAAAAACAGAGCCACCCGCGGCCGGAGGGCGAAGGCCCCTACGAGCCGGAAGACCTCGGCATGTGGGCAAGGATTTATTACTTCCGGACCACAGGCTTTTTCCCGCCGAACGCGGAAGTGACCGAGAACGGGGACGGCACATTTACCATCCATCTGTATGAGGTTGTGGACAACGATGGTGTTGAGCATACGGCGACCTCCGCCTGGTACACCGTCGATGCAAACGGCGAAGGAAAAGACGACATCACGGAGGAAGAAGTCTCCCTGATGCGATAGGAGAAAAGCCATCGCGTTTCATAATCATTGTCAGGTAAAATCCAAACAGAAAGAGAGAGGATTTATGAAAGAACGGAGAAAAAACAAGAAGTACGATTGCGAGTATGCTTCTGCTGGTCTTCCTTCTCACGCTGTTCCCGGTAACGGCGTTTGCGGATGAAGGAGA
>CADBNC010000076.1 GCA_902795885.1 Oscillospiraceae bacterium
CGCTCTGCAGCCCCGGTGGTATTCTGAACCCGCTCCCCGTCATCCGAGAATACGGCACCGTCTGTCCACGCCTTCTGGATGCTGCGGGCAATCGGATGCGTGGAAAAAATCTCGGCATGCGCGGCAAGCTCCAGAAGCTTCGCGTTATCCATGCTGCTGTGATGGATTCCGTTGACTTCGAAAACGCCCATGGTCATGGTACCGGTCTTGTCAAAGGCAACCACTTTCGTTTTGGAAAGTGCCTCCAGATAGTTCGAGCCCTTGACAAGCACGCCCTCATGGCTTGCGCCGCCGATTCCCGCGAAGAAGCTCAGCGGAATCGAAATGACAAGCGCGCACGGGCACGAGATGACCAGGAACGTCAGTGCGCGGTAAATCCAGTCACCCCATCCGGGAGCCTTCCCGCTGAGGAGGAAAAAGACAGGCGGCAGAACGGCCAGTGCCAGAGCGCAGATGCATACCGCGGGCGTATAGATCCTTGCAAAGCGGGAAATAAACGCCTCCGAACGCGATTTTCTTGAGGTGGCGTTCTCCACCATGTCCAGAATCTTTGACACCGTGGATTCGCCAAATTCCTTTGTAGTCCGCAGCTTCAGCAAACCACTCTGATTGATGCAGCCGCTGATAACCTCGTCATTTTTCTTCACTTCCCGGGGGATGCTTTCCCCGGTCAGCGCGCTTGTGTCCAGCGTGCTGACGCCCTCGACAACGATGCCGTCGATGGGGATTTTCTCACCCGGCTTTACAACAATGACCGTGCCGATCTCCACTTCATCCGGGTCAACCTGTTCCAGTTCACCATTCTGCTCCACATTGGCATAGTCCGGGCGGATATCCATCAGCGCCGTGATATTGCGGCGGCTTTTGCCCACGGCATAGCTCTGGAACAATTCTCCTACCTGATAGAAAAGCATGACGGCAATAGCCTCGGTATAATCGCCGTTCTGTCTGATCAGTGCAATGGCGATCGCGCCGATGGTGGCAACCGCCATCAGGAAATTCTCGTCAAAAACCCTGCCGTTGCGGATTCCCTTCCCGGCCTTGATCAGAATATCATAGCCGACAGTCAGGTATGGCACCAGATACAGCAGAAACCACACCGGTTCATGAATACGGTCTCCATATGCCTCCGCCGCAAAGTGCAGCGCAATCATCAGCAATGCCGCAATCAGAATACGCCGAAGCATCTTTTTCTGTTTCCTGTTCATATCATCACCCTCAATCCGCTGTTCGTCTTCGCAGCCAGACAATTAAACAATCGTTTATTTGTTTCAGCCGGAGTATACTTGTTTCAGCTGCGGAATGCAAGCGAATCGGGTATTTCCTTCTATCCGGGAGAAATTCTTTTCCTTTCGGGCTGTTTTCATTCTCCATTCTGTTTTTCCTTTATTATACCTTCCTGCGGTACCGTGCGGAAGCCCCTGGGGGGGATATTTCGCCGGGGGACTTGCCTCGGCGCCCTCCGCGTGGTACAGTATAGGATAAATGCAGAGTGAATGGACGGATGGTGACTGCCTTGTCCCTGGATACAATTCTTCATGAAAACAAACGATACTGGTCCGGACGCGCCCCGGGCTATTCCGAGGTCAACCGGCTGGAGCTTTCCGGCGATCAGAAGCTGAGATGGAAAAGCTGCCTGCGGGAGGAGATCTCCCGTCAGTTTCCGCAGTCCAACCAGGGCGGAGATGCACGATGATGGCCGGGGCTGAGAGTTTTGACGTTGCTGTCATCGGCGGCGGTCTTTTGGGCTGCTTTGCAGCAAGAGAACTCTGCCGCTGGAGGCTGAAAACCGTACTGGTTGAAACACGGGGGGATGTCTGCACCGGCATTTCCCGTGCCAACACAGCCATTGTGTATCCCGGGTATGACCACAAACCCGGTACTCTGAAGGCGGAGATGACCGTCCGCGCCAACGCCGGGTTCGAGCAGCTCTGCAGGGAGCTGGATGTGCCCTTTTCCCGCTGCGGTTCCATGATGCTGAGCTTCGGTGAGAAGGCCGACGCTGTTCTCCGGAAGAAATATCTGCAGGGAATGGAAAACCATGTCCCCGGGCTGCGCCTGATCAGCGGAGAAGAGGCCCGTGAACACGAAGCCACCCTGAATCCGGATGTGCGTCTTGCGCTGTATTCTCCCACCGCAGGGACTGTCAACCCATGGCAGTTGGGCATCGCTGCCTGTGAAAATGCTATTCAGAACGGTGTACAGCTCAGGCTGAATACGAGTGTTACAGGAATTCTCGCAGATTCCGGCGTCTACCGTCTGCAGACGGACCGGGGAGAGCTTTCTGCCCGCGCGGTGGTCAACTGTGCGGGTCTTTCCGCAGACCGCGTTCATGCACTTCTCTTCCCCTCCGATATCCGCATCGCCCCCACAGCGGGCGATTACCTGCTTCTGGACAGGACGGCTGCAAAGCCATCGCATATCCTGCAGTATGAACCGGAAGAGAAAGGAAAAGGGCTCACCATGGTTCCCACGGTCGGGGGCAGCCTTCTGGTCGGCCCTTCGGAGCGGGAGAACAGCCTGGATTATGCTGCCAGTGAAGATGGCCTCGCCTCCGTAAGGACGCTTGCCAAAAAGCTGATCCCGGAACTGAACCTAGAGGATACCATCCGCTCCTTTGCGGCGGTGCGCCCGATCCCGCAGTACAGGGATGGCCGAAGAATCAACAGCTTTGTCATCGAGCATCCCGCGTCCGGGTTTTGGAGCCTGATCGGTATCCGGACACCCGGCCTGACCTGCGCCCGCGAGCTCGGCCTGCATATTGCTGGGCAGCTGGCCTACGAGCTGGACGCACAGTCAAACCCGGCCTTTAATCCTGTAAGAAAGGGCATCCCCCGTGTGCATGAGCTCACTTTCGCACAAAGGAAACAGTTTGCAGCACAGTTGCCTGATTTCGGTGAGATTGTCTGCATTTGCGAGGATGTATCAAAAGGAGAAATTCTGGAGGCCATCCGCCGCGGCGCTGTCACGGTCGATGGCGTCAAGCGCCGTGTCTGTACCGGCATGGGCAGGTGTCAGGGCGCCCGCTGCCAGCAGAAGGTTCTGGAGCTTCTCAGCCGCACGCTGCAGATCCCGGAGCATGCCGTTACCAAAGACGGCCGAGGATCCGAAATTCTGAGGGAACGCCATGGCAGTTTGTGATTTGCTGATTATCGGTGCCGGCGCCGCAGGGATTTCGGCAGCGGTTTCCGCCTGGAACGCGGGCTGCCGGGATATTCTGCTGGTTGACCGCGGCGAGGCCCCGGGCGGGATTCTTCCGCAGTGCCGGCATGAGGGCTTTGGCATGGCTTCCTTCGGGCATGAGCTGACCGGACCTGAATATGCAGCGCATCTGATTCAGCAGCTGAGCCGAACCGACGTGCGCTTCCTCCCGCAGACGGAGGTACTCTCGGTTTCTGAAGACAGAAAAGCAATTGTATCCAGCAGGGGTACTGTTGATCAGATTGCCTTTGCGCGGCTGATTCTGGCCGCCGGCTGCCGGGAGCACCAGATCGGCTCTCTTCCGGTTTCGGGGACGAGGCCGGCCGGAATCTTCACCGCCGGCCAGGCCCAGGAGATGATCAACCTGCGGCACCAGGACCTCGGAGATGAGATTCTCATCCTCGGCAGCGGTGACCTCGGGATGATTATGGCCCGGCGCTTTACCCTGGAGGGGAAGCATGTGATTGCCGTTCTGGAGCAGCAAGCGCATTATGGCGGCATGGCGAGGAACTATCACCGCTGCATCGAGGCATATCAGATCCCGCTGCGTACCGGCGTGACAGTATCTGAAATCCATGGCCGAGGGCGTATTTCCGGGGTGACGATAAAGAATCTGGAAACCGGGACAAGGGAATATTCCGCGTGCGACACCCTTGTGACCGCCCTCGGACTGATCCCCGAGCAAACGCTTGTTCAGGATATCGGAGAACGCGACTGGCTGTATCTGGCGGGAAACTGCCGGCACGTACACGACATTGCCGATTCTGCCTCCGCGGAAGGCATACTGGTCGGAGAATGCGCGGCAGCCGGCCTGCATTTGGGCGCATAGCAGATGCTTTCCCCGCAACGTGGCAGGCATCCGAAAATACAGTAAAACCATACAAAAAACTATTAGCAGGGGGCAAACAGATGAAGTATTCAGCAGCAGTGATCACCATCAGCGACAAGGGTTCCCGCGGCGAGCGCGTTGACACCAGCGGGCCGGCCGTGAAGAGCATCCTGGAGGACGCCGGCTTTGAGGTTGTCTATACCTCCATTCTCCCGGATGAAAAGGATCAGATTGAGGCGGAGCTGATCCGCTGCGCGGACGAGAAAAAAATCGCTCTCGTCATGACAACCGGCGGCACCGGATTTTCGCAGCGCGATATCACACCCGAAGCCACTCTGGCCGTGGTCGAGCGCGAGACGCGCGGCATCCCCGAGGCCATGCGCTGGGCAAGCCTGCAGATTACTCCCCGCGGCTGTCTGAGCCGCAGTGCGGCGGGAATCCGCGGGAAAACGCTGATCGTCAATCTTCCCGGCAGCGAAAAGGCCGCCAGGGAAAATCTGCTTTCGGTTATTGAAGCCATCAGCCATGGTATGGATATGCTTTTTTCTGACGGCTCCACCGATCACGAGCACCATCATCATTCCTGAGCAGTCCGGAATTCTCCCGGCGTTCATAAAAACAGCTTTTGCAGAGAGGATGCATCCATCCCCTGGGCAAAAGCTGTTTTGCTTCTGTTCTTTTATCCTCCCGCCACCGCCGGGAAAAAGTATACCTCGTCACCGTCCCGCAGCTTTGTGCGGAGATTCGCCTGCTGCCCGTTGACGGCAGCCAGACACGAGTGCAGCTCCTTTTCCGTCAGCCGGCTCTCCGGTTTTCGGCGTCGGATTTCTGCCAGGATCGCGGGGTAAAGATCGCGTACACGGTCCGCCTCCGCTGTAAATACCTTCACGCCGCTGTCCAGCCGCAGGGTGCCGAAGAGCTTTACGGTCACCGCTGCCATCAGAAGATCCCCAGGCTCCGCAGCTTCTTTTCGGAAGGCAGGCCGTTTTTCTCCCAGCCACGCGCGCGGTAATAGGTTTTCTTCATCTGCTCCAGAGGTACGCGGGTCCTGGGATTCTTCGGATCCTGCGGAATATCCGTCAGCCGCTTCGGCAGCTTGTCGTTCGCAGCCGAGACGCCGAACCTCGCGTTGACGGCGCGCTCCACGTTATAGCTGCGCTCGCCGCATCGGATAAATTTGCCGATATTCATTTTCATCCCCGTTGTGTATTCCAGCTCATACGGGTATGGAAGCAGCGGCAGCTTGAAGCAGGCGATTTCCGGGAACCGGTTCAGGATCCTGACCACCGGTCCCACAAAGGGAACCGCCGCGTTGACTGTCTTTGTGATCACGCCGTTGGGCCTGCGCAGCAGGAAACCGGGGACCACGCCGTAGGAGGTAAACAGGCACTGCCCGCCCATCGAGATCGTTTCCATCAGATCCTGCATAACCATGCAGAGGTCTGCCTTGCCCTGCGGCGTCTGCCCGTTGACATTCAGCCCCAGGCCCTCCAGCACCACCAGATAACCGCCGTTGAGATGGCAGCCGCCGCGGTTGGCGACCGCGTAGCCCAGGCCTTGCCCGACCGCGCGGCGCGGCTCGTAGGCTGCAAGCTCCATCCCCTTGGACTGGATGGCAAACTCGGTTCCGCCGTATTTCTCGCTCAGGCGTTTGCTGCCCTCGGCAAGCTCCGCCCCGATCCCGCGCCGGTGCGCGATGTCTTCAAAGACCTGCGAGAGCTTCTCCGTCTGCCCGAAGGCGAGGCCATTGTCCCAGAGGCCCTTTTCGTTAGCCTCCATGGCCCAGGCGACTGTGCCCGCGGTGGAGATCGTATCCATGCCCAGCTCGTCCAGCTCATAGTTCCAGCGGCAGATCTTCTCCAGATCGGCGTTTTCAATGTTGCCGCCCAGAAGACCCAGTGTCTCCAGCTCCGGTCCCTTGACATTCTTCCCGTCCACCGGAACCCGGCGCGAGCACCGGATCGGGCAGCTGAGACAGCCGTTGTTGGAAATGTTCAGATCCTCTGCGAGGGCTTCTCCGCTGACGGCTTCAAAGTGTTCAAACTGCCCCTTAGCATAGTTGCGTGTGGAGAGCAGCCCGTGAACCTGCATCGAACTCACCAGCCCGGCAGTACCCATCCGGGGCAGCTGTTCGCCCGTCAGCGGATGTTTCCGTATCGCCTGCACCCACTTTTTGTTGTGGGCTGCGGTCTTTTCCTTGTCATATATCGTCGGGATTGCGTTCCCGTACGCGACGATCCCCTTCAGGTTCTTGCTGCCGAAGACCGCGCCCATGCCGGCGCGCCCCGCGGCCCGCTCTCCGCTGATCACCGAGGCATAGCGCACAAGGTTTTCCCCCGCCGGCCCGATCACGACCATCCCGCAGTTCACGGGTTTCCCGTGCGCTTCCTTCAGCTTCTCCGCCAAGGCTGTCTGGGTCTCCCCGGTCTTCATCCCGCGAAGCTCATCCGCCGGGTGGAAGATAAACACACCATTGCCAATCTCCAGCCAGGTAAGTTCATCGCATTTTCCGCGGATAATGAGCGCGTCCAGGCCTGCCTTTTTCAGATAGTGCCCGAAGTTCCCTCCGCAGTTGGAAGAGGAGGTGATCCCCGTCAGAGGGGAGAGGGACGAGATATCAAAGCGGTTGGAGGACGGCGCACCCGTCCCGGTCAGCGGGCCGGTGGCGATTACAATTAGGTTGTCCTCCCCGAAGGGCGTTTCCTTCCCGGTGAGATTATCATAAAGGATCTTCGAGGCCATGGCCTTGCCGCCGATGTATCTTTCTCTGGCAACGTCCGTCCAGACATAGTCCGAAACACGCCGTGTGCCCAGATCCAGCATCTGCACTTTACCCATGTAACCACAGTAATTCGTCATCTCTGCATCCCTCCGTGTCATGCGCTTTGCGTGCTCCTATCATATATCAAAACCCGCCTTTTGCAAAGGAAAATATTTCTGATTGAACTTTTTCCGCATGAATGGTAAACTGACGGCATCCAAGATCCTGTCAGGAGGAAAAAAGAATGAGTATTGTCAACAAGGCTTATTACCGCGGCTTTCAGGCCGTGTTCAACGTCGGCGCGCGCTGTCTTTACTGGCGGCGGCCGATTCCGGTCTCCGGTGTCGGGGCGATTCAGAAGATCCCTGGGATCCTGAAGAAGGAAAAAGTGAAAAAGGTCATGGTCGTCACCGGGCCGACCGTAGGCAAAAAGCTCGCTCCCAAAATCCTGAAGGAGCTCGACAGTGCGGGCATCGCCTACACGCACTATGACCAGGTCGAGGCCAACCCCTCGGTCAACACCGTCAACAAAATCCAGGCCCTCTATCTGCAGGAAGGCTGCCAGGGCTTCATTGCCATCGGCGGCGGTTCGCCCATGGACGCCGCCAAGGCTGCCGCGGCAAGGGTCGTGCGCCCGAAGACCGAGGTCGGCAAAATGGCCGGGCTTCTGAAGGTCGGCAGGAAGATCCCTCCCTATATCGCCGTGCCCACCACCGCCGGCACCGGGTCTGAGACCACCATAGCCGCTGTGATTACCGACAGCGATACGCATCACAAATACGCCCTGATGGATCTGCATCTGGTACCGAAGTACGCGGTCCTTGACCCCGAGATGACCCGTGACCTCCCGCAGAAGATCACCTCCACCACCGGCATGGACGCGCTGACCCACGCCGTCGAGGCCTATCTCTGCTGGACCTACAACACTCACGAGAGCATCCGTCTTGCGGAGGAAGCCGTGTGTGAGATTTTCGAATATCTTGAGCGCGCATACAACGACGGCAACGACATGGAAGCCCGCACCCAGATGCTGATCGCCGCCTACAAGGCAGGCTTCGCCTTCACGCGGGCAGGCGTCGGCAATGTGCACGCGATCGCGCATACCCTCGGCGGGCTATACAACACCCCCCACGGTCTGGCCAACGCGGTAATCCTGCCCATCGTTCTGGAGGACTACGGCGAGGCCGTTGAGGAGAAGCTTGCGCATCTGGCCGAGCTAACGGGTGTCTGCTACACCGGCACAGACGCGGAAAAGGCAAAGGCCTTCATTGCCGAAATCCGCGCCATGAACAGACGCATGAACATCCCGACCGGGTTTGATTTCATCAGGGAAGAGGACATCCCGCAGATGATCAAGTGGGCGCTGGCCGAAGCCAATCCCGTCTACCCCGTGCCGGTTGTCTACAATAAAAAACGCTGCGAGAAGGTCATCCGCCGTATCATCGCCGAGGCCTGATTACCCACAGCAGCTCATACGGGAAGCAAAAACCGAGTCTTTTGATCGTGCAGTGTAAACTGTGATCAATGGACTCGGTTTTGTTTCTTCAGGGCTTCTTCCCGGATCATCCGGCGTGCTTTTCCAGCACATTCCGCAGGGCAGACATTGAGCTGCTGCTGCAGTGCTCAATGATGGTGCTCTGCCCCTTCAGTTCAGACATGGCTCCGCGCAGCATCTTGTGGGACATGGTATCGGTGAAAAAGATCATCAGATCCGGGCTTCCAACCTTGTCACGCAGGCCGCCGCGCGGCTTGGTAAAGACTTTAGCCTGACACTTATATTCCTCGCACAGATCCTTATAGCGGCGTTCCATCCGTTCGTTTCCACCAACAATAACAACACTCATTGAAGCACCTCTTTTCCTGTGGTTTTGCCTGTTTGGACGGTGTAAAATCCTGCCTGCATAGGTTAATCAGTTCTAACCCGCGTGTCTTTAAAAACGGCCTTCCGGCAGGCCGATACGCAGTTAGCATTCATTAACTGCTTTCATAGTACCATCCCGCTCATGCTTTGTCAAGCGTTTTTATACGCTCCCGGATGTCAGACACAGGTAATTCCGTCTTCTTGACCTTCCGGGCAGTTGTGCTATACTGGACCCGGAACTTCAGAAGGAGAGTGGTATCATGCATCAGAACCGGCTTGACGGGAAATTCTGGACTGCGATGCTGATTTTCGGCCTGATGGGTCAGGTCGCGTGGGTTGTGGAGAACATGTATTTCAATGTCTTCATCTATAAGATGTTCCACGCGTCGGCCTCGGATATCTCGGTCATGGTGATGGCGAGCGCCGTGGTTGCCGCGCTCACGACTATCCTGATGGGTGCAGTTTCCGATAAACTGGGGCAGCGCAAGGCCTTCATGAGCGTCGGCTATCTGATCTGGGGACTCAGCATTGTCTTTTTCGCCTATATCAAAAGCGTTGCGCTCACGATCGTGATGGACTGCGTCATGACCTTCTTTGGCTCGACAGCCAACGATGCCGCCTACAACGCCTGGCTTACGGACCGCGGTGACGAGACAAACCGCGGGAAAATTGAGGGCTTTAACTCCATGATGCCTCTTGTCTCGATTCTGGTTGTCTTCGGCGGCTTTATGGGCTTTGATCTCAACCAGGCCTCCAGCTGGAAGACCATTTATTACATCATCGGCCTGGTCACCTCGTTGATCGGCATTCTCGGGTTTTTCCTGATTGAAGATTCCCCTGCGCTGAAGCGCGAAACCGCCCCCCTTGGCAGCACAATTCTCTACAGCTTCCGCCCGTCCACCTGCCTTGAGAACGGCCTGCTCTACCGGGTGCTTCTGTGCTTTGCGGTTTTTGGCATCTCGATTCAGATCTTCATGCCCTATCTGATCATCTACTATGAGCAGTCCCTGGGCATGGCAAACTATGTTCTGATCATGGCTCCGGCCATTCTGCTTGCCGCCGCTGTAACCGCGTTTTACGGCAGAGTGATTGACCGGCTTGGTTTCTTCCGCAGCATCTGGCCTGTGCTCGCGATGCTCTGTACGGGCTATATCCTGCTCTATTTCTGCCGCGCAACGATCCCTGTTTTTATTGGTTCTCTCCTGATGATGACAGGCTACCTCACCGGCATGGCTGTCTTTGGCGCAAAGATCCGCGACTGCATCCCCGATAATCGCTCCGGGCAGTTTCAGGGTGTGCGGATTATCGGGCAGGTTCTGATTCCCGGCGTCATCGGGCCGGCTATTGGCTCCGCTGTGCTGAGAAATGCCGAGCTCATCTTCAACAACGATGGAACAACAAGCTTTCTCCCCAATCAGAATATTTTTCTAGCCGCCCTTGCAGTCGCCATCATTCTCGGCGTAATGCTTCTGCCTCTGCGGAGGAAAGCATAGAAGCGTCTCACCGCCATCCGGCAGATTCTATACACAGCCTGAAAAACGTATAAAATCCTGTTGACACCTCCATGCATCTGTGCTAAGATGCTTAAAAATGCATATGGTACAATTATTTTGAATAGAGGCGCGGCTGTCAAGAGTACAACTGATTTTGGACCGCATATCCGTTTTGTCAGAAGGAAAGGGGCAGCTGCCGAAGAGATGATCCTGCAAATCATCTCTGGGCGTGCGGAGAATATCCGTACGACTGTCGCATCATTTGCGGAGAGCTATGGAATTAATTGTCAGTTTGTCCAGAGTCTTGACATATTCTTTCTTTAGCCGGCCGCATATTGCGCCGGCCATTTCTTTTGTACCTGCATTAAATCTTACCAGACGGAGGTAAAAGGAATGAAAAAAGTACTGTCAGTTCTTCTCGCTCTCATGATGCTTGCCTCGCTCAGCGTCTCTGCTTTTGCGGCCGACGAGGTTACTGCCGAGGGCTACAAGAAAGAAATTGTCATTGCCATGGCGGATGAATTCACCGAGCCCGACCCGATGGAGACCACCGCCGAGACAAACCAGATCATCCAGGACTGCACCTGCGACCTGCTCACCGACACGAATCTGGACACCATGAACAACGAAGGCGAGCTTCTGGAGAGCTGGGAAATGATCGACCCGACCCACTGGACCTTCAAACTGAAGGAGGGCGTAAAGTTCCACGACGGCACGATCCTTGACACTGATGACGTGGAGTTCACGCTGATGGAGAGAGCCCCCCAGCATTCCACCACCTCTTCCTATGCCGCGAAGATCAAGACCTTCAACAAGATCGACGACTTGAACTTTGAGCTGGAGCTCGTCCAGGGCGACGTTGACTTCAACTACACCCTCGCCGCCAACTCCCTGGCCATTCTCTCCAAGGAAGCCTTTGAGACCATGGATGAAGCCGAGGCCGTCAAGATCGGCACCGGCCCGTGGATGTATGATGAGATCGTCCCCGGCGATCACGTCACCCTCGTGCGCTTCGACGACTGCACGCTCTATGATGTTCCGCACACCGAAAAGCTCACCTTCAAGATGATCCCCGAGGCCTCCGCCCGTATGATCGCCCTTGAAAACGGCGAGGTTGACATTATCATGAGCCCCTCCGCCACCGACTACACCAGACTTCAGGAAGATGAGAATCTGGAGCTCGTCACCGAAGTCGGCCGTACCCAGAACTTCATCGGCTTCAACCTGAAGAATGCCGATTCCATCGTTTCCAATGTCGACTTCCGCCGCGCCGTTGCCATGGGCGTTGACAAGGAAGAGCTCATCTATGCCGCCTGGGACGGCAATGCCGTGGAATCCACCAACTGGCACTGCAGGGACTCGGGTTACTACAGCGAGATCGAAGGCATCCCCTATGATCCTGATGCGGCCGCGGAGCTGTTCGAGCAGCTGGGCTGCGACGGTCTGCAGATTAAGCTTGTAACCTCCGACGCGGACCACAGAACAAAGATGGCCACTAACCTGCAGTCGCAGCTTTCCGACTACGGCATTGATGTCAGCATCGAGATCATGCAGAACTCCGCCCTCACCGAGCTCAACACCTCCGACGGCACCACCTCCGGCGTCGAGCTCACCATCTCCTCCTGGACCCCCGGCAAGAACGCCGACTACATGTACCGCAACCCAATCTATTCCACCGGCGGCAGAAACTACTGCCACGTGGATGACAAGCACATTGACGAGCTGATCGATGCCGGCGCGGGAGAAACTGATCCCGAAAAGAGGCAGGAGATCTACACCGAGCTGCAGAAGCTCCTTGTCGAGGAAATGGTCGCCATGGTTCCCGTTGCCCAGCCGACCCTCACCCTCGGCACCAGAGCCGGTGTCACCGGTGCCAGACTCCACCCGGGTCTTGTTCACCAGTTCAAGACGGCCGAGCTCTATCTGGGTCAGTAAGTCCTTTCGTTTCGCGCACTGCGATAAAGCCATGATCATCCATGGCTTTATCGCGCTTATTTAGGAGGTAGTTTTGGCACGATATATTATCCGACGGCTGCTGCTGATGATACCTGTGCTGATCTGTGTCTCGTTCGTCGTTTTCTTTCTGATGGACCTCGCCCCGGGCGATATTGTCTCACAGATGGCCCCGGCAGACGCGACGCCTGAGCAGATCGAGATGCTCCGCGAAGAGATGGGTCTCAACGGCTCGGTTCTGCAGCGCTACGGCAGGTACCTGTGGAACCTTCTCCACGGCGACATGGGCACCTCGCTGTCCCTGAAGCGGCCGGTCATGGAAGTTTTTATCGAACGTCTGCCGGCCACGCTGAAGCTGGCGTTCGCCTCAATTGTCATAGCGCTTCTGATCTCAATTCCTCTTGGGATTGCCGCAGCCACGCACCACCGCACCTGGCTGGACGGCAGCAGCGTAGTCCTGTCGATGATCAGCGTTTCAATGCCGGCATTCTGGCTCGGTCTGCTGCTGATCTTCGCGTTCTCCTATAAGATCAAGCTCTTCCCCTCCGGCGGCTCGGGCAGCTTCAAATACCTAATTCTGCCGGCACTTACCCTCGGCACGGAGCAGGCAGGAAACCTCACCCGAATCACGCGTTCCTCGATGCTCGATGTAATCCGGCAGGATTATCTGCGGACCGCACGGGCCAAGGGCGTCAGCGAAAAGCAGGTCATCCGGAAGCACGCTCTGAAAAACGCCCTCATTCCGATTATCACCGTTCTCGGTTCAACGCTCGGCAATGCCTTCGGCGGCGCCGTAGCCATCGAGACCGTTTTTGCCTGGCCGGGAATAGGCCGGCTTACCGTGGCAGCCATCAACTCGCGGGACATGACGCTCGCCACAGGCTGTATTATCATGTTTACATTGATGCTGAACCTGACCCTTCTGATTGTTGACATCGCCTACGCGTATGTCGACCCGCGGGTCAAGGCGCGGTATTCAAAGTAAGGAGACGGATATGGCACGAAAGAAGAAAAAAGCCGAAGTTTCCGGCCAGAAACAGTACAAGAAGCGCAGCATAGCCGCGGAAGTATGGAGAAACTACAAGAAAAACCCCAGTGCGATGATCGCCCTTGTGCTGGTTGTGATCATTGTTTTTGTCGCCATCTTCGCCCAGTTCTTCTATGATTTCAAGAAGGACATCGTAAAGCAGCACATCAAGGAAAAGTTCCAGAAGCCGAGCGCCGAGCACTGGTTCGGCACCGACAACTACGGCAGGGATGTCTTTACCAGGGTCATATACGGCACGAAATACTCACTATCCGTCGGCGTTGTGGCGGTTGCGATCAGCTGCATCGTCGGGGTGACACTGGGTTTGATCGCAGGTTATTACGGCGGGTTTATCGAGGATCTGATTCTTCGGTTCTGTGAGGTCTTCACCGGTATCCCGAGTATCCTCATGGGCGTTGCGCTCATGACGGCATTCGGCCAGTCCATTGGGGTTCTGATGCTGGCAATCGGCCTTGTATACGCGCCGATGTACTGCCGCACAACCCGCGCAGCTGTCCTTCCCGTAAGAGACCAGGAGTATATTGAGGCTGCCAGGGTTGCCGGCGTCGGCGATCTGGGCATCATGTTCAACCATGTTCTGCCGAATGCGCTCTCCCCCATCATCGTACAGGTGACCATGGGTGTGGCAAGTGCCATTCTCTGCGCCTCCGGCCTGAGTTTCCTGGGGCTCGGTGTCCCCATCCCGATGCCGGAGTGGGGCGCGATGCTCTCGGAAGGCAGAGAGTTCATGCGGGACTACATGTATCTCACCATCTTCCCGGGTCTCGCAATCATGATCACGGTGCTCTCCTTCAACCTGATGGGTGACGGACTCCGTGACGCGCTTGATCCCAAGCTCAAGCAGTGACAGGAGGCAGCGTGGAAAACAATCGTATTCTTGATATTGAAAACCTCGTTGTCCGTTTCGAAACAGACGATGGGATTGTCAGGGCCGTCAACGGTCTCAGCCTCCAGCTTGAGAAGGGACATTCCATTGGCCTCGTAGGTGAGACCGGCGCCGGGAAAACAACCACTGCGCTTTCCATCCTGCGCCTCGTCCCCGATCCTCCCGGGGTCGTGGAGTGTGAGAAGCTAAGCCTCGACGGGAGGGATATCATCAGCATGCCGATCAAGGAGCTGGAGCAGATCCGGGGCAAGGATGTCTCCATGATCTTCCAGGACCCTATGACGGCGCTCAACCCCGTCTTTACCGTGGGCGAGCAGATTGCCGAGAGCATCTTCCTGCACGAGGATGTCTCCAGGGCCGAGGCTACCCGGCGGGCGATCGACATGCTAGAGCTGGTCGGCATCCCCGGCGAGCGTGCAAACGAGTATCCGCACCAGTTTTCCGGCGGGATGAAGCAGCGCGTGGTCATTGCCATCGCCCTCGCATGCCATCCGAAGCTGCTGATCGCGGATGAGCCGACGACCGCCCTTGATGTCACAATCCAGGCGCAGATGCTGGATCTGATCCGCAGCCTGCGCGAAAAATACAGCACGTCTCTCATCATGATCACCCATGACCTCGGCATTGTGGCGGAGATCTGCGATGAAGTCGCCGTCATGTATGCCGGCAGCATCATTGAAAAGGGAACGCTGGAGGACGTATTCAACCGCACGAAGCACCCCTATACCGAGGGGCTGTTCAACTCGATCCCGAATCTGAACGACCGCAAGGCGATGCTCACGCCCATCCAGGGCTTCACGCCGGATCCGACCGATCTTCCCTCCGGATGTGCCTTCTGGCCACGCTGCCCGTATGCGTGCGAGGTCTGCAAAAAGGAGCAGAAGGACATCCGCATATCCGACACGCACTATGTGCGGTGCTCGCGGTATGAGGAGAAGGACTTCCGCATTAATCGCAAGGAGATATCGTAATGGACGAAAACCTGCTTGAAGTAAAAAACCTGAAAAAGTTTTTCAAGACGAAGCGCGGGACCGTCCATGCCGTTGACGATATATCCTTCAGCATCAAAAAGGGAAAGACACTTGGTCTTGTCGGAGAGTCCGGCTGCGGCAAAACGACAACCGGCCGCGCTATCCTGCGCCTGACAGAGCCCACAGGCGGGCAGATTCTCTTTAACGGACGGGATATCTGCAGACTCTCGAAGGGGGGGCTGAAAAAAGCCCGCCGGGATATGCAGCTGATCTTCCAGGATCCCTATTCCTCGCTGGATCCGCGAAAAACCGTCAGTCAGATCATCGCCGAGCCGATCATCGCAAACCACCTTAGCCGTGGCAAGGATAAAATAGACGAGCGTGTGAACAGCCTGATGAGCACCGTTGGGCTTGCCCCACGGCTTTTCAACACCTATCCCCACGAGCTGGACGGAGGGCGAAGGCAGCGTGTCGGCATTGCAAGAGCGCTGGCGATGGAGCCCCAGTTTATTGTCTGCGATGAGCCGGTTTCCGCGCTTGACGTTTCCATCCAGGCGCAGATTCTCAACCTCCTCAAAACGCTGCAGGCCGAGATGGGGCTGACCTTTATCTTTATCACGCACGATCTTTCTGTTGTAAATCATTTTTCCGATGAGATTGCAGTCATGTATCTCGGAAAAATTGTTGAAATGGCTCCATCCGAAGAGCTGTTCGCGAACCCGCGCCATCCCTATACTCAGGCTTTGCTTTCTGCGATACCGGTTCCCGATCTGTCGGCAAAGCGTGAGCGCATTATCATTAAAGGTGAGATCACCTCGCCGATCGACCCGCCGGACGAGTGCCGCTTCTACAAGCGCTGTAACTATGCCTGTGAAGCCTGCAGAAAGACACCAGAGCTCGAGGAGGTCTGCCCGGGGCACCTTGTCGCCTGCAACAGATGGGAGGAACTGGAAAATACAGATACGGTCGTCCAGGACCAGGAAGAGGAAGCAAAATGACATTTGGTATTCTGAAAGACATCAAAGAAGGAGAGTACAGGGTTATTCTCACTCCGCTCGAGGTCAGCTCCATCGTTGGCGCCGGGCACAAGGTCTATGCCGAGAAGGACTGCGGCAAAATGGCGGGCTTCCCCGATGAGGCCTATGCCGCTGCCGGTGCCGAGATTCTGCCCACCCACAGAGAAGTGTTTGAAAAGTGCGACTTTGTTGCCAAAGTCAAGGAAATCGCACCCGAGGAATTTGATCTTCTCCGTGAGGATCAGATTCTTTACTGCTGTGTCCATCCCGCAGCGCATCCCGAAGAGGTGCAGGCACTGCTCAAATCTAAATGCATCTCCTTCTCTGCGGAAGACTCACACAGATGGGGCTCCCCCAACTGCGAAGCCGCCGGCAAGCAGGGTGCCCTTTTCGGGCTTGAATCCATGCTGACCATCAATGGCGGCAAGGGCAAATATGTCGGTGGCCTTGCCGGTGCCCCAGGTATGAACGTGCTGATTCTCGGTTGCGGCCTCGTTGGCCAGGGCGCGCTTTCCGTGCTCTATGCCCTCGGTGCCAACTGCACGGTCATGGCAACCAGCGCTGGACACCTCCGGGATCTTGGCTATCAGTACAACAACAAGATTAACACCATGTTCTGCACGAAAGAAGCTATCGCAAAGCTCCTTCCGACAACCGACATGGTCATCAACTGCGTGCGCTGGCCCAAGCACAGGAAAGACTTCCTGATCACCAGAGAGATGCTCCGAACCATGGAACCGGGCTCTGTCCTTGTGGATATTTCGAACGATGACCCGGGCGCAATCGAATCCAGCCACGAGACCCACCACGATAATCCCCGTTACGTTGACAGCGGCGTTGTGCACTATTGTGTTTCCAACATCGGCGGCGCAATTGCCCATGATGTATCCATCGCCCTCGGCGGAGAGACGCTTCCCCTGCTGCTCAACCTTCTGAACAACGGCGTTGCCGAAGCCTGCGCATCTGATGGCTTTATCCGCAGATCCCTCACAACCTACAAGGGTTATCTGACGCATGAGGAGACTTCCGCTATTCAGGGAATCCCCTGGATCAAGCCCGAGGACATTCTCGGTATCAGCGACAGGAAACTCGACTTCGCCCCGGCGGCGACAAGCTCAAAGTCAAACAACTTTATTAAGCTCTGATGGAATCCGGAGGGCAGGGGCATATGCCCCTGCCCCCTTTTATTTATGATGGGAAACGATATCGAAAGAAAACTGAAAACAGAAGCGCTTCTTGCCATGGCAGAGGCTTATTTTCTCCGGGGAGAGTGGCTGCAGTATGACCAGCTCAGCATGGACAGAGTCGTCACCATCTCCCCCCGGCGTGAATCATTCGCGCCGCCAGAGGCAGCTTCGCCCTCCCGCCGGCTTCATCTTGACTGCTCCTCCTTCATCTGGGCCCTGTTTTACATGACCTTCGGGCACATGCTCGAGGCTGATCTGACCTGGCACATGACAAAGCTGCTCCGGCCGGAGGTGTTTTATTATGAACTGACCCACGAGGAATCCCCCGAGCAGATTGCCGCGCTGAAAGCTCAGGTTGCCGGGCTTCTGGAGCCGGGCGATGTGATCACCTTTTTCCGGACGACGGGCACCGGCCATACCATGCTTTACCCAGGAAACGGCTCCATCATCAACTGCAGTGGATACGGCGTCATGTCGGATTATGATTACAGTGCCTGTCACGGCAACTATAAAAAAGGGCACGGCGCCATCTATATTGAGGATCTGAGGACAGTGCTTGACGGAGAAGGCGCGGCCGATACCCTCGCCATGGGAAATGACGGTCCCGTCGCCCTTGCGCCGAATTACCGGAACTATCTGTTTGCCGATGAGATACACCGTTTTTCCGTTCACCGCCCTCTCGCCATTGTCGGAGACCCTCTGCCCGACGCGTTAAAACGGGTGAAAGAAACGCGGGGTCTTGTCTGCACTGCCGAACCGGCGATTCCGGCCGGTGCCACAGCCGGCGTAGGAGAGCCGGTTCGATACCGTGTTACGGTCTCAAACAAAAGTGAGATTTCCGGCAGGGATGTTGAAGTACTCTTCAATGGTGAGCCCCGAAGGCTTACCCTCTCCGCAGGCGAAACCTCCGCCGTTGATTTTTGGATCACCGGAGCCGAGGGCAAAATGCCCGCTCCCCGGGTAGCGGTCAACGGCATGCAGGTCTTCTGCCGGGAGATGCATTGCGGCCGAATCCTGAAGGAAGAGGATGCGGAGCAGGTCTGCGCCTCCTTTACGAAAACGCTTGCGGAATCCCTAAACGTCGAAACCGCCTCCGATGCCGCTCTGGATTGCTATGGGAAGCTCGGCGCAAAGCTGCATGGCGATCTGAAGTCAGCTCTAACGTGTCTTTTTTTCCGGCACGACTCGCTTTGCGGTGATGTGCTCTCGCGAAGGCCGTCCAATCCCCGCATCGATGGTGCCGCCTGGGGCCTGTATGGCGGGAAGGGGGTTATCTCCCCCTCGGCGGGAAGCTCCTTTATTGACCGTACGCGGGATCTGCGTCTCAGTGCACTGATGCCCGGCGATCTCATCGTCACCAGCGATGACGCGCTCTTCAGCTCCTGCAGGAGTTTCTGCTTCACCGGTGAGGCCGTGGTCGGGATATTCCAGGACGGCGCAAAGCCGGAAGCGCGATCCGGCGAGGACGCCGAACGCTTTGTCGAATCGCTGTTCGGGTGCTTCTCATTTGTCGTGCTGCGCCCTTCGCTCACCATCGAATAAGGGAGGGCAGTTTATGGCCGGTTTGTTCCCCAAACTCCATATCGATCTTGATGCGGTTGCCGGTAACGCCGCTGTCATGCACCGGGAGATGGCCTCGCGCGGGATCGCCGTCTGTGGTGTTGCCAAGGCCGCGGACACTGCCATTCCCGTTGCCGAAGCCTATATGCGCGGCGGTCTGAGCCAGATTGCAGGTTCAAGGGTTGCGCAGATACAGGCTTATAAGCAGGCGCACCCGGAGTGGACAACTATGCTTCTGCGTGCGCCCTCTCTCTGCGATATTCCAGGTGCCGTTACCTGGGCGGATATTTCGGTCGTAACAGATCTGCAGACGGCGAAGTGGCTTAATGAAGAGGCGAAGCGGCAGGGCAAAACACCTTCCGCCCTTATCATGGCGGATATCGGCGACCGGCGCGACGGCATCACCGATCCGGAAGAGCTGGAAGAGCTCGGCGTGTTTATCGAGAGCTGCAGCAATCTGCGTCTGGCAGGAATCGCCTCGAATTACTGCTGTGTGTCGGGTCTTTTGCCGGATGAAGAAAATCTTGTCTTTTTCGCCTCACTGGCCGAAAGGCTGACCGCAGCGGTCGGCCACCCACTGGAAATCGTATCCGGCGGTAATTCCACCCTTCTGCTATGGATCTATAAGGGAAAGGCCCTGCCGGATATCATCAACCACATTCGCCTCGGCGGCACGATTATAAACCCCTATAATATGAAGCTGAACCGGGGTGTGGCGTTTTCCGGCCTGAATATGGACACGGCCCGACTGGAGGCTCAGATCAGCGAGATCCGTGACAAGCCGCCTTCCCCGATGTCGCAGCCGGGGAAAAACTGGAAGGGTGAGCAGGTCGCCTTCATAAGCACCGGCATCCGGAAACGCGCGATCCTCAATCTCGGCGGCATGGACATTGGCGACCCGTATAACCTGCTGCCGCTGGACGAGGGGATTGCGGTGGTCGCTTCCTCCTCTGATCACACGGTTCTGGATATCACGGAATGCCGGGCCCCCCTGCATGTCGGGGATACGGTTTCATTCCGCCTCCGATACGCAGGGCTGATGCACTGCTTCGCCGGGCGGCATGTCTCCATCGAATACTGCTGATGCAACGGAAGAGGTCACCATGAAATACGAAACCACCTATAAGCTTGAAAACTTTGTGCTCGGCACCGACTGGGAGGATCTGCCCCCTGCAGTCCGGGAAAGGATAAAAGGCTGCTTTGTTGACCTGACGGGGGCCCTCATCACCGGCAGCAGAAGCGATCAGTTCAAGGTTGGCCTGAAAATGGCGCAGGCAGTTTTTGGCCCGGGCGATATTCCCGTAATCGGCAGTGACAGGACCTTCAGCTTTGTCGGGGCCGCCACCGCAATGGGCCATGCCTCCAATGCCTACGATATTGACGATGGGCACAATCTCATCCGCGCCCATCCGGGCACCTCTGTGGTCGGCCCGATTCTGGCAGCCGCGCTTGAGAAGGATGTCCGGCGCAATGAGTTTCTCACGGCACTTCTGATGGGATATGAAACCACCATCCGCTCCGGCGCTGCCATCATGGATTATTATTCCAACCCGCACTCCTCCGGCACCTTTGCCCCGGCTGGCATCGCCGCAGGCGTCGGCAGGCTATACGGCTTCTCGAAGGAGCAGCTGAACAACTGCATCTCGATCGCAGAATTCAACGCGCCGCTGGTCGCAGGCTCGCGCAGTGTCGAGTATCCTTCCATGAACAAGGACGGCGTGGCATTCGGCGCGATGATCGGTGCGCTTGCCGTCAGCGAGCAGCTTGCCGGCTTTACGGGCAACAAGAACCTGCTGGAATCTGAAAAATACAGTTATCTTCTGGATGATCTTGGCGAACACTATCAGGTGATGGATCTGTACTTCAAGCCCTATGCCTGCTGCCGCTGGGCGCATCCCGCCATCGATGCCTGCCGTATGCTCATGCGGGAAAACGGCCTGACCGCAGAGGATATCGCGTCCGTCCGGATCGAGACCTTCCTGAACGCCACGCGTCTTTCGAAGATCGTGCCCGGGACGGCGGATGAAGCACAGTACAACATCGCCTATCCTGTGGCAGCGGCACTTGTATACGGGGATTTCACCCTCGCGCAAGTTCATGAAACTGCCGTCCCCGACCCCGAAACCGTCCGAATGATGGAAAAGCTCAGCTTCGCCGAAGATCCCGCACTGACCGCACTTTTCCCGGCACACAGAATCTGCCGGGCGGTGATCACGACAAAAAGCGGAGCGGTTTATACCTCCCCGGACTGCGAGCCCCGCGGAGAGGCATGCGAGAACATCGGCCTGCCGTGGCTGTGTGAAAAGTTCAGACGCATCACCGCGCCGGTCTTTACCCGCCAGGGGCAGGATTCGGTTCTGAACATGCTCTGCGGCGATGCTGATCTTCCCGTCCGGGAAATTGTCGCGGAGATCAACCGCCCCGCATACCGCATCGAGCTGTAGCGTTTGAACTGAGGCGCAGACTGTGCTATACTGTATGTACTGTGCTGTACCGATGCCGGAACAGGCCTTTGACATGCATATACGCAAGGAGGAAAGACAATGGCAAAGAAAAAGACAATTCTCGATCTTCAGCAGATGAAGGAAAACGGCGAACAGGC
>CADBNC010000077.1 GCA_902795885.1 Oscillospiraceae bacterium
AGCGCTCGCGGCTGAGAGCAATGCCCTTTCTGACTGCATGACAGGTATTCCAGGCGGCTGTCACTGAGCAAAAGCTCATAACCGCACAGAAAAAGAGAAGCCCGGTCATCCGGAGCCTTCTTACCGTATTTTTCCACGCATATCTGAAAAAGCCTTTATTCATCCTCTCTCCCGTCACATCTGCAGATTGCTCAGGATCTTCTTTTTCAGTTCCACAACCTCAATCGCATTCCGATTTCTCGGATAAGGCAGATCAATCTCCTGAATATCGATCACCCTCGCAGGACGCCCGGACATCACAATCACGCGCTGAGACAGCACAACCGCCTCTTCCACGTCGTGCGTCACCATGACGGCCGTATATCCGATCGTCTTCCACAGTTCCAGAAGGCGGTCCTGAAGAGCGACTCTTGTAAATGCGTCAAGCGCCCCGAACGGCTCATCGAGAAGCAGGACTTTCGGCCTGTTAATCAGTGCTCTCGCAAAAGCGGTTCTCTGCTGCATTCCCCCGGAAAGATGATGAGGCAGTGACTTCTCAAATCCCGTAAGCCCGACCATGTCTATATACTTCTGAACATCATCCTTATGCTCATGATAGACCTTTCTCGCTTTCAGGCCGAACGCGACGTTCTGCTCCACGTTGAGCCACTGATAGAGCTCGGGATTCTGAAAAACCAGTCCCCTCTCACACCCCGGTCCCGTAATCGGCTCATCATCGAGATACAGCTGTCCGCTGTCCGGTTTCAGAAGCCCGGCGATAATACGGAGAAGTGTTGTCTTCCCGCATCCGGAAGGCCCCATGAAGCTGACAAATTCGCCCGCTCCGATAGTCAGAGATACGTTCTCGACGGCCTCATTTTCCTCGCCGATCAAATTCGTGTACTTTTTGGATACATTTTCAATTCTGATCTGTCCCGATCTCTCCACTTCTACCACCGAATAATCCCTTCCTGCCAGCCCAGAAATTTTCTGCGGAGCGCAAACAATACCTGAAGTGTCAGATAACAGATCATGGCAAGGAGAAACAGTGCACTCCAGACATTCGGATAAGCCATAATCTGCTGTTTCCAGTTAATGTACCAGCCGATCCCGTACCTTGATCCCATGAGCTCCGCCAGCATAAGCGAGATAAAGCTTGCTGTCACGCCCGAAAAAATTCCCACGAAAATCTGGGGCGCTGCCGCCGGAATCGCTATATGAATGATCTGATACAAGGTGCTTGCACCCATCGTGTCGGCCACATCGTAATATCCCTTCTTTACGTTCTGTATGCCGGACATCGTCTGCACATTTGTCGGAAACCACATGGTTAATGCCACGATAAAGACACTCGCGGAAAGAAGATTCGGGAAAATGAGCAGCGATATGGGAATCCAGATCGCCGTGGGAAGCGGGCCGATAAAGCGTGTTATGGGAGCAATCCAGTAATTGATCCTTTTGCTCCAGCCGATCATGATCCCCGTCACTACGCCGACCGCGCCCCCGCAGAGAATTCCGAGAAGAAGCAGACGCAGTGAATAAAGAACGCACTGCGCGAGCATTGCCCTCTCAGCTATTGCGACGGCCAGAATATTATTGATTGAGGGAAAATAAACAGCGGGAAGCAGAATGAGCTTATCGGTCAGTATTTCTATAAAACCCGCAAACAGAATCGCCGCTGTATAGAATCTTACCTTTTGCCGGTATCTTGCGCCAAACTCGATACGGAGATGCGCAATGACAGCAATTACCGCATAGATTGCAGCAACACCCATCATCAGATATCCGAAGTAATGCGGTCCCCTGATATTGACGCCTTCATTGGTCGGGATCAGAAACTCAATCAAAACATCAATTAAAGACGCAGCAACCGGAATCCAATACAGCAGCTTATGATTTTTCATTATTCTTTTTTTATGATGCTGCGAAGCGCGCAGCACCATGGCTCCTTTCATGAAAATGCGGCCGGCGCGGCACACATTTTCAGAGTCTTTGTTGATCTCTCAGCAGGTCTCCATGTAAGCCCTTCGGAAACAGGTGTAAAGTGTTTGTATTATACAGTTGGCGAGATGGATACTTCTATAAAAATAGAAAAATTAAATATGATTAATAACTTAAAAATTTTACTTATAACATGCCTTTAATTGATATTTTGGTGTTCTAACTTCGGTCTCTTGGCAGTTCCCGGGAATGAGTCAGGGGGACGGTTCTTTTTGACTCATTGTTTGCAAATGAATCCCATTCAGCCCGCAAACAAAAGAAGCGGCATTTCTGCCGCCCCTCTATATTTACTCTCTCAATCGAAATCCTCCTCTTTACTGAAGCAGGTGCGATGCGATCCAGCAGCCGTCATCGATCTGCGTCCAGTAGTATCCGTCCTCCTCGTTGAAGACCTTCCGGACCGTATCGACATATGTGCCGTTCTTCAGTGTATAGGCCTTCCTGTACCCGGTTCCCGGGCCGGTGCGGACATTCGCGTAGTTCACCGTGTCATTGCATACCACTCTGAGTCTGCCGCCTGTTACCTGGTCAAGTGCATCTGCGTTCAGTTTTTTCATCTCTGTCATGTTTTCCCTCCTTTTATTGATCCGCTTTTTGGTGATATATGATTTTATTGATTAATTTTGCTGTCTGTTTTAACTGTTTTATCTCTGAAGGCCGATCATGCTCGCCGCTACCCATCCGTGAACCGGGAAGTCGATTTCCGCGAAGTTCCTGTCATCCTCCGGGCTGTAGAACACCGTGCCGGTGAAATTGACCTTCGTGCCGTTCTTCAGGGATTTGATCTGCTTAAACTCCGTGCCCGGGCCCTTCCTGACCGCCGCGTTCTGGGATGTGCCGGTGCGGATCACTTTCATCACTCCGCCAAGTACGTTCTCAAGGGCCTCGTCGTTGATTCTGTTCATCATCTCGCTCATTGTTTTTATCCTCCGCTTTTTCTTTTTTTTTTTTTTTGATTGCTGTGTATTTGTTTTGCTTGATTTGATGAACTCAGTATAACAGGGCATTTATCACAGTATTATCACTGCGGATGAGTCACGGGCGGATGTCGGATGTAAAAAAATGAGTCAAAAGAACCGTCCCTTTTGACTCACTCAGGCAGTGCATCTTATAATGAAACCATTCATAGATATCAACATAACCACACGGAGGTATGTCATGAAACCTCGCCGCCTCGTTCTGCCGATCATATCAGTCCTTCTTCTGGCTGTGTTAATAGGATGGATCACTTATAGCATTTACAAAGACAAAAAAGACGAGGAGCGGTATCAGCATTATTTCGAAGAAATTACGGAACTGGACCGCAGATACAACTCGCTGATGCAGGAAATCATGCCTCCATATTTTGAGAATCTGGATTATTACAAGAGGGCAGAAGTCACAGGATCATTGAAATATATCGATAATCCCGGAGAGAAAAATGATGAGCTGGAGCGCTATTACAAGGTTATCGTTTATGTTGATAATGAGTTCGACCAGTTAAGTGATGATGACCAATATACTTACCTTTACAGCATGATGCATGAGGCGTGGATGGGGGAATTTCATGTCCGGTCAGATTATATTCCTGAAATGGACACAATTTTCAAAGAGTTGCCCAGTTTTTTCTATCGTTACAAAAAAACATTAACATACCCCCATTCAACGCGCGATTGTTACGTAAAAACAGACAATAACACATACTTAGGCTGTGATAATATAAGCTTTTATTTTCAGCTTAACGGAAAAGATCATTTTACAGAAACATATCGAAGACTTCACAATATGGATAACTCCGATTCCGCTGATGAACCAAAAACAAACTCTGAACCCAAATACAGCGGAAAAGCAAAAATCTACAATGATTTCGATCCGGACGACCCTGATACCTACGATGACCCGGAAGATTATTGGGATGAGTACGGAGATTACGAGGACGAAGAGGAGTGGGACTACTGAGTACCGGCTCAAAGCTCTCCCGAAGATAATTCTGTACTGCGTTTCCGACGAAACATTTATTTGACTTTTGCGGGATATGCACAAAAATGGGCATAAAAAAATGAGTCAAAAGAACCGTCCCTTTTGACTCATACTCGTTTCAGTCGTCCATGTCCATCGCCTCGGCGCTTCGCTCCAGGATCCGGCCGTCCGCCGCGCCGATTTCGTACTCATGTTCCATGCCGTCAGCCGTCACGAATTCGATCTCGAATTTGACCACGCCGTCATCCATGTCCCGGAAGCATTTGGTAAATGTCACCTCGCCGGCAGAGAGGCCCGCATCCTTCAGCGCTGCCTCTTTCGCCTGGGCTTCGGTGAGTTCCCCTGTCGGAGCGGCCTCTTTTTTCGAAGGGGCTGCCGCCCTGTCATTGTGCTCCTTGATCAGAAGCGCGTACTCGAAGTCATCCTCGGCCTCCCACAGCTCCTTGTCCTGATCGAGGATCCGGCCCGTTGACGCGTCGATGTCGAATTCGTACTTGGCTTCGCCGGGAACGAAGAAGTCCATCTCGAAGATCTCCATTCCGTCATCCATGGTCTTGCCGGCAGTCTTGAAGATGACCTGCTCCTCTTTCAGTCCGGCCGCGTCCAGAGCGGTCTTTCTGGCGTCTTCCGCCGTCACCTTTTCCGCCGCGAACACCGAGCCCGCCATTGCGAATACCATTACTCCCGCCATGATTGCTGTGATAATTGCTTTTTTCATTTTATTTCTCCTTCTGATTTTTCTGTGTTCTGCATTTAATGGTCATATCATATCGCATGATCTGTCACAGTTTTATCACGGTGGAGAAATTTTGAATGACTCATATCAGCTCTCTTACGTTTTTGTCTGTCGGCTCGATGTCGTATGGCCACACAATCAGGCGGACGCCGTTTGCCGCGCAGATGTTCTGTTTCCGCTGATCGAGCTCCTGCCGCAATGAGAGGGCTTCCTCGCCGCCGAAAAACCCGACGGGGAGATAATGCTGGATGCCCTGATACTCAATCGCGGTTTTTAGGGATGGGATGTACAGGTCCAGGCTCTGGCGGCCAAGCCAGTCCGGGCGGTACTGATACAGGGTGTCCGGATATTGTTTCCGCACGGCGTGGAACAGGCTGAGTTCGTGCTTCCATCTGGGTTTAATGATCCCGTCCGCGGTGAGCTTTGTCCGGATCGCGGTCCGCTCAAGGCGCCAGTTCGTTCTGTAGCTGTCCTTCTCCTCGTAAAGGGCGAGGTCCTCGTACCACCACTGGAAGAAGGGCATAATGGTCTCTGTGAGATGCCGGAAGAACTCAAGCTCCGTCTTGAAATACCCCGCCTCCAGAATATGCGCGATGTTCCGCCGGACATAGACGGTTTTCGCCGGGTTGTGGTAAAAAGGAAGGTTCCCCTGATATTTTGCGATCCGGTCAGGCAGATAGGGAGAGCGGAGAATGACGCCGCTCTCCGACAGATGAGTCTGGTACCACGGCAGGGAATAGTCATAAAGAGAGTACCCGCCAAAGACCTCCCGGGAGGGATGTGTGTAGAGAAGGTGGTACATGAGAAGGACGTCATCCATATGCTCCTTGCTGAATACCGCAAGATAATGATTCTTCTCTTCATCCGGAAAAATGTTCCGCACCGCGCGGAACTCCTCCGCTCTCCTGCAGACTTCCGCGACGACAAAGAACTGAGAGACAAAGCTCTCCGGAAACAGGAAGCAGGCGAGGTGATCCGTATCGATGCCGGAAAACTGGTCCAGAAATTCCCCGACATAGGGATTCGGCTCCAGCGGTCCGGCTTCCAGGATCAGTTCTTTCGTCGCGTACCGGTAGGGAAGATCCGACCAGCCCAGCTGCACGAGAAAGCGCTCACAGCCGCTTTCGACGTACTCCTCCCGGAGATCCTTAAAATCCTTCTGATACGATTCATGCTCTGCAAGAAGCAGGTCCAGAGTCGAGAAGGCGGTCATTTCATGATACTGCGGATACCGCTCCCA
>CADBNC010000078.1 GCA_902795885.1 Oscillospiraceae bacterium
ACAGCCGGCAACAACCGTCTTGGCGGCGATGACTTCGACGCTTGCATCACCAAGTATCTGGTGGATGAGTTCAAGAAGACTGAGGGCGTGGATCTTAGCGGAGACAAAGTAGCCATGCAGCGTCTGCGTGAAGCTGCTGAGAAAGCAAAGATCGAACTCTCCGGCGTCACCACGTCCAACATTAACCTCCCGTACATCACGGCGGATGCAACCGGCCCGAAGCACCTGGATGTAACGCTTTCCCGCGCGAAGTTCAATGAGCTGACCCATCATCTTGTCGAGAAGACCACCGGCCCTGTGAAGCAGGCTCTGGCGGACGCGGGTATTCAGCCAAGCGAAATCAGCAAGGTTCTTCTGGTTGGCGGCTCCACCCGTATCCCCGCTGTTCAGGACATGGTCAAGTCCCTGATTGGCAAGGAAGGCTTCAAGGGCATCAACCCGGATGAATGCGTTGCCATCGGCGCTGCGATTCAGGGTGGCGTTCTCTCCGGTGACCAGGGCGGCATCGTACTGGTTGATGTAACACCACTGTCCCTCGGCATTGAGACCCTCGGCGGTGTCTGCACAAAGCTCATCGACCGCAACACCTCTATCCCGACCCGCAAGAGCCAGGTCTTCTCCACCGCTGCGGACAACCAGACTTCCGTTGAAGTCAATGTTCTGCAGGGCGAGCGTGAGATGGCAGCCTACAACAAGAGCCTCGGCCGCTTCCACCTGGACGGCATTGCCCCGGCCCGCCGCGGTGTGCCGCAGATTGAGGTTACCTTCGATATCGATGCAAACGGCATCGTGAATGTCTCGGCAAAGGATCTGGGCACCGGCAAGGAGCAGCACATCACCATCACAGCCTCCTCCAACATGTCCAAGGAAGACATCGACAAGGCTGTCAAGGAAGCTGAGATGTACGCCGCGGAAGATGCCAAGCGCAAGGAAGAAGTTGAAGTACGCAACCAGGGCGATCAGATGGTCTATCAGACCGAGAAGACCATGCAAGAGCTCGGCGACAAGCTGGACGGCGCGGAAAAGGCTGATGTCGAGAGCAAGCTCGCGGCTTTGAAGCAGGCTCTGACCGGTACTGACAGCGATGCCATCAAGGCAGCCACTGAAGAGCTGACCCAGGCCTTCTACAAGCTTTCCGAGAAGCTCTACCAGCAGCAGGGCGGCGCCCAGAGTGCGGGCTTTGACCCGAACCAGGCTGCAGGCGGCCAGCAGAGCGGCGGCCCGAACGGACAGGATTACTACGACGCGGACTACACCGTTGTCGATGACGATCAGCAGTAAGACAACCCCAGGCAGCGCCGGTTGAGAGATCAGACTGCGCAGCCCACTTTCACAAATCCTGAACAGGCCAACGAGGCGGGGAATGCCCTCGCCTCATTGGCGTGTCAGGCAGTTTCTGATGATCGGAGAGAAGAATGGCAGAAAAGAGAGATTACTATGAGGTGCTTGGCGTCAGGAAGGATGCCAGCGCTGATGAGATAAAAAAAGCATATCGGAAGATCACCAAGGAGAACCACCCGGATCTTCACCCCGGCGACAAAGCGGCGGAAGAGCGTTTCAAGGAAGCGAATGAAGCTTATGAGGTGCTCTCCGATGCGGACAAGCGCAAGAAGTATGACCAGTTCGGGCATGCGGCCTTTGATCCGAACGCAGGCTTTGACGGCGGAGGATTTGGGGGATTTGGCGGAGGCTTTGGTGACTTCAGCGATATCTTCTCCAGCTTCGGGGATATCTTCGGCTTTGGGGGCGGGGCACAGACCCGTAATCCCAATGCACCGCGCCGTGGCGAGAGTATCCGGGCTCAGCTGAATGTCAGCTTCGAGGAAGCGGCTTTCGGCTGCGAGAAGGAGCTGAATGTCCCGCGGGTGGAGACCTGCCCGGACTGCAACGGTACCGGCTGCGCTCCCGGGACAACGCCCGAGGTCTGCCCGGACTGCAAGGGAACAGGCTCCGTCCGGACAACTCAGCGCACCCCCTTTGGCATGGCACAGACCAGCGGTCCGTGCTCCAAGTGCCGCGGAACCGGCAAGATTATCCATCAGCCCTGCAAGACCTGTCATGGTATGGGCAGTGTCCGCCGTGCGAAGAAGCGTACTGTCAAGGTACCTGCGGGTATCGATGACGGGCAGACCATCTCAATCCAGGGAGCGGGCAATGCCGGCGCAAACGGAGGCCCGGCCGGGGATTTGCTGATTACCATGATTGTGCGGCCCCATGCGATCTTCGAGCGTGATGGCAACTCCGTACTCATGGAGCAGAACATCAGCTTCTCCCAGGCTGCGCTTGGTGCGGAGGTCGAGGTACCGACGCTGGACGGCAAGGTCAAGCTCACCATCCCCGAGGGAACCCAGCCCGGTGCTGTGTTCCGCCTGAAGGGCAAGGGCATCCCGTATCTGCGCGGAAGCGGCAGGGGTGACCAGTTCGTCTCGGTAAATGTGGTGGTTCCGAAGGGATTGAATTCCAGACAGAAGGAAGCCCTCCGGGAATACGCCGCAGCCATGGGAGAGGAAGTCACCAAACCCGGTGGCATTTTCGGGAAAAAGAAGAAGTAATACTTAGTTTGCAATATAAAGAGCGAACGAATCAATACGAAGACATTGTCTCAGAAAGACTGTGTGCGGCAGCCTTTCTGAGGCTTTTTTTATGAAGACCCCCTGGAACACGGAGGCTCTATTCAATACCACTGTCTCTGGAAATACAATCCGCTTGAAATACCGGTATGCCCTGTGCTAATATAAGAGACAAACAATGATAGCAGTTTACCCTGAACGAAAGCTGAGGAAGAATCCATGATGCTGTTTGCCCCGGCGGTGATACTCTCCGCTGCTCTATTACTGGCACTTGTGCTGGTTTTGACATTAAAGCCGGCCTTTTACAATCGGCTGAACGCTCTCTTCCTGATTGTTGCCGTCATCGGAGGAATTCTGTTTTACGGAACGGGCTTCATGGAGAAGACTGCGGATCTCGCGCAGACGGTTATCCGCACAACGATGGCGGTTCTTCGCATGTTTCTGGGTGTCAACGAGCTTGCTGCAATTGAGAATACCTCCCTGGTGTCCTCCCGGACAGGGCGCTCTATCTTCTGGCTGGTTCATCTGATTGCTTTCACATCCATTGCTAGTGCTGTGTTCAGTACACTGGGCTCCGAGGCCCTGCGTCATCTACGCTTCCTGCTCTCTTTGCGTGGGGATCTGACGCTGCTCTATGGGATCAATGAAAACAGCCTTGCCCTCGGAAAAGAGTGCCTCGCAACCGGAAAATCTGCCGTGATGTTTATTGACGAGAGTGCCCCTCAGGAGCTGATTAGGGAAGTATATACAGAGGGTATGGCCGTGATGAGCGGGCTTGCTGCTGCTTCGTGCAGCGCTGGAACCATCCGCAGGCTGCACCTGAGGAAGCGGAAACTCAGTGTTTATGCCCTGCATGAAGATGAGGATAAAAACCTGTTTTTTGCCCTCCGCCTGAAGGACGCTCTGGAAAAAAAGGCAATTCCTCCTGAGAGAACCCGGATCAGCCTTCCCGGTGCCGAGGATATTATCGCCTCGATGCTGCAGGTCTCAAAAGAGAAGTATGGCTTTGGCTATGTCAATGTATTTGATTCCTGCAATGTAACGGCGAGAGCGCTGATTCGCACCTGTCCGCCTTGGGAGTTTATCCACTTTGGCCCTGATGGCAGAGCCCTGGAGGACTATTCCTGTGTGATAGTCGGTTTCGGGAGGCACGGGCAGGCGGTGCTGAAGCAGCTGGTGATGAACGGCCAGTTTGCAGGAGCAACCTTTCACGCCGCGGTCTTTTCCAATAATTTCAAAAGGGAAGCAGGATACCTTTTTGCAGACAGCCCGGAGCTTCTGAAACAATATGACATCCGGCACTTTGAAGCGGATGCTAGAGGCAGGGATTTTTATCACTTTATTGAAGAGCATCTTGCAACTCTGAAGCTGATCGTAATCTGCACCGGGGATGCCGGGATGAACAGGGAAATCTCGGATAATCTGATGCTGTTTCTGAAACGACGCGACGCTGAGCGTATTAGCGTTGTGCAGTGCGGAGACGGCACCGTGCGGTACCAGGAGCACGTGGGAAGCTCGATCAGGATGGTCAGCATCCTCACCAGAGAGTATCTCTCTGCCGAAGAGGCAGACAGGAACGCGATGCTCCTCAATGCAACCTATGATCATTCGACACGCAGCACTTGGGAAAAGTGGGTTGCCTGCGACAGCTTCAGCAAAATGTCCTCCCGGGCCTCGGCGGACTTCATCCCTGCTTTCCTTCGCATTGCCGGAACCAGCAGGGATGAGGTGCTCGCCGGAGACTGGCACCCTTCGGATGAAATGCTGCAGGTGCTGGGGGAGACGGAGCATCTTCGATGGAATGCCTTTCACTTTGCCACGGGATATCGGCCGATGAGCAAGGAGGAATTTGAAGCCAATGCCAGGGTATGGAGACAGTGCAGGGCAGAGGGGAAGGCCTGCGGAATCAAAATCGCCAAGAACAGCCGGGCACGCACGCATGCCTGCCTGATCCCCTGGGAAGAGCTGGATGAGCTCTCCGACAGAGAGAACGCAATCACGGGGCGCAATGTCGACTATAAACAGATAGACATAGACAATGTGCTGACCATGCCGAAAATCCTGAAGGCAGAAGTGAAGACGACATGAAAAAATCCATCAAACTGATTCTGACTGCACTTGCAGTCTATGCCGCATTATTGCTCCTGCTGCTGGCGGCGGAGGCACAGGCACCGGATGCCGCAATTGACAGTCTGGGCGACGCGGTGTGGTTTTCCCTGATCACCATGACCACGGTGGGATACGGAGACCTGTCTCCGGTCACGGCCCTCGGCCGTGTGGTGGGTGCTGTTTTTGCCCTTTCCAGCATAGGTATACTGACCGCCCTGATTGGGCTTGGGTTTCAGCTGCTAAGCAGGACGATTATTCCAAGAATGCGACTGCGCCTTGCCAAAGGAAGCAGATGGTATGCTTTCCTTGGAGAGAGTGAGGAGGCGGCAGCTCTTGCGCAGTCGCTGCGAGAGGAAGAACCGGAATGCATGCTGATTTTTCCGGAAAAAGGAGCCGGGATTGAGGGAAGCCACAGCGTTCCTTTGAACTATTCCCCAAAGACTCTGCTGCGCCTCCGTGGGAGCGCAGATGGGCTGGCGCTCTTTGCGATGGGATCCGATCCGTGGGAAAACTACAGGCAGGCCCTGAGTGGTGCCGCAGAGGGAATCCAGAGCTACTGCATGGCAGATCTCAGTCTGGATCATATTCCACCGGATCTGAAGCTTTTCAGCCCGCATGAAGTGGTGAGTCGATGCTACTGGAAGGAGCATCCCCTGAGCCGACAGGAGAAAAGCATTGTCCTGATCGGGTGCGGTGAAGCGGGATGTGCGCTGCTGGAACGGGCGCTGCTTACCAATGTGTTTGAGAAGGGAAGGTCTACAGCCTATCATATATTCGGCAGCTCCGGCACGTTTGAAGCCATGCACCCCGAGATTCTGAACGTGCTGGGAATGACTGAAGCCGAGGCCAGAAAGCCCGACGACGATACACTTTGCTTTCACAGGGGAAGCTGGGCTGAAGCAAGAACTCTTCTTGAGACCGCAGACCGCATTCTGATCTGTGGGGATCATGACAGCGAGAATCACGGCATTTTCGATCTGCTCTGTAAATGGTTCGCAATCACGGGAAAGGTGCATGTCCTCCTGAAAGACGCGGTTCCGGGACTCGAGAGCTTCGGAAATCTGGATGAATGCTATACCCCGGAGTATGTAATGAAAGACGAAGTGAACCGGCAGGCGATTCTGCTCAATGATATCTATAACGAGGAAGCAGAACATCCGACAGCATGGCAGGATCTGAGTGCGTTTCTGAAACAGTCCAATGTGGCAGCTGCAGACCATCTGATCATCAAGGCTCGGTTCCTGCTGAAGGATGAAAGCATCACAGCTCTTACGGATGAAATTTGCTGCAGAGCATACGCTCGGTTTGTGGAGCTGCGAGAGGAGCAGGCCGGCATGCTCCAGGAAATGGAGCACCGCAGATGGATGCGTTTTTACCAGATGTACAACTGGCGGTATGCACCTGTGCGGGACAATGCCAGACGAAGGCACCCCCAGATGAAACCCTATGAGGAACTGGATGCAGAAAACCAGAAGAAGGACCTCTATGCCTGGGAAATGCTTGGACGCCTGGCACAGCGGGGCTGACCATTGCAGCTGCCGCGCAGAAGATGGATCAAAGATAAAAATCCCCTCCGCCATTATAAAAGGCAGAGGGGATTTTGCTATCGATTTGTGTTTAGAGCGGAGAATTACTTGGCGTAATCCACAACCTTGGTCTCACGCAGAACGTGAACCTTGATCTGACCGGGATAGGTGAGCTCTTCCTCGATCTTCTTGGCAATATCACGGGCGAGCAGAACCATCTGATCCTCGCTGACCATCTCGGGCTTGACCATGATGCGGATCTCACGGCCGGCCTGAATGGCATAGGAGCTTGCAATACCGGGAAAGCTGTTGGAAACCTCCTCGAGTTTCTCCAGCCGCTTGACGTAGTTTTCAATATTCTCACGCCGGGCGCCGGGACGGGATGCCGAGATGGCATCTGCTGCCTGTACCAGGCAGGCAACCGCAGTATGCGGCTCTACATCACCGTGGTGGGCTTCAATCGCATGGATAACCGCTTCTGATTCTTTATACTTGCGGGCAATATCCACGCCGATCTGCACATGGCTGCCTTCCTCCTCGTGGTCGATAGCCTTGCCGATATCGTGCAGGAGGCCTGCGCGCTTGGCGGTCGTCACATCCACTCCAAGCTCGGAAGCCAGCAGGCCGGCGATGTGCGAGACCTCGATTGAGTGTGTCAGAACATTCTGTCCATAGCTGGTACGGTAGTGCATGCGGCCGAGAAGACGGACAAGCTCCGGGTTCAAACCGTGAATATTGGTCTCAAACACAGCGCGCTCACCTTCGGCCTTGATGACAGCGTTGACTTCCTTCTGCGCCTTGGCAACCATCTCTTCAATACGCGCGGGATGGATACGGCCGTCCTGGATAAGCTTCTCCAGAGCGAGACGTGCCACTTCGCGGCGTACGGGATCAAAACTGGAAACCGTGATCGTCTCGGGAGTATCATCGATAATCAGATCGCAGCCGGTCAGCGTTTCGATGCTGCGGATGTTGCGGCCTTCACGTCCAATGATACGGCCTTTCATCTCGTCATTGGGGAGGGGGACGACAGAAACGGTCACTTCACTGGTGTGGTCAGCGGCACAGCGCTGGATAGCGGTGGTGATGATCTCACGGGCACGGGCGTCAGCCTCTTCCTTGTACTGCGCCTCGATCTCCTTGACCTTCATGGCCATTTCATGCGTGACATCATCCCGGATGTTGGAAATCAGATAAGCTTTGGCTTCGTCAACGGTGAAGCCGGAGATCTTCTCGAGCATCTCAAGCTGGCTCTTCTTAACGAGGGCAACTTCGGCCTGTTGAGCTTCCACTGCTGCGATCTTCGCACTCAGCTGCTCGTTCTTCTTCTCCAGGGCGTCCGTTTTGCGGTCGATACTCTCTTCTTTTTGCTGAAGACGGCGTTCCTGCTTCTGCACCTCAGAGCGGCGCATTTTTTCTTCCCGCTCAAATTCCGAGCGGTTTCTGTGTATTTCTTCCTTTGCCTCAACGAGAGCTTCTCTTTTTTTGCTCTCCGCACTTTTTATCGCTTCGTTGATAATGCGTTTGGCCTCATCTTCTGCACTTCCGATTTCGCGCTCAGCAACCGATTTACGGTAAAGTGTGCCGCCGGCAAAGCCGGCAATGGCCAAAACAACAAGAATGATAATCCATACAAATGTTGGCATAGGTAGCAAACACACCTCCATTCTTTTAGAATTTTGCGTGGGTTTACAAGCATATGCGGCATGCTATCAAAGAAACGCGGCAGGGTTAAACAGCGCCGCCGCGCTGAATTGCTGAAGAGTGATTTCCGTGGCCTCCCCGGGACCCGAAAATACAATTCGTTTTATTCTATTCTTATAATAAAGGAATGTCAAGAAAAAACAGGGGATTATTCATAAAAAATCTGAATGACAAATCCAGGGCAGCCGTCTAATTGCCATCTCTTGAGTAGGAGTTAAATGCCTCTAAAAGTTAGAAAAACTGACAGTTAGACTCATAAAACCGCATTTTTCACGATAAATAATCAAAAAAACGGTATTGCATTTTTGGCAAGATGTGATACAATACATTCAACAGAACATCGGGGGCAGACAGGTTGCCTGTTGTCCGTAATCTGATTCTATCATTTTTTATGGAGGAAATACCATGGCTTTTGTTATTACCGATGAGTGCCTGTCCTGCGGCTCCTGCGCCGCTCAGTGCCCTGCTGAAGCAATCGATATGGGCGAGCTCCACTATGAGATCAACCAGGAGAAGTGCCTTGAGTGCGGTTCCTGCGCT
>CADBNC010000079.1 GCA_902795885.1 Oscillospiraceae bacterium
AAAGTGCATCGGCTGCAACCGCTGCGCGCTGGTTTGCCCGCATGCGGCCATCCGTCCCTTCCTGTTTACCGAAGAGGAAGCTAAAGCCGCGCCCGAGGGCTGCGTGACCAAAAAGGCCATTGGAAAGGGCTTTGAGAATTACCAGTACCGTATGCAGGTCAGCGTGCTCGACTGCCAGGGCTGCGGAAGCTGTGCGAATGTCTGCCCCTCGAAGGAGAAGGCCCTGAAGATGGTGCCTCTGGACGATGTGCGCGCAGAGCAGAAGAACTGGGATTACTGCCTGACCCTTTCGGAGAAGAAGAACCCGATGAGCCGCTTCACGGCCAAGGGCAGCCAGTACGAGAAGCCGCTCTACGAATTCAACGGCGCCTGCCCCGGATGCGGCGAGACCCCCTATGTGAAGCTGCTGACCCAGCTCTTCGGCGACCGGATGTACGTTGCCAACGCCACGGGCTGCTCGCAGGCCTATGGCTTCTCGACCCCGAGCTTCCCCATGACGGTGAACAGCCGCGGCTTCGGGCCGGCCTTCTCCAACTCGCTGTTTGAGAACAACGCCGAGTTTGCCCTCGGAATTGAGCTTGCCGATACCCAGCTGCGTCTGCAGACAAGAGAGCATGCGCAGAGACTTGCGGAGTCCACCAGGGATGAGGCGCTGAAGGCCGCCCTGCAGGGCTGGCTCGCGGACGGCGACAACGATGAGAAGACCGTGGAGGTCTCAGACGCAGTGCGCGAGGCGCTGAAGAACAGCAGCGAGACCGGCGAGGATATTGAGTTTATCCGCGCGCGGCAGGACACTCTGACCAAGAAAGCGGTCTGGATGGTCGGCGGCGACGGCTGGGCCTATGATATCGGATACGGCGGCCTGGACCATGTGATGGCCTCCGGCCTTGACCTGAACGTCCTGGTCATGGATAACGAGCTCTACGCCAACACCGGCGGACAGGCCTCGAAGGCCACACCCATCGGCGCCGCGGTGCAGTTTGCCGCGGCGGGCAAGTCCACGGCCAAGAAGGACCTGGGGCTGATCCTCTCGCACTATGGGTATATCTATGTGGCGCAGGTGAACCTGGGGGCCAACCCCGAGCACACCATCCGCGCGCTGAAGGAAGCGGCTGCCTATCCCGGTCCCTCGATCGTGATTGCGTATGCGCCCTGCATCAACCACGGCATCTCGAAGGGCATGTCGAAGGTGATGGACGAGGCCAAAGCTGCCACCGAGTGCGGCTTCTGGCCCCTGTTCCGGTATGACCCCGAGCGCGAGGACGAGGGGAAGAACCCCTTCCAGCTGGATTCCGGCGAGCCCAACGGCAAGCTGCGTGAATACATGATGGGCGAGGTCCGCTTTGCCTCTCTGACGCGCACCTTCCCCGAACGGGCGGAGCTGCTCTTCGCCGAGGCGGAGAAGTTCACCTCGAACCGCTATGCCAAGTATAAGAGGCTTGCGGCGGAGTAACCCGGGCTGAATAAGACAGACGGCATACAAAATCCCCCCGGAGCAGGAAAACTCCGGGGGGATTTTTAAATAATAGATCCGCCTCAAATTGTGTCTATACTGTCGGCATTGAGCAGAAAAGGTATAATCCCTGTATAGCAGATTCCGTTGTCATCAACGTGTGGCTTGCTGTTTCCTGCCGTTACGACTATTTTCTTGAAAAAGTCTCCGCTCTTGAGAAGCGGTGTAATCTCCTGTTTCTTTTTATCGGAATCTGCAATGCTGAAGGCGGACTGAATATAGACTTTTTTCATCCCCAGATTTACAACAAAGTCGATCACATGCATTTTCTCGACCTTTTTCCCATCTTTCATTTCAGCAAAGCGGATTGCTCCGACATCAACATTGTAGCCCCGGATGATAAGCTCATTGAACAGAATATTTTCCATCAAATGTGTTTCTTCGATCTGTCTGAAGCCAAGACGTGCATTTCGGAGCCCAACGTCAGTCGCATAATATTTCAGGGGTGAATCAAAATAGGCTTTTCCCTTAATATCATATCGCAGCGCTTTTTCAAAAATGAAAGCGTCCTCAAGAGCATCCAGGTACTTCTTTACCGTTTTATCGCTGGTGTGTGCATGATTCACAGAGTTCAGTGTATTGGCCAGTTTGCTGGGATTCGTCAGGGATCCCAC
>CADBNC010000080.1 GCA_902795885.1 Oscillospiraceae bacterium
GCCCTTGGCGCTGCGTATCTTGCAGGGCTTGCAACAGGCTTCTGGCAGAGCCTGGATGATGTGAAGAACAACTGGTCTGTTGACCGCATCTTTACCTCTTCCATGGA
Organism: Oscillospiraceae bacterium; assembly: GCA_902795885.1. Lineage (GTDB taxonomy): Bacteria > Bacillota > Clostridia > Oscillospirales > Oscillospiraceae > Limivicinus. The sequence continues at coordinate 108 of CADBNC010000080.1, forward strand.
CGAAACCCGCAGAAAGAACCTTCTGCACGGCTGGCACAAGGCTGTTGACTGCGCGCTGCTGTGGTCGAAGGACGAATAAACCGCAGGCAGAACCTGCCCGGGCGAAGACCCGGCTGAATAATCCAAGGAGGATACTTTTGGATGGATACTTCCAAGCTGAAAGAATGTGAGCTGTTCCTGTTTGATATGGACGGAACGCTTTATCTGGGGGACGATGTCTATCCCGGCGCCCGGGAGCTGATGGAAGCACTGCCGTCGCTCGGGAAACGCTATATCTATCTGACAAACAACTCGTCCCGCGCCGGGACGGATTATATCACACGCCTGCGCAGACTGGGCTTCCCCTGCGAGAAGGAGAATGTCTTTACCTCCGGCATGGCCACAGGACTGTATCTCAATCAGCGCCATCCGGGAGCAAGCGTTTATCTTGCCGGAACACGGGCGTTTTACAACGAGCTTGTTTCCTATGGCATCCGTCTGGTGAACGACGAGAGCGGCCACACGGATGCAGAGGATGTGGATGTTGTGGTGCAGGGCTTCGATACGGAACTGGTCTATGAGAAGCTGAACCTGGCTTGCCATTTTCTGCGGCGCGGTGCAGCCTTCATCGCAGCGAATCCGGACTGGGTCTGCCCGATGCCACATGACGAGGTTCTTCCGGACTGCGGAAGCATTTGCGCGCTGCTCACCGCCTCCAGCGGTGTGAAGCCGACTTATATCGGCAAGCCGAACCGCAACATGATCGATGTTATCTCCGAAATGACAGGCATCCCCAACGGGAAGATCTGCGCCGTGGGAGACCGGCTCTATACAGACATTGCGGTTGCGCAGAATGCGGGCTCGGTGTCGGTGCTGGTCCTCTCCGGAGAGACTACCCCCGAGATGGCCGCCGCCGCAGAGCGGCAGCCGGATTATACCCTGCCCTCGGTAAAGGAGCTGCTGGAAGTCCTATGCTGAGCGCGTCCTTTGTGTTCGCGCTGCTGTTGGCTGCGCTCATTCTGCTGTTCTTTTCCTTTCTGCCGGATCTGCGCTTCTGTGCCCTGCCGGTCTTCGCGGAAAGAACGGAGGAGCGCGGCAGCGGCACGTGGCGCAGAAGACTGCCGGTGCTGTGTGTGACGATCCTCTATGCTGTGACAGCCTTCTGGAACCTGGGGAATAAGGCTTCCCCACAGAGTTTTGCAGACATGGCAGGCGAGAGTGCGGTGTTCTTCTCTCCGGAAGCGGACAGCGCTGTGACGGAAGGCGGGACATCAGACACCGGCATCATGCCGGCAGAGCTTCTTCTGTTCTGCGGTGTGGGCATGGGGGACTACAGCATCGAGGTCTCGGACGATCAGAACGGATGGTTTCCGGTTGCGGAGTTCTCGCAGGACTATGTGGCCGTGCTGAAGTGGCACAGCGTCTCGCCGTCAGTCACGCGGCCTTGGCGTTATATGCGCATTCACTGCAAAAACGGCAATCCCTGGCTGGGCGAAGTTGCGGCCAGGGATGCTTCCGGGCAGCCGATTGCCCTTGCCAGTGACCACGCGGAGCTGACCGATGAGCAGAACACGGTTCCCTCTGTGCTGGATTATCACAATTCCAGCTATTTTGATGAAATCTATCACGCCAGAACTGCCTGGGAGCACCTCAACGGTGTCTGGCCGTATGAAATCTCCCATCCGCCATTGGGGAAGGAAATACTCTCTGTCGGGATTCTTCTGTTCGGCATGACACCCTTCGGGTGGCGATTTTCGGGGACGCTGACAGGGGTGCTGATGCTGCCGCTCATGTACCGCTTCCTGCGCAGAGTTTTCGGCGGAGAGCGGGTTCCCTTTCTGGGGACGGTTTTACTTGCCGCCGGGTTCATGCACTATACGCAGACGCGCATTGCCACCATCGACAGCTATGCGGTTTTCTTCATCCTGCTGATGTTTGACAGAATGTACGCCTGGCTCACCAGAGAGCGTACACGGGATCTGCTCCTCTGCGGTCTGGCCTTCGGCCTCGGAGCGGCGACGAAATGGACCTGTCTCTATGCCGGCGCTGGCCTCGGCGTTCTCTGGCTGGGGCACTGGATCGCTGCCTTTATCCGGGTCAGAAAAGACCGGCCGGAGGCTTCCGGCTCTGCAGACGGCAGGGAAGAGGAGAGCAGACAGCCGGAAACGGGGGCGCCGTGCTTCGTGCATGAGGAAGGTAAGACCATTCTGGCTGCTTTCCTGAAAAACGCAGCGCTGTGCCTGGTGTTTTTTGTGGCAATCCCCTGCCTGATCTATTATCTTTCCTACCTGCCGTACGGAATCGCGGAGGGAAAGCCGATTTTCAGCCGGGATTATACGAAGCTTGTGCTGGATAACCAGAGCTTCATGTTCAGCTATCATGTGTCCGTGAAGGCAGAGCACCCCTACTCCTCCCGCTGGTACGAGTGGGTTCTGAATCTGCGGCCGATTCTTTACTATCTGGAATATCTGCCGGGCGGCATGCGGGTCAGCATCGCGGCGTTCAATAACCCGCTGATCTGCTGGGGAGGTCTGCTGGCTGTTCTGGCGCTTCTGTTCCTTGCACTTTACAGGAAGGATCCGAACGCAGCCTTCCTTCTCACAGCCTATGGCTCGGGGCTGGTGCCGTGGATGTTTATCCGGCGGCTGACCTTTGCCTATCACTATTTTGCTTCTGTGGTTATGCTGGTGCCGGCGCTGTGCTATATGTTCCGGCTGATTGAATCCCGGGAGGACAGGGCTGCCCGGATTGCAACGGGCGCGTTCACGGTTCTGGCTGTGGTGCTCTTTGCAGCGTTCTTCCCGGTCTTGAGCGGGCTTAAGGTGAACAACGACCTCACAAGTGCTCTGCTGGGGTGGCTTCCGGGCTGGCCGATTTAAGCTAAAATGACACCAGGGATCCGGCAGCATACCGCACTGCCGGAACCGGGCATCAGGATCCTGATAAGAGAGGAAAGGACAGCACATGGCAGAGATTCTGGAACTGATACTTCCCCTGGCATTTCTTGCTCTCCTTCTGTATGTTGCAATCCGGCTGCTGATCGGACCGCTGAAGGGGCTTGTCAAGCTTGCCGGGCATGTGGCGCTCGGGCTGCTACTGCTGGTTGCGGCGAATCTGGTGGGTGGCTTCTTCAACGTGATGATTCCAATCACTCCGCTGCGCCTTGTGATCGCAGGCATAGCGGGGGTTCCCGGCGTTATTCTGATTATACTCTATACTATTCTCTTCTGAAGGAAGGCAATCTATGGCAAACAGAACCTATGACAACAGCAGCATCTCGCAGCTGACGGGGCCGGATCGAGTCCGGCTCCGCCCGGCTGTTATTTTTGGATCGGACGGGCTTGACGGCTGTGAACACGCCGTTTTCGAGATTCTCTCCAACGCGGTGGACGAGGCCCGCGAGGGCTTTGGCCGGGTGATAACCGTCACGCGCTTTCTGGATAATTCCCTTGAGGTGGAAGATCTCGGACGAGGCTGCCCCGTTGACTGGAATGAAAGGGAACAGCGCTGGAACTGGGAACTGGTCTTCTGCGAGCTCTATGCCGGCGGCAAATACAGCAACAACGAAGAAGGAGCAGATTATGGCTTCGCGCTCGGACTGAACGGCCTTGGCTCCTGTGCGACGCAGTATGCCTCACGCTGGATGGAGGTTACGGTTCGCCGCGACGGCTTCCGCTATGACCTGCGCTTTGAAAAGGGATACGCTGTCGGAGAATCGGGGAAAGAGCTGCAGAAGAGAAAGACCGACCGGAAGCAGACGGGCACTACGATCCGCTGGCTGCCGGATCTGGATGTGTTTACCGATATTGCCATCCCGGATGAATACTTTGAAGACTGCCTGCGCAGGCAGGCGGTTGCCAACGCAGGGCTGCGCTTTCATCTGCGCCTTGAGAAAGCGCCCGGTGTTTTCGAGGAAAAGGACTTTGAATACCCCAACGGTATCACCGACTATGTGAAGGAACTGGCCGGGGAGAACCCGCTGACCACACCGGTGTTTATCAGCGCCGAGCGAAAAGGACGGGACCGTGAGGACCGTGAGGAATACAAACTGAAGATTTCGGCGGCATTCTGCTTTTCAAACCGTGCAGCCATACTGGAATACTATCACAATTCCAGCTGGCTGGAAAACGGCGGCGCCCCGGACAAGGCCGTCCGCAGTGCGTTCCTCTCGGCGGTGGACGGCTGGCTGAAGACCATGGGCCGATATCAGAAGAACGAGGCTTCCATCCGCTTCCAGGATATTGCGGACTGCCTTGTTCTGGTGACAAACTGCTTCTCCACCCGCACCTCCTATGAAAACCAGACAAAGAAGGCCATCAACAACCGCTTCATCCAGACGGCCATGACGGATTTCTTCAAGGATGAGCTGGAAGTATTCTTCAATGAAAACCGCCCTGAGGCAGAGCGGGCGGCTGATCAGGTGCTGATCAACAAGCGCAGCCGCGAAACAGCGGAGCGTGTCCGGATTGGTACGAAGAAAAAACTTACCGGCAGCATTGATATCGCCAACCGGGTGCAGAAGTTTGTGGACTGCCGCAGCCGCGACCCGGAACAGCGAGAGCTGTACATTGTCGAGGGTGATTCGGCTCTGGGGGCCTGCAAGCTCTCCCGCAATGCGGAATTCCAGGGGATCATGCCCGTGCGTGGTAAAATCCTCAACTGCCTGAAGGCTGATTTCGTCCGCATTTTCAAGAGTGAAGTCATAACAGACCTGATGAAGGTCATAGGATGCGGCGTGGAGGTAAAAGACAAGCATACCAAGGATCTGAATGCCTTTGATCTTCGCAATCTGCGCTGGAACAAGGTGATTATCTGCACCGATGCGGATGTGGACGGCTATCAGATCCGCACGCTGATCCTGACGATGCTCTACCGCCTGGTCCCGACGCTGATCCGGGAGGGTTACGTGTATATCGCGGAATCCCCGCTGTATGAGATCAATGCCAAAGGGAAAACCTGGTTTGCCTATACCGAGCGCGAGAAGGCTGATATTCTGGCAAAGCTCGGAAAAACAAAGCCGCAGATCAACCGCTCGAAGGGACTTGGTGAAAACGACCCGGATATGATGTGGCTGACCACGATGAACCCTGAGACCCGCCGGCTGATCCGTGTGATGCCGGAGGACGCTGAGCAGATGGCACAGGTTTTCGATCTGCTGCTCGGCGATAATCTGGAAGGGCGCAAGCAGCATATTGCCGCAGTCGGCGCGGAGTATCTTGACCGCACCGATGTGTCCTGATAAAAAGCCTGAAAGGACAGACCATGAAGAAACGCAAAACACCGGAAAGCCAGCGCCCTGCTGACAATCCGAATGTGCTTGGCCTGAAGGGGGAGACCACCGAGCAGGCCATTACCGACACCCTTGAGCAGAACTATATGCCCTATGCGATGAGTGTAATCGTCTCTCGTGCGATTCCGGAGATTGACGGCTTCAAGCCCTCCCATCGGAAGCTGCTATACACGATGTATAAAATGGGGCTGCTGAATGGCCCGCGGACCAAGAGCGCAAACATCGTCGGTCAGACCATGAAACTCAACCCCCACGGCGACGCTGCCATTTATGAGACCATGGTGCGCCTTTCGGAGGGCAACCAGGCCCTGCTGACACCCTTCGTGGACTCCAAGGGGAACTTCGGCAAAATATATTCCCGTGACATGTCCTATGCGGCTTCCCGCTATACGGAGGCGAAGCTCTCCAAAATCTGCGAGGCGGTTTTCGGTGATATCGACCGTGACAGCGTCGACTTTATGGACAACTATGACGGAACCATGAAGGAGCCGACCCTCCTGCCCACGGCCTTCCCGAATGTGCTGGTGTCGGCAAATTCAGGCATCGCGGTCGGAATGGCCAGCCAGATCTGCGGCTTTCAGTTCAATGAAGTCTGCAACGCCGCCATTGCGCTGCTGCGTGACGGTGAAGCCGATCTGCTCAGCCTGATGCCGGGGCCGGATTTTCCCACAGGCGGAGAGATCCTCTATGACCGCGAGGCCATGGAGCAGGTATACAATACCGGCCGGGGCAGTATTACCGTTCGTGCAAAGTGGAGGTATCTGCCGAAGGAAAACCTCATTGAGATTACTGAAATCCCCTATACCACCACCTGCGAGGCAATCCTGGACAAGGTTGCCGACCTGATCAAGGCAGGGAAGGTGAAGGAGATCAACGACATGCGCGATGAGACGGATCTCTCCGGCCTGAAGCTTGCCATCGAGCTGAAGCGTGGGGCCGACCCTGCCCAGCTGATGCGGAAGCTTTTCCGCTCAACGCCGTTGCAGGACAACTTCGCCTGCAACTTCAATATCCTGATTGCAGGTTATCCCAGGGTTATGGGCGTAAAGGAGATCCTGGACGAATGGATTGCCTGGCGTACAGAATGCGTTCGCCGCAAGCTCTATCACGAGCTCTCCGAAAAGAAGGACCGGCTGCATCTGCTGCTTGGCCTGGAGAGTATCCTCCTCGATATCGACCGCGCCATTGAGATTATCCGCAATACCGAGCTGGAGGACGAGGTTGTGCCGAACCTGATGAGCGGTTTCGGCATCGATGAGCTTCAGGCCGAATACATTGCGGAAATCCGCCTTCGCAATATCAACCGCGAATACATTCTCAAGCGAACATCCGAGCGCGATAATCTGGAGCAGGAGATCGCCCGCCTCGAGGAAACTCTCGGGAACCGGAGAAAGCTCCGGAACGTGCTGATCGATGAGCTCACCAGGCTCAATAAACGCTTTCCCATGCAGCGCCGTACGATGATCGTCTACACTGATGAGCTGCCAGAGGAAGAGGACGACGAGCCCGTACGGGATGACCCGTGCACGGTTTTCCTGTCCCGCGGAGGCTATTTTAAGAAGATTCTGCCGCAGTCGCTCCGCATGAGCAGCGAGCAGAAATACAAGGAAGGTGACAGTCTGCTGCGCAGCTTCGAGAGTGCCACTTCCCATGATCTGCTGGTCTTCACAAACCGGCAGCAGTGCTGGATCCTGCGCCTCGGCGAGATGGAAAACACGAAGGCCTCGCTCCTTGGGACACATCTGCCCTCCTGGCTTGGCATGGACGACGGCGAAACCATCTGTGATATTGCAGATGCTGGCGATTACAGCGGCAATCTCCTGCTGGCCTATGCCAACGGGAAGCTCGCGAAGGTGCCTCTGGAGAGCTACCGCACCAAGACAAAGCGGCGGAAGCTGACCGGCGCCTGCTCGGACACATCGGAGCTTGTCCGGGTACTGCCTATGAAAAACGACACGGATATTTTCTGTATCACCGATGACGGCAGAGGCCTTCTGATCCACAGTTCGCTTCTGCTGGTTAAGCAGGCAAGAGATACAAGAGGGGTTCAGGTTCTCACGCTGAGAAAGAGCCGTCTGCGGGATATCCGCTTTGCTGACATGCCGCAGCAGGCAGAAGGGACGGAGGAGACAGATGGGATGCAGGAAGCGCCCGCACAGGTATCGGCAGATCATGTTGTCCTGTCAGAGCCGGGGCGGTACCGCGCCCGGTCAATTCCAAGATCCCCGGTGCAGTTGAAGGCGGAAGACGGCGGAGAAGAGCAGATCAGCCTTTTGTAAGAGGAAAACCAGCGTGCGTTCAGGAGGGATTCCCATGTACAGAAGAGAGGACGGAAGAAGGGCACGGGAAGCGAAACACACAGGGTGGCAGACCCTGCTTGCTGCCCTTGCCCTCACGGCACTTCTTCTGACCGGATGTGCCGGCTTTGAGAAAGAATATGTGGCTGTGACGGACTATACACTTCCGGAACGGGACGAGTCTGCGCCGGGCAATCTCGTGCGGGTCTCAGATGTACAGCAGCTGCGTGAGGCAATCCGCCTGTTTGTCAGACAGGGGGGAGGAGAAGGCCGTCAGCGTGTGGTCTTTTCCTCAGAATACAGGGGCAACCCTGCCGAAGACATTGACTCAGCGATCTGGCAGGTGCGAACCGAAGACGCTCTCTGCGCCTACTGCGTGGAAAACATCTCCTATGAGATGCGTCAGTTTGTTTCTTCCCTGGAGGCAGACATCAGTGTGACATACAGTACCGGCGCAATTCCGGTGGAAGAGATTATCACGATGGCCTATGCCACAGAGCTGAACAAGGTAATTGAAAAGACCATTGCTGCGGGACAGAGCCGTATTGCGGTCTTGATTTCACGGTCGACGCTGACAGAAATCAACCTGAATGCCAGAGTATCCGAATTATATATGCGCAATCCCGGACTTGCGCCTGTTCATCCGGACTGTACCATTACGGTCTTCTCCGGGAGAGGAAATGAGCGCCTGTTTGAAATGTCATTCCAGTATCACATGTCGAAGGAGCAGTTCCTGCGCAGAAAGGCAAAGCTGGATGCGGTTATGCCGGTGGTTCCGGAGGATGCTGATGATTATACCCGTGTTTCTGCGGCGGCGGAGATGCTCTATGCCGCCTGCAATCCCAGGGGAGACAGAAGTGTGTATGCGGCTCTGGTCCTCGGGCGCGCCTCTTCGGAGGGAATTGCCCTCGGCTTTACAGAGCTCTGCCACAGACTTGGCCTTGAGTGCTATGTTGTAACCGGGCAGAAGGAGCGCGAGGATCACTTCTGGAATGTCGTCGTTGTTGACGGCATGGCATATCACGTGGATCTGTTCGCACCGCCGGAAGAGGGATTTCTGAAATCCGATGAATCCTTCTGGGGTCCATACCGCTGGACGACCAGCGTCTATCCGAAGTGTGAGAAGAACTATTCTGAACCCGATCAGCCGATTCTTCCGGAGGAAAGCGGCGCAGCTACGGGCGAAACCCGGAATCCAGACGAGGATGAGCAGCGTGCGGCCGAAGAAGCTGCCCCAGCAGCAGTCACGGATCCAGGATTCCGTGAGGAAGAGCCTGCCTCAGAGGATTTTTCGGTGGCGGCAGAGATATCCGGCAGGGAAGAAAACAACGAAGGGGATCCTGATTCCGCTGCTGAAGGCTCAGCTTTCGAGAGTCCAGCCCTTGAACCGGTTCCTTCGCCTTTAGCTGATATGCCGGACAGCTCCGCCACGGAGGAAGGAGAACATACGCCGGAACTGTAATAAAAAACGAATCGCCGATCCCATCCACGGGTTCGGCGATCTGTTTTTTGATAAGGGCAGGTACTGTACAGCGAAAAGCTTTATTCTTCGGCAGCTGCCGGGATTTCTTCGCTTACGAAGGGGGAACCTGAATCCTGCACGGCCGCGGCATCGTCAGAAGCAGCGGGAACAGCCGGGGATTCGTCCGGTACAAAGCTGGTCTCAGCAGGAGAAGAATAAATCGGGGATTCCGCAGCAGGCGGTACGGGCGCAGCTGCCGGAGCGGGCGAATCGGCCTGGGTGGAAGAGAAAGATTCCTCTGCCGGAACGAAAACGGAGGAAGCGTTATGATGCCCATGGCGCTTCTTCCTGCGGCCGGATTCCTGGACGGGGGCAGCAGGCTGCGGCGCAGCGTCTGCCGGTTCCGCCGGCGCAGAATAAACAGCGGAAGGAGCTGTATCAGGAGTGCCTGCATAGGGGAGAGACGGGCGGAAAGAACCCAGCATAGCCTCGCAGCGTTCCTTCAGGGCAAGGATCAGCTCAGTTTCCTGCAGATAGCGCAGAACACTGCCGGATGCAAAGGCGCAGGCCAGGATAATGGCCAGAGAGCACAGCACAATCGCAACAAAATCATCTGCCGTGAGCGCTGGGATCCACTGCGGACGGAGAATATACACCACCACCGAGCCAACCAGAACAATCAGAGAGAGAAGCAGAAACAGCATTGACACAACAGCATTGCCGCGGCTGCTTTTCTGCCGTGTGCGAAGATTCCTGTGCTCCCAGAGAAGCTCCAGAACGGTGCGCTCGCGCATGTCTGAGCTGATGCGGAGCAGACGTTCAAACTCGCCGGCACCGCGGAAGCTGGTCTTGCTCAGATCCTTCCCGGAGGCATCCACCAGCATGCCCTTCTCCGAAAAGGCTTCATACAGCGGCATGATCAGGCCCGAAGCGAACACGGACATGTTCTTCTGGTCGTCCGCACTCTTCTTGAAAAGATCAGAGACCGCGTACAATGCGCCTGCGATACTCACGACCGCAATCAGCAGGTGCCAGAGCTCGGGCGCTAGAAACAGGCGGGCCAGGATGGCGACAAGCAGGAGAAGCAGGCAAAAGATCATCAGAAAATTGGAAAAACCCTGTCGAGAATTCTTCATACGAAAACCTCCCCAAATAGTTTTGACAGTTCTGACCGGGAAGACAGAAAAAACAACACGGTCCGGAAACTGATTATGGGTGTACACGAAGGAACCATCCGCAGCCTCAGCTGTTTCTGCGTCCTTTCTTCGCGGCAAATGGACGGAAAATGAGCAGAAGGAGATCGACCGGGAACAGAAGCAGCAGGAGAAGAAGCCGGATTCCCGGCATTTCCAGAGCGGGGCGCTCCAGCTTTGGCGTGGTGCGCTGGAGGGTGACGCCGCAGACAGAACACACTGCGGTCTCTTTCCCCTCGTCCTGCAGGGTGGGCTCGTTTTCCACGGTCCAGGTCAGCTCGTGGGAGCCCTCGTCCGCCCTGGCACCGTCCTCGGGGCATTCATGCCAGTGGGTAGAGGCATCATAGCTCCAGGCTTCTGAAAAGCTGTGCACATGCACGGGCGGTTCTTCAACCGCTGGGGTTGCTTCCGGGGCCGGAGAAGCCTCCGCGTCCTGCACCTCCGGAGCTGCCGTTTCTGTGCCCTGCTGCACGGCATCCGCCGCCGGAGAAGGCGAGGCTGCCGACACCGGCGTCGGGGCAGGGGTCGGTGTTGCGCGCGAGGGATCCGGAATAACCGTCAGCATGGCGGGCTGGGATGTGACGATGTTGTTGTTGCCGGCGCCGACAAAGTTGCAGACAACCTTCCAGCCGTTTAGCTCATAAGGGACGTTGTAAAGCATCAGCTTCGTGCTGCCATTGCCGGTGGATTCCATCTGGGGGAAGCGGGATTTCAGATTGCTGATGAGGACGGACTCATTCTCATTCGGACTCACCAGAGCCCACTGATAATCACGGATATACGTACCGGATACAACAAACGAGGCAAAGCCGCCTTCATCGACGGTCTCGGCACCGGGGTTCTTGTATATCGTCGGCGCCCAGATGGCAGCGGTATATTCACGCACGAGGGTAATGGACTTGCCGGTACCGTCGGGGATGGCTGTAACGGCGCTGTTGTTCAGATAGCAGGCGGCTGCCGGGTCAATGAGATATCCTTCGCTTGCGGCGATACGGATTTCCAGACGATAGGTCTCCGCGTTGAAGGCCCCGGTGGCCAGATTCCCGTTGACGTCAAACCAGCCGGCAGAGGCAATATAGCAGCCCGGTGTGCTGGTCGCCGCACTGATCAGGGAAGGATCCATCAGCGCGACCGGCGTGGCCGAAATCGTAGTCAGGACCTTTGTAATCACGGCATCGACTGCCCGGGCTTCCGGCGCAGCGGCAAACAGGCTGAAAAACAGGCTGCACACAAGCAGCAGGACAAGCGTCCGTTTTCTTAAAAAGTGCATAACGGCTCCTTAATATATATGAAAACCCGGGCCTGCGCACGGGCAGACAGAGGTGCAGTTCAAATTCGGAAAGAATGCTGCCGGGCATCTGCAAACCCGGTTTATATTCATAGTTATTATAGTATGATTTCAAATGATGGTCAAGAGAAAAATAGGCAGTAAAAAACCGCGCGATCCTCTGCAAAGGGATCAGCGCGGTTTTGAAATCTGCACGCTTTTCAGCTGGCAGGAGCGAAAGAACCGGACGATGCCTCAGCTGACATCCTCCACAATGCGGCTCGGCGGCGAGACCAGAATCTCCGGGTGCTGGAACATATAGCGGTAGGCCTGCAGCATCTGGCCCCAGTAGTGTCCGTCCACAATGCCTTCGTCCAGGACGAACTTGCAGTCGAGATACTTGTTGTCGACTACCTTGCCCTTGCGGGTGATCTCATACGCGTGCCGTTTCGCCCCGAATGCGATAAAGACGGGGAGCGTGCCGAAGTTGTAGATGTGGTGATAGATGGGCCCCAGTCGGAGAGAGCCAAGATCCGTGATGATCATGGAGCCGTGAAAGGGACTGAGATTGAGCAGCGACATCGGGATCCAGCCAAAGTAGTCCATGATCCGCAGAACGGTAATGGCAAATCGCAGCAGGAAACGAGGCAGACGGGCGACGGTGTCTGCAAAATCCTCCGTCCCGTTGTTCTCATCCGAGGATTTGATTTCATCAATCTTCTCATTCATCTTGCGGTAGACATCCAGAAGCGTATCCGTCGGCTCGAAGACGACCTTGATCGTGGTCTCTGTCGCATCGACAGACAGGGCCCGCTTGACCGTCATGACAATCTCAATATTGTCCCGCGCATAGATCCGCCTGCCGACGACAAAACGGTTGATGCCGGGCAGCATGGAGATCCCCCGGATATGGCACGCAATCAGAAAATGCAGCATGCCGATGCCCTTGTAGCCGTCCACCCGCAGCTTGCGCAGGAAGCGGTCCAGCTCCGTAACTTCAAACGCTTCTTCATAGTGAATATAACGGTCATTGCGGGTTGGCATGATAAACGGAATGAACTTTGCCAAACCCGGAAGGGAACGGAGAAGACGGCCTTCTCTGCGGTCGCCCATTCTTTTGCGGCGTACAGCTGGCATAAAGAAAGTCCTCCTTTAAAGATTCAGGTTGAGAGTGCCGGCCCGAAAAGGAACCGGAGTGTGCAGAACGGGGAAAACAATTTGATTCAAAAAATCAAAGCATTATGCGCGTTTATTATAACCGGAAAGGTACCTGCTGGCAAGCGCTATTTTTGCGGAGCCCGCGCAGCGCCCGTTCACGCCCGACGGGCATGGTCGGCAGACTGTATCCCGGCAGAGGCTGCCTCAGCTGTTTTCCCGGCGCAGCAGACGGATGTCCTTCCCGAAAAAGGGGAGCTCGAGAAATTCTCCCCGCAGGCGGGAGAGAATCTGCGGCGTATAGCGGCGGTCGAGCTCGGCATCGTCACAGTTGGTGCTGATAATCATCCGCAGACCCCTGGTAAGGCGGGTGTTCAGCAGGGTATAGAGCGCGCTCAGGGACATGGCTGTGACCATCTCAGTCCCGAGATCGTCCAGAATCATCAGATCGCAGCTGAGCATCCGGCTCACCTGCAGAGAGGCCGCCTCTCCCTCCTCGGGGGAGCGGGAAAACTTCTGCCGCTCAAAGGCATCCAGAGCGGATGCCGCGGTGTCATAGCAGACAGAGTATCCCTTCCCGGCAATGACACGGGCGATGCAGGCGGAGAGGTAAGTCTTCCCCAGGCCAGTACCCCCGCGCAGCAGGAGATTGGCGGATACATTCGGGAAATTGGAAGCAAACTTCCGGCAGCCGTCATAGACTGCGCCCATGACCTCACGGGGAACATAGCCGCTGACGGGATCGGGCGTATCGGGGTACAGGGTAAGATCGAAATTCTCAAAGCTCTCATCCCCCTCCCTGAGAAGCGAGGAGAGTTCATGGGTAAGCTCCCTGTTGTAGCGGCGGCGGAGACACTCACAGACTTCCCCGCGCACATTCCCCGTATCCCGGCAGATACTGCAGGAGACAATCTCGTCCGTGTAATCGATGGGGAGACCTGCTTCCGTCAGAAGCTCTGCGCGCCGCATCTGCAGACCGGTGTTTTCCTCCCGAAGCTTTTCAAGCTGTTGGGCAAGATCCGCCCGACCGGCCAGCGTAAGCCGTACTACATCCGACATGTGCCCGCGCATCCGGGCATCGATCTGCTCGATCTCCGGAATTCTGCGGTAGACCTCATCCAGCCGGCGCTGCCGAAGGGCTTCGTTCTGTTCTTTTTCCCGTTCCATGGCCTGCCTCGCGCGGGCCAGGAGCTTTCCGTCATAGGTCATGGCAATTCTCCTGTCAGAATCATCTGAAACCGTGTCGCACTCACTCAGATTTTATCCACGATGCTGCGCACGGCCGAGGGGCTTTCGGTTGGCTTGGAGGCGTGCTGCCCCTGACTGCCGCGGGAGGGCGCCCGGGAAGGTGGCTTCTCGGCCTGCTGGATCTCCTGCAGGGTGTGGAGACCCTTTTCCTTCCAGTTGAGGAGGATGCGGTTCATATAGGCGAGCTTCCGGCCCCCTGTATTGGTGACGGTCTTGTCATAGGCATAGGCCAGCACGTCAGGACGATAGTGGTTTTCCAGCCATTCATTCACATAGCGGCGCTCAGTGTCGGTGAAATCCCTGCCCTTTGCCTCAATCACTTCCTTGATCTGCTCCTCGATATCGCGGCTGTCGCGCCGGGAGCGCATGAAGGCCTCGGCCGCGTCCAGGTCAGTGATGTTCATCCGGACCCAGCCCCTGGCCTCGCGCTCAAACGCGCCCACGGAGGGGAGACGCCCTGTACCGTATTTATCACGGAACACCTCGGCAACGTAGTGCATCAGCTCCATGACAACCTCTGCCGGAAGATCGAAGTGGTCGTAGATGCCCAGCAGACGGATCATATCCTGGGAGCTCAGGTGCCGGCCGACAATTCTTCTGGCCTCCTCCAGAATCGCGGAGAACCCGGGGTCCGAGGTCCTGTCGGCCACGTCTTTGGTGGTATAGGCAGGCAGGTCATCAGACGGGTGGAGAGGTTCCTGCCGGACGGGCGCCGGTTCTTCCGGCCGCCAGGACTCTGCCGCAGGAGCGGCATTTGAGGCAGATGCATGCTCTGCTGCAGGGTTTGGCAGCGCGGGGAGTGTGGGCTCGGAAAAAGCTGGGCCTGAACCTGCAGCACCGGCGGAAACGGAACCTGCCCCCGGTGGGAGAAGACCGCACATCTCAAGCCGCTCGACGGCCTCCTCCATCCGGGATGAGGGCATCATCAGGGCGAGACGGGCTGCCTGCAGATCAGCTGAGCCTGTGCGGCAGAGATAAAGATACAGCAGGGCCATGTCGCCGTCCCGTGCGGCAATCAGAGCGTCCGCAGCTGCGGGGCTTATCAGATTTTGTTCATTCCTGGCACTCATCATTCACACCACATTCATGCTCGCTGTTTACAAAAAGTTATTATGGATGCCACATTATAACATTAAAATTATCTTGTCGCAAGTATGATCTCTGTGGTATAATATACGGACTGCAGACAGCGCGGGACGGCTGCGGCCGGGGTTTTGCGCGCTGCAGGGAATGTGCGAAGGAGCTGTAATATGATGGAATTGCTTTCCCCGGCGGGCTCGCCGGAGGCTGTTATTGCCGCCGTTCAGAACGGGGCAGATGCAATCTATCTCGGCCTGGGCGATTTTAACGCGCGCCGGGGCGCACATAATTTCACACCTGAGGAGCTGGAGAAGGCCATCCGATACTGCCATCTTCGGGCCTGCAGGGTCTATGTAACGCTGAATACGCTGGTGCATGACAGGGAGCTTCGGGGCGCCCTGGAGGCGGCGCGGCTCGTGTCCGATTACGGCGCGGATGCCATCCTGGTGCAGGATCTCGGCATGGCGCGCATGATCCGCGAAGCGCTTCCGGATATCCCGCTGCATGCCAGCACGCAGATGAGTCTGCATAATCTTGCGGGCGTGGAGGCCGCCGCCCAGATGGGGATTACCCGCGCGGTACTCGCACGGGAGCTCAGTCTTGAGCAAATCCGCTTCATCAGCCGCCATGCCAGCATCGAAACC
>CADBNC010000081.1 GCA_902795885.1 Oscillospiraceae bacterium
TACATATAGCCCGGGTAACCGCGCCGTCCGGGAACTTCCTTCTTTGCGGCGGAGATTTCACGGAGCGCTTCGGCGTAGTTGGTGATGTCGGTCAGAATGACCAGGACCTGCATTCCCTTGTCAAAGGCGAGATACTCCGCGGCGGTCAGCGCCATGCGCGGGGTGGCGATACGCTCAACAGCGGGATCGTTTGCAAGGTTGGAGAAGACCACGGTACGGTCAATGGCGCCGGTGCGGCGGAAGTCATTGATGAAATACTCGGACTCCTCAAAGGTGATGCCGATGGCGGCAAAGACGACGGCGAAGGTCTCGTCATCGCCGAGAACACGGGCCTGACGGGCGATCTGCGCCGCCAGGGCGGCGTGCGGCAGGCCGGAGCCGGAGAAAATCGGAAGCTTCTGTCCGCGGACCAGGGTGTTCAGACCGTCAATGGTCGAGACGCCGGTCTGGATGAATTCGGCCGGATAGGCACGGGCCGCCGGGTTCATGGGCAGGCCGTTGATGTCACGGTGGTCCTCTGCCAGAATGTCGGGGCCGCCGTCGATGGGATTGCCCATGCCGTTGAAGACACGGCCAAGCATATCCTCAGAAACGGCCAGCTGCTGCGGGTGGCCCAGGAAACGGACCCTGGACTCGGCCAGGTTGATGCCCTGGGCCGATTCGAACAGCTGCACAACGGCGCGGTCGTTCTCGACCTCAAGCACCTTGCAGCGGCGGACTTCACCGTTGGGCAGCTCGATTTCGCCCAGCTCGTCATAGGTGACGCCCTCGACATGCTCGACGATCATCAGGGGGCTCGCGATTTCCTTTATGGTTTTGTATTCTTTAATCATGCTTCCTCACCCCCGGCGATCACTTCGTCAATTTCGGCTTTCATCTGCGCCTCAATGGCGTCATAGGCTTCGTTAAAGGAATTCGGGTCGGCCATCTTGGCACGGCCGATCTTCTCACGGGCATCGATGGCGAAGAGGCCGTTCATGTCGGCGCCCTTTGACAGCGCATCACGGCAGAGCACATCATACTTCAGGACCATGTCCAGCAGACGGAACTGCTTTTCGTAGGAGGAATAGGCATCCTCGTCGACGAAGGCGTTCTGCTGCAGGAAGTCTTCACGGATCATCTTGGCCGTCTCCATGGTGAGACGGTCATCCGGGGACAGGGCATCCTGTCCGACCAGACGGACGATTTCCTGGAGTTCGGACTCCTCCTGCAGGATGTGCATGGCGCGGGTGCGGTTCTTCATGTATGCCTCGCCAAACTGCTCGGTATACCAGGGTGCCAGGGTATCCATATACAGCGAATAGGAGGTCAGCCAGTTGATGGCCGGGAAGTGGCGGGCATAGGCCAGCGAGGAATCCAGCGCCCAGAAGACCTTGACAATACGCATGGTCGCCTGGGAGACGGGTTCGGAGATATCGCCGCCCGGAGGCGACACGGCGCCGATGGCGGTAACGGAGCCGCGGCGCTCGTCGGAGCCGAGGCACTCGATGACGCCGGCACGCTCATAAAACTGCGCCAGACGGGACGCGAGGTAGGCGGGATAGCCTTCTTCACCGGGCATCTCTTCCAGACGGCCGGACATCTCACGAAGGGCCTCGGCCCAGCGGGAGGTGGAGTCGGCCAGGACAGCCACGTCATAGCCCATATCACGGAAGTATTCCGCAATGGTAATGCCTGTATAGATGGAAGCTTCACGCGCGGCAACAGGCATATCAGATGTGTTTGCAATCAGAACCGTACGCTTCATCAGAGGCTCGCCGTTGCGCGGGTCGTTCAGTTCCGGGAACTCCATCAGAACGTCGGTCATTTCGTTCCCGCGCTCGCCGCAGCCGATATAGATAACGATATCCACATCCGACCACTTTGCAAGCTGGTGCTGCACAACCGTCTTGCCCGAACCGAAGGGGCCGGGGACAGCCGCCGTGCCGCCCTTTGCAATGGGGAACAGGGTGTCGATAATACGCTGGCCGCTGTTCATCGGGCGGCTCGGAACGTACTTTCTGGCATAGGGTCTGGCAATACGGACCGGCCAGCGCTGCATCATGGTGAGCGCATGCTCAGTGCCCTTTGCATCGACCAGCACCGCGATCGTGTCAGCCACGGTGTGCATGCCGCTTTCAATGGACTTCAGTTCACCCTTCATTCCGGGGGGAACCATAATCTTGTGGAGAATGGCGCTGGTCTCCTGCACGGTGCCGAGAACATCGCCGGCAGCAAGCTTGTCACCGGGCTTGGCCACGGGAACAAAATCCCACTGCTTTTCTCTGTTCAGAGCCGGAACATCTGTGCCGCGGGTGATGGAATCACCGGTCAGCGCACGCATTTCCGGCAGGGGGCGCTGGATACCGTCATAGATGTTGTCCAGCATGCCGGGTCCAAGCTCCACAGACATGGGCATCCCGGTTGTGACAACGTCAGCACCGGGTCCCAGGCCGGAGGTCTCCTCATAAACCTGGATAGATGCGCGGTCTCCGGTCATGTTGAGGATCTCGCCGATCAGGTGCTGAGCGCCAACACGGACAACGTCAGAAACGTTTGCATCCGCCAGGCCCTCAGCCACGACAAGCGGTCCGGATACTTTGGTAATTTTTCCGCTCATGGATCACTCTTCCTCTCCGTGTTAATCACCTAAAATATTTGTGCCCACAGCGCGCTCCACTGCCGCTCTCAGAGCATTCTGCCCAAGGCCAAGGGAACCCTCGCGTCCCGGAATCAGAATGATCGCGGGAGTGGGACTGTCTTTGAATCGGTCAATCTCATGCTGCAGTTCCTGCGCCAGCTTCTCCTCGATATAGATGATGGCGTATTCGCTGCCTTCCTTCGTAAGGTTGCGCAGGGCCTGCCGTGCTTCCTCCACATTCGAGGCAGGGCACGCTTCCAGACCAACAGCCTTGAAGCCGATGACCGTATCATTTCCTCCGATAACGGCTATCTTAAGCATAAAGATCACGCAACCTTTCCCGTACCGTATCAGAAGGTACGCCGGCAAGTCTGCCGGTCAGGATCATACGGGCAGCTGTAAGCTCGCTCTCCATGCCTGCGAGGTAGCCCAGGACGCATTCATCCCCGAAGGATGCGCGTCTTGCATCGGAAAGATAACCGGCCACGGCGTTGTCGCACGCAAGCTCAAACTGCGTAAGCAGCCCGCCGGAAACGGCGTCTGCACCGAGCTGAGCGGCTTTCTCAAGAGGTCCGCCTGCATAAACAGCCGCAAGCCCCTCGCTTGTAAGCCCTGCCACGACACGCTCTTCGCTGACACTGCCTCCCGGTACGAGAGCTTCCCGAAGATATCCGATATCCTTCCCCATACGCTGGATTCTCACGGCAGAGCGCAGGTTGGTCGCATCCGCCAGAACCTCAACATATCCTCTGGCAAAGTCGCTGTCCAGATCCTCGGCAATTTCGTGCAGCTGCGCAAAATAGGCCTTGTCCAGCAGGAAATCAGCCAGCTGGGGGTTGCCGCTGCGGGCAAGCAGCGCTCTCGCTTCTTCGGCAGCGTGGCCAAGCTGACCGGGCAGATCCCGCAGCTTTTCCTCACGCATGCGTTTCAGCAGAACTTCCGGCTCCACCTTTGCGGATTCGGAAAGCAGGGAGCTGTCGTCGCGGTTCTGTGCTTCCGCTTTGATCAGCACCTTCACGTTGTGGTAATCGTACTTCAGCCGGAACAGGTCCAGCGCGCCGACATCCGGGATCAGGCCTTCCAGTTCATGAAACACCTCTGCGCGGTGTGCGGAGAGACTGTCCTCGATCTGCTTGATCGTAAAGCCGGACATGTCCTCATACCCGCATTCCGCCAGCAGCTTTGCGCAGTCCTCATAATTCGGTGCGTCCAGCATGCGCTCTGCGCGGTCCCGGCTGAGCATATGGATTTCCCTGGCACGGAGGAGTGACGACAGGTAAAGATAGTCTTCTTTTTTTACTGACAATGCTTCGTCCTCCTTTCGTCAGGCTTACTGAAAGAGTACATCGGCAATTTTGGAAGAGAGCTCGGACCGGCAGAGATCCACCAGCAGCTCCACAGAGCAGTTGGCCTCCACGTTGCCGCGTCTGAGGATAACGCCGCCGGCAATATCCCTTGTCTCCTCGGAAAGCTTCATCTTCCAGCCGCCTTCATTCACAGCCTTCAGAAGGGCTTCTCCGATGGACGCACGGTCCTTCTCATTCAGGATCAGCTCTTCATCGCCAACGGGCTCCGCTTTTTTGACAAGCCCGGCAAGAAAGGCAACATATTTCTCGGCCGGCAGGGAGAGGATCTCTTCCTGCGCCAGTGAGAAGCTTTTGGCGACCATCTCCTGCTTTACGGCAAGCACGGATTTGCGCGCTTCCATACGGGAAATGCGCAGAGCGCCGTCCTCGCTGTCCTGGCAGGCCTGAACCCCATCGCGGATCTTCTCGCTGTACAATGCCGACGCTTTTTCTTCATACTTCGCCTTGATCTCGGCACACTGGCGGGATGCATCGGAAAGAATCGATTCCGCCTTCGCCGCCGCGTCCGCCTCGATATGCGCGATGATTTTTTCGGTTCCAGTCATAATCGCATTCTCCGTTCTGTAATATTCTCACAACGGATTGAGATCACAGCTGGAGAAGCATCATCATCGAAGCCAGAAGAGAAAGAATTGCGTAGAACTCAACCGTGATGCAGAGGATCATGCCCTTGGACCAGTGATCCGGGTTCTTTGCAAGCAGGTTCACCGAAGCTGCGGCAACCTTGCCCTGATACTTGGCCGTTACCAAACCGCCGATGCCGATGGGCAGGCAGGCTGCGAAATACTGGAGGCCCTGAACCAGGCTCAGCTCCGGAGCGCCACCGCCGAGAAGGCCCATGCGCATGATCGCGACGAAGAAGACAACCAGACCATAAAGGCCCTGGGTACCAGGAATAACCTGCAGAATCATGACTTTACCG
This sequence comes from Oscillospiraceae bacterium, assembly GCA_902795885.1. Taxonomy (GTDB): domain Bacteria; phylum Bacillota; class Clostridia; order Oscillospirales; family Oscillospiraceae; genus Limivicinus. The sequence goes on from CADBNC010000081.1 coordinate 4,910, forward strand.
AATTTGCTCGGATCCTCTGTAACAAGGCCCGCACCGGCCTGACCGGCATATCCTGTACCAATACCGGAGCCAGCGCCGGCAAGGCATGCGGCAAGACCTGCGCCAAGCAGACCAAACGCGAGACCAGCATTTTCAAACATTTTTGTTTCCTCCCTTGGTTATGTTTTTCATAATGTGCGGACAGCGTCCGCAGAATAGATGGTTTGCACGTCCGTGCAGTTTTGCTGTATGGAATCTGTTGTTTATAAGGGCTCAGCCTTCCGCTGTGTCATAATACTTCGGGTTGACCGCCAGCGGTGCGAAGGCCCGTCCGCCGTCCTTGTAGAACTTGCCGAAATACTCCAGGCACTGCAGACGCAGGTCATGGACATAGCATCCGAGCAGGTTCAGGGCGAAGTTCAGCGCATGCCCGATCAGGAAAATAATAATGAAAACCACAAGGTTGTTGGCAATCGCACCGATGGTATTGAACACCGTTGCGATAACCGAGCCTGCCAGCATCAGAGCCATGATACGCGTATAGGAGAGGATATCGCCGAACCATCCGGTAACCGTATTATAAAGTGTACCGAAGATGCTGGTCACCTTTCCAAAGCCTGTGGCGCTTCTGGTGCCGCCGTAGAGAATCATAACGCAGCCGACAATCAGAATCACTTTTCCAAGAATGGCGGGCACGGCCGGTGCGACCGTCTTGTTCAGAGCGAAGAGAATGATGCCGACCAGGGTAATCCACAGAGCGCCCTCTTCCCAGAAAGCGGATGCCGCGTCCCCCTTCTTCACCTTCTCAACGGCGCCGATCACCATACCTGTGTTCAGATGAATGAGACCCAGAACCATGGAGCCGATGAGGATCATCGTTGTATCATTCATCGGTGTAAAGAGGCTCGGAAGAACGCCCCAGCCCTCCGGCTTGCCAAGAATCTTGCCGATCTGCTGCAGCGCGTCTCCGAAGAAGCCGCCTGTCAGGGCGCCCATGATAAAGGTCGATACACCGCCATACAGCAGAAGCCTGCAGAATGACAGGGTTCCCTTGCGCGGCTTGATCTTTGCCATGGCGATCAACGCCGCAGCCATCATGAGGATGCCATAGCCCATGTCTGCCATCATCAGCCCATAGAACAGAATGAAGAACGGCGCCATGAGCGGGTTCGGATCAACCCCGTCATAAGCCGGGAGAGAATACATGTTTGTAACCATGTTCAGCGCATCTGTAAACCTGTTGTTCTTCAGCTGAACCGGCACATCCGGGTATTCGCTCTCGTCCGGGTCTTCTGTCTCCCAGGCGCAGCCGTAGCGGTCAAAAATCGCCGCAAGGCTCTGCTCTTCTTCTGCCGGAATCCATCCCTGCAGGACCACGGTGCTCTCCAAGCCCATCAGTCTGGAATCTGCTTCCGTTCTTGCGATCTTCGCGCTCATGACATCCGCCGCGAGCTTCAGATCGGCCCTTGTGCCGGCCATGGAGACCAGCTCTTTCTCAAGAGCTGCCTTCTCATTGGCAAGCTCTTTCAATTTGCCTTCGGCTGTCTTTGTCGCCTGTTTTGCATTCCCGCTCTCCCCGGTGAAGGAAATCGCCGTGAAGCCAAAGGGACGGAGGCATTCCTGCACCTGCGCCAGCGCCTCCTGGATGCAAACAATCAGCACATACGAAGTAGACTTGTCTCCGGAAACCCGGAACAGCTCAGCCTCGTCGCTTGCGGCGGCGATGGCAGCGCGTACATCTGCCAGTTCCACTCTTGCCGGAATCGAGCCCCAGAGCACGGCGCTTCTCTCAGTCGACGCCGTATCCAGAGGAAGATCCAGGTCAAGCCATGGCTTCAGGGATTCGATCAAACTGTTCTGGCGGCTTTCTTCCGCTGACAGGCGTTTGATCTGCTCCTCGAGTGAATTGATCTGCGCGGCTGTCTTTGTCGCCGCATCCAGACCGGATTCATCCAGAAGAGTGTCAAGCTCTACCTGTGGTTTCGGACTCAGGAGGGGCTTTTTCTCGGGTGCGTAACGATCCAGCAGCGCAATTGCGTTCAAAACCGAGTTCTGGGCATTCCGCTGCCCCAGGGCATCGGCGCTCTCCCTGCAGAGCCCGCTTTCGGCTAGACTCTCATCCAGTTCTGATACTTCCACGCAGCCTTTTCGTTCGAGATCCCGAAGCAATGCATCCTTTTGAGAGCGAATGACCATCAGGCGAAGCTTTTTCATTTTTACAATAGCCATGTTATCCGCCCACAATCCTTTCCACAACGAAAGCTGATGCATCTTTCAGTTTCGCTTCAGCAGCTTTGCGAAGGCCATCCGCTTCTGCGGTAACTTCGCCTTCAAAAGCAGCTGTCTTTTCCGCAGTCTGCTCTGCAGCTTTTTTCCGAAGCAGCTTCAGCTCATCTTCAGCCCTTGTGCTTGCCGCCTCAAGTGCCGCTTTGCCAGCAGCTTCTGCATCTGCGATCATCTGCCTTGCCTGGGCTTCCGCTGCGGCAATTCTGTTCTTCGCTGCGGCTTCTGCATCGCTGATGCTCTTAATTGCTTCAAACGACATTGGCACACCTCCCTCTTTTGTTATATTTCACAGAAAGCTCTGTGATTCCCCTGCTTTCATCATCAGGGATTTGTGTATTATACCCTGCCATCATACTACGATCTTGCGTTTCCCGCAAGGTAAAATACAGCAAATTTCCGACAAATAACCCACAATGTCTGCGTTCATGAAATCATTCATCCAACAAGATATTGGGGCTGCCTGAAATAAGCGTCCCTATTATAATCCTCTGTTAATTTGCTGTCAATGTTTTTTAGCCCTTGTATAGACATTTTTTTGCAATTGTTTGAGACCGGAATTTTGCTTGCATCTGTCTGCAAATAACGATATAATCATTTCAGCAAGTTTCCATAATAACCGTCCGCAGACAGCATATGCTTCCGGACCGGAAAAGAGGTTTTTCTATGACGATGACTGCCGATGCCCTCTGGCTGGATACAGCCTTCGCTGGCTATGACAATCTGATTCTGCGGTTTGCCCATAAACTGGCAGAAATAGCCGGCCCTGTTCTCACTCCTCTGAACAAGCTCATCACCCTGCTGGGTGAGAAAGGAATTCTCTTCTTTTTACTTGCCATTGTATTCATGCTGATTCCCCGTTACCGCAAGGCCGGTGTCTGCATCTTCGGAGCCGTGTGCTGCGGCGCCCTGCTTACGAATATCATTCTGAAGGACAGCGTGGCGAGACTTCGCCCCTTCGAGAACGTTGACCTCTACCGCCATTGGTGGGAGTTTGTCGGCTCTCCGGCTGAGGATGGCTTCTCCTTCCCTTCCGGGCACGCCACGGCAGCGGCAGCAGGTGTCACGGGACTCTGCCTGATGCGGGGCCGAAAGTGGGTTCTTCCTGGGGTTATCTGGGTTCTGCTCATGATGTTCTCACGGAACTATCTCATGGCCCATTATCCTTCGGACGTGCTGTTCGGCATGCTGATCGGGGTTTTCTCCGGTTTTGTCGCAGCCGGCATTACAGTCCTCATCTTCCGCTTCCTTGAGGCCCACCGCGGCGAGGGCGCCTTCTATGATTTCGTTCTCGATGCCGGGATTCCGGGTCTCTCTTCCAGGCGCAGCTCCGGTGAAAACCGCAGCCGCTCCGGCAGGAAATCCAAAGCCTCCTCTATTTCTGAAGAAGATACGGATGATGTCGAGATCTCGTCCCGCTACGCTGAAGAAGAAGTCGAATCCGAGGTCACGGAAGCCCCTGCTCCCACCCGCAGCCGCCACGCAGCGGCACGTGCAAAATCCGGAGAAAGCGCCCACGCTTCCCACAGCAGGTCTTCACGCTCCTCGCATTCATCCGGCGGCTACGTCCCGAAGCACTGAGTGCCGGTGAACGGGATTCCTGCAGGTTTCTGTTTCTGCCGGATACAGGCCAGACAGGTTTTCTGAGATTTAAAATCGATACAGTAAACGGGCAGCCAGCCGGCTGCCCGTTTGCTATGGAAAATCATATTATCGTACAGGATCACATGCGGATTTCGGCCGCGTGCTTTTCCTTCAGCGCCGTGAGGACATTGCGCATGATGGTGCCGGCATCTTCATCAGTGAGGGTCTGGTCGTCAGCCCGCATCGTGAGCGACATGGCAACCGACTTCTTCCCTTCCACAATATGATGCCCGGTATACACGTCAAAGATAACGCAGTCACGGAGACGCTCGCCTCCGCTCTTGCGGACCGTTTCGACCAGCTCTCCTGCCGGAAGATCGATATCGCAGATCACCGCTATATCTCTGGTTACCGCCGGGAAACGGGGCAGCGGCGTGAAGACCGGCGTCCCGCCCTGCAGGGCAAAGATGGCATCAAAGGAGAGCTCGGCGCAGTAGAAGGCCGCGTCCACACCGTAATTCTGCATCACGCGGGGATGGATCTGGCCGAAGGTACCAACCAGGCGGCCATCGGCCACAATCGTCGCGCAGCGGCCGGGATGATAGGAGGGGTTGTCTCTGTCCGCGGAGAAGTGAAGGTCATGGATATCCAGCTCATTGAGAATGCATTCAATCCAGCCCTTCAGTGCGAAGAAGTCCACGCCCTCGCCATAGGCGCCGATGGAAAGCGTCTTCGGCTCATCTGCCAGGCCGTCCTTCCGCTTGTGATAGGTTCTGCCAATCTCATACAGCATGGCAGATTTGTTCCGGTAGTTGTAGTTGCGGCAGAGGATCTCCAGCATCGAGGGGAGAATCGTCGTGCGCATGATGGAGGTATCCTCGCCGAGTGGATTGAGGATCTTCAGGCTGTCGCGCAGAGGGGAATCCTCCGGCAGGCGGATGCGGTCATAATAGGTGGGGCTGATGAAGGAATAGGTAATAATCTCATTCATGCCAAGCCCCCTGCAGAGCTCACCCAGTCTTCTCTCGCACTGCTGTTCGGGGGAATAGCCTCCGCAGGTGGAGATCGCCCCGGTAAAGGCGGTGGGGATTTCATTGTATCCAAAGAAGCGGGCCACTTCCTCAGCGAGGTCGGAATAGTGCTCCACATCGCCGCGCCAGCTGGGGACTGTGACCACTCCGTTTTCCGCGCCGAAACCGAGCTTGCGGAGAATTACCTCCATATCTGCCGCGGGGATATCAGTCCCCAGAAGGGCATTGATCTTCTCCGGCTCAAGCGCCAGCGTCACGGGTGACTTGCGGCCGGGATAAACATCGATGGTTCCTTCAACCACTTCGCCTGCGCCAAGTAGCCCCACCAGCTCGCAGGCGCGCTGAACGGCCGCATAGGTGTTCTCGGTGTCCAGACCCTTTTCAAATCTGGAAGAAGCGTCCGTACGCATGCCAAGCGCCGTTGCCGTGCGGCGGATGGAAACACCGTCAAAGTTGGCGCTCTCGAAGAGAACCATGGCCGTATCGCCTACAATCTCGCTGTTTTCACCGCCCATGACACCGGCAACGCCAACAGGCTTCTCGGTATCGCAGATGCAGAGCATCGATGGGGTAAGGGCGCGCTCGGTGCCGTCCAGGGTACGGATGGTCTCGCCTTCCCTAGCCGTGCGCACACGGATCTCCCCGCCCTTGACGCAGCTGAAGTCAAACGCGTGCATCGGCTGGCCATATTCCAGCATGACATAGTTGGTGATATCAACCAGGTTGTTGATCGGGCGCATGCCGGCATTGCGGATTCTCTCACGCATCCAGGCGGGCGACGGGCGGATCTTTACATTGCGCACCATGCGGGCGGTATACCGCCGGCAGAAGGCCGGGTCTTCAATCGTGATCTTCGTGAGCGCATTGATATCGCCGCCGGCTTTCGCCATCACCTGAGGCGTATGTAGCTTCAGCTGGCGGTCGAAGGTAACGGCCGCTTCTCGCGCAAGGCCTATCATGCAGAGGCAGTCCGGCCTGTTCGGCGTGATTTCAAACTCCACCACGTGATCGTCAAAGCCTGCCATCACGGCAATATCGTCACCGGGTTTGACGTCTTCATGCAGAATGAAAATGCCGTCCGCCTGGCAGTGCGGGAACTCGGCCTGCTTGGCGTGCAGGTCATCCAGGCCGAGGATGGTTCCCTTTGCCGTATCATATGCCACGAGGTCGCCCTCATGGATATTGTCCCAGCCGCAGAGAACTTCAGCCGCCGGATTCAGTGTAACCTTCCAGGCATCTCCCTCCCGGGCAACTGCATTGACGCCCGCCGCGATCACGCTGCCGAAGACCTTGTCACCCGGCTGGATATCCGTGGAGATCGAGTGCTTCTTCAGGTCGGTAGGATGATAGTCGCTCAGAATGGCGGCCGGGCGGATCACGGCATAGGGATAGTCGTGCTCGGTGAGGCCCAGCTCCTTCAGCGAGCAGAGCATGCCCTCAGAGACTTCCCCGCGCAGCTTGCCCGTGTGGATTTCCTTCCCGCCGGGCAGCAGCGAATTATCACAGGCTACCGGGACCAGATCGCCCACGTGCACATTCCATGCGCCCGTGACAATCTGCACCTGCTTCTCGCCCACGTCCACCTGCAGGATGAACATGTGGTCGGAATCCGGATGGCGGCGGCTTGAGAGAACGCGTCCCACGCGGATATTCCGCATGGAGGCGGACAGATCTTCTGTAATCTCCACCTTGGAGCCGGACACCGTCATGGCTTCGGCAAAAACCCTGTCATTGTATTCATTGAGCGGCAGATCGACAAATTCATTCAGCCATTTTCTGGATAGTTTCATATTTCTGCTCCTATATTTCCATTTCGAAATCGAAAAACTGGTTAAATCCGGACGATGTTTCAGAACTGCTCGAGGAAGCGGATATCGTTCTCGAAGATCAGTCGGAGGTCCGTAATCTTGTATTCACCCATTGCCAGGCGCTCAAGCCCCATGCCGAAGGCCCATCCGGAATAGACATCCGGGTCGATGCCGCAGCCGGCCAGCACCTTGGGGTGGACCATGCCTGCGCCGAGAACCTCGATCCAGCCCTCGCCCTTGCAGGTGGGGCAGCCCTTTCCGCCGCACTTGTGGCACTGAATATCCATCTCGCAGCTCGGCTCAGTGAAAGGGAAATGATGCGGACGGAAGCGGGTAACCGTCCCCTTGCCGTAGATTTTCTCTACGACGAGGTTCAGCGTGGCCTTCAGGTCAGACATCGTAACGCCCTTGTCGATCACCATGCCCTCAATCTGGTGGAACATCGGCGAATGCGTAGCGTCCACCTCGTCCTTGCGGTAGACCCGGCCCGGGGCGATCATGCGGATCGGCAGGGGCCTGGTTTCCATCGCGTGGATCTGCATGGGGGAAGTCTGGGTGCGCAGCAGGATGCTGCTGTCTTCGGTGAAATAGAAGGTATCGGTCCATTCACGGGAGGGATGGCCTTCATCGATGTTGAGCTTCGTGAAGTTATAGTCGGCCAGCTCCACTTCCGGTCCGTCGACAATCTCAAAGCCCATCCCGACAAAGATCTCCTTGATCTGGTCAAGCACATTGTACATCGGGTGCTTGTGCCCGGCGACGGCAGGCTTGCCCGGAAGCGTGACGTCCACGGTCTCCTGCTGAAGCTTCAGATCCATCATGGCATCCATCAGCTCAGCACGGCGCTGCTCTACTGCCTTTTCAATCTCCTCCCGCAGCTGGTTCGCCATCTGGCCCATCTTTGGACGCTCTTCCGGCGAAAGTTTGCCCATCTGGCGGAGAATCTGCGTCAGCTCCCCCTTTTTGCCCAGATAGCGGACGCGCAGGGATTCCAGATTTTCGGAATCCTGGCTCTCGCTGATGGCACGGAGGGATGCGTCCCTCAGTTTCTGCATAATCTCTTTCATCGAAGTCTCCTCCCGTTTGTATATCAGAATGCGGCACATAAAAACAAAATCCCCGTCCTGCTGACAGGACGGGAAAACCCGCGGTACCACCTATCTTCAGCGCCACAACGGCACTGCAGCTCAAATGGATTTAACGCATGCCTTACGCCGGGGATTGGCCGGTGCTCCGGGGCGAACCAAACGCCACTTTCTGTGGGGACTCACAGCCTCGATCCCCTTCTCTGGCAGAAAGCACAGCGTTATTTTCCCTTTCATCGCAAGGCGCAGTTTATCATAAACAGAATCGTTTTGCAAGGCATATTTCTGCTAATTTCTGCATCCGGCTGCATTTTTTCAGATCACCCCGGCTGGCCGCCCCTTTCTCTTCGCCGGCAGCGGCCTGCCCGGGCGGTCCGGGATTGGCGGTTGACACCTGCGGGCAAATGGTGTAATCTCATCTGAAAGAAAAAAACGGGATCATCCTCTCCGCTGTGAAGGGAAATGATGATCCGGATCTGATTATTAAAGAGGCAGAATATGACTGATCTTACCAAACGCACCTGGGCAGAGATTGACCTCTCCGCCATTGGGCACAATTATCATGCAATCCGCGCGCAACTTCCGGAAGGCTGCCGTTTTCTCGGCGTGGTAAAGGCAGACGCCTATGGTCACGGGGCGCTTCGGGTCTCTTCCCTTCTGCAGAGTCTCGGGGCTGAGTATCTCGCCGTCAGCTGTCTTGATGAAGCCATTGAGCTCCGCCACGGCGGGATTGAGATTCCCATTCTGATCCTCGGGCACACACCTGCCGAATATACGAAGGTCCTGCTCGATTACTCCCTGACCCAGACCTCCAGCGCTCTTGCCAAGGCACTGGAATACTCCGAAGCCGCTTCCCGTCTGGGGGGCCGTCTGAAGATGCATATCAAGCTGGATACCGGGATGGCGCGGCTGGGGTATCTGTGTGACGGGGCCCTCTTCGAGGAAGGCGTCCAGAATGTAATCACGTCCTGCGGGCTCCCCGGTCTGGATTTTGAAGGCATCTATACGCATTTTTCCGTTTCAGACGAAACGGATGAGGGCAGCCGGGCTTTCACGAAGAAGCAGTTCCGGCTGTTTCAGGCGGTGATTGGAGAAGTGGCCTCCCAAGGCGGTTTTCATTTTTCCATCCGGCACTGTGCCAACAGCGGCGCGGTCGTAAACTACCCTGAAACCGCGCTGGATATGGTTCGGCCTGGCCTTCTTCTATACGGCTACGGCGGGGAGAATCGTTTTGACCTGCGTCCCGCCATGCGTCTGGTCTCCACCATCAGTACCATCAAGCACCAGGAGCCGGGCACGGATGTGAGCTACGGAAGGCACTTCCGAACCTCCCGCCGCACCAGGATGGGGGTTGTCGCTGCAGGCTACGCCGACGGGATCCCCCGCCTGAGCTCCAACAAATGCAGCTATCGGGTTGCCGGGGCGGATGCGCCCCAGCTCGGCACCGTCTGCATGGATATGTGCATGGTTGACCTTACCGACATCTATGATGCGGAAGTGGGCAGCGAGGTGGAAATCTTCGGCCCGAATAACGATATCTGCCGCATTGCCGATGCCGCGCAGACCATCCCCTATGAGCTTCTCTGCTCCGTCAGCAAGCGGGTGCCCCGCGTTTATGTACGCGGCAGCTACTGAATATCCCCCGCCGGGATGGTGCCAAGCTCGTCCAGTGTCAGCTCGAACGCAGGGATAAAGTGCTCGAGGAAATAATCCACCTCCGGCATCTGCATGGCCTTCAGCGTCTCACGGGTCTGACTTTCGGCGGACAGGAACTCGTTGTTGCCGGCCTTTCGCTCTTCAATGCATTTGATGTAGGCCGAGAGCTTGTCTGCCGCCTTCACGAGGTCATGAGTCCTCACAGCCGCCTCCCCGGTCAGATAGTCCTGATACACTGCCCGGAGCTCATCCGGGAGCATGCTGACCAGCTTATCGCAGGCGATCTCCTCCACCTGCCTGTAGGCATTGCGGATCTCTTCGCTGTGATACTTGATGGGCGTGGGCAGGTCACCTGTCAGAATCTCGGACGCATCGTGATACAGAGCTGCCACCGCAGCCTCCTCCGGGCTGCAGGGCCGCCCAAAAACATCGCGGCGGATCACCCCCAGCGCATGGGCCAGCACCGCCACCATGTGGCTGTGCTCCTGGATGTTTTCCGGAAGGCTGTTGCGCATCAGGCTCCAGCGGGCAATATAACGCATCCTGGATATATAGGCAAAAAAGTTTTCGGACATTTCTCTTCCCTCCCCCGGCATAGTTTTATTGATACAGAGATTATTATAGAGGTTATTCATGAAAAAAAGCGATTTTTATTTTGATCTTCCGCAGGAGCTGATCGCCCAGACCCCCATTCCCCAGCGGGATGCATCGCGCCTGCTGTGTCTGAACCGGAGCACCGGAGAGATCGTGCACCGGCACTTCCACGATATCGTCTCTCTCCTGAACCCCGGAGACTGTCTCGTTGTCAACGATTCGAAGGTTCTGCCGGCAAGGCTTCTCGGGCACCGGCCCAGCGGTGGAGCGGCAGAGTTGGTGCTGCTTCGCGATCTCGGGGACGACTGCTGGGAGTGCCTCTGCCGGCCCGGAAAGCGTCTTCGCGAAGAGGCCGAGATCATCTTCGGCGACGGGCGGCTCACCGCGACCGTGGAAGAGATTCTGAGCGGCGGAAACCGCAAAATCCATTTCCATTATGACGGCATCTTTCTGGAAATACTCGATGCGCTGGGTAAAATGCCGCTCCCGCCGTATATCAAGGAAGAGCTGCAGGACCGCGACCGCTATCAGACCGTCTACGCACGCGAGCCCGGCAGTGCAGCCGCCCCGACAGCCGGCCTGCACTTCACGCCCGAGCTTCTGGACGAGATCCGGACTAAAGGGGTCACGGTGGTTCCCGTGACGCTTCATGTCGGTCTTGGCACCTTCCGCCCGGTCAAGGAGGACGAGATTGAAGAGCACGAGATGCACAGCGAGTTCTGCATCATCCCGGAGGATACGGCAAAGGCCGTGAACGCCTGCAGGGACAATGGCGGGCGGGTCATCGCCGTTGGAACCACCTCCTGCCGCACGCTGGAGAGCTTCGCCGATGAAACAGGCCACCTGGCCCCCTGCTCCGGCTGGACGGATATCTTCATCTACCCGGGCTACCGCTTCCGCTGCATCGACGCGCTGATCACAAACTTCCACCTGCCGGAGAGCACCCTGATCATGCTGGTATCGGCCCTTGCCGGGCGCGAACACGTTCTGCACGCCTATGAAGAGGCCATCCGTGAGCGCTACCGCTTTTTCTCCTTCGGCGATGCGATGTTCATCTCCGACACGCCCTGAGGAGGCAGTGCACCTGCCGTGCAGTCTCCCCGGCGAAAACAAACCCCCATGTGCCATTCAGTATAGCGCATGGGGATTTCTTTTTCAAGAAACGGATTTTACACCGAAAAGCGACGGCGGGTCTCTTCCACGTCACGCTGAATCTGGGCAGCCAGCGATGCCGTGTCATCAAACTTCTGCTCCGGTCTCTGGAAATAATAGAATTCCACCCGTGCCTTCCGTCCATAGAGGTTCCCGCTGAAGTCCAGCAAATGGCTCTCAACCGAAACCCTGCCCGTATCGCTCACAGTTGGCCGGACACCAATATTGGTCACCGCAATCTTTGGCTCTTCGCTGTCGATATATACCTTAGTCGCATAGACGCCGTGTCTGGGGATCACCACCCCGCGTGGAAACAGCATGTTGATCGTCGGGCTGCCGAGCTTCTCCCCAAGATGGTAACCGGAATGAACCGTATCGAGCAGCTGGTGCGGATGACCAAGCATCCGGTTTGCTTCCTCCAGACGGCCCTCCGTCAGAAGGCTGCGGATCTCCGTTGAGCTGATAATCCGCCCGTCCATGTAGACGGCGGGGACAATCTCGCAGGCGATCCCGTTCTCCGCGCACCATTCCTTCAGAAGCTGCGGCTTTCCCTCGCCCCTGTATCCAAAGGAAAAATCATGCCCGACAACCACGGCGCCGATGGCAAGCTCCTCCACAGCGCTGCGGATAAAATCGCGCCAGGGCATCGTCATGAGCTTGCGGTTAAAGCGCAGGAAGATTGTCTCCGGAATGCCGAACAGCCGGGAAATAATCTCCTCCCGCTCCTCGGCGCTGTTGATAAGGGGGACCTCCTTCCCGAAGACGAGCGTATCCGGGTGCGTATCGAAGGTCAGCACTGCCGGGCTGAGCCCAAGCTCGCCTGCCAGCTCCCTTGTCTTCTGCAGGAGCGCCGCATGCCCCAGATGAATCCCGTCAAAAAAGCCCATCGCTACCGCGCGTTTTTTCTCTGCCATAAAAACCTCTGCCTTAAAAAGAATTATTGTTTTGCATCGTTGGCCGGATCTATACCTCAAAAAAGCTTTTGATGATATGCAGTTCCCCCTGCTCTGCCCTGCCAAGGGCCAGGAACTGCTCTTCTCCGCAGGCGCCGTCCTCTCCCGCTGAATACAGGCGCCAGAATCCGTCCGCAAGCTGCGTATGAAAGCCACCGCCGTTTCGGATCCGCTTCTCTTCCCGGCTGTTCACCCGGTATGCCGGATAATCTGCGAAAAGGCTGTCCACAGGCAGCAGGGTAAAATCCCCTTCCTGAATCTGCCCGAGGGTCCTGGCCTCCTCCACGCGAAAGCGCCCGGCCTCCGTTCTCCGCAGGGCAGACAGGCATCCGCCGCAGCCAAGCTTCTCACCAAGATCGTGGCACAGTGTGCGGATATAGGTGCCCTTCGAGCAGGCAACATCCAGCAGAATATCCGTCTCCGTGAAGCCTGTCATTCTCAGGCCAAAAATCGTGATATCCCGGGGCTCGCGCTCGATGCTACCGCCCCTGCGCGCAATCTGATAAAGACGCTGGCCGTTCACCTTCACGGCGGAATACATGGGCGGAATCTGCTTCTGCTCGCCAACAAACGACTGCAGCGCACCTCGGAAGCTCTCCGAGCGGGCAAGCTCCCCGGCCGAAACCGGAACCGCTTCCCTCAGCGGGGTCCCCGTTATATCCTGGGTGTCTGTCACGAGCCCAGGCCGGAATGCAGCCTCATAGCGCTTCCGGTCGCCCTCTGCAAAGGCAACGGCACGCGTAGCCCGCCCGACGAAAACCGTGAGCAGGCCGGTCGCCATCGGATCCAGCGTCCCGGCGTGGCCGACCCGGCGTTCATGCAGAATCCCCCGCAGCTTCTGGACCACATCGTTGCTGGTCCAGCCCGCGGGCTTGTCCACCAGAAGAATCCCGTTCATTCGGCCTTCTCAAAGCTTTTGAGCGATTCGATCACATCCAGCAGAAGCTGCTCGGCCCTTGCAGGATCGGCATCGATCGAACAGCCGGCGGCCATAAAGTGCCCGCCGCCGCCGAAGACCTCGCAAACCGCGATGCTGCTGATCCCCGGTGCCGTGCGGACCGAAATCTTGCTGGTCCCGTCCTCAAGCTCGCGGATCGTGATATTCATCAGAACCTTCTCCGCCCTGCCGGAGAGCCCTGCCAGATCGTCACAGTCGTCCTCCGTTGCCCCGCTCTCCCGCATCATCTGCTGTGTGACGGGCGCGATGACAAGCCTGCCGTCATAATAATAATGCAGGCCCGAATAAATCAGCCCCTCCAGGTGCAGGCGGGCATGGCTGCTCTCGCGGAAATACCGGTACATCACCGAAGGATGGTCCGCCCCGAGCTTCAGAAGCTCTGCCGCGGCCAGATAGCTGTCGGGATTGACATTTGCGTACTGGAAGGCCCCCGTATCGGTGGTCAGCGCAATGTAGAGAAGGCTTGCCTCGGTCTTTGTGATGTTCCCGGCAAAGGCCCGGATCACTTCCATGACCACCTCGCCGCAGGACGAGCTGCCCTCCTTCACCAGGGTCTGCCCGGCATAGAGGCTGTTGGTCGGATGGTGGTCGATGCAGAGATCAACCCTGCCCGAAAAGCCCTCCGGAAAGAGATTCTCCGCTGCCAGATCAACCGCCACAACACAGCCCGGTTTGAAGGACTTCGGCGGGAACGTTTTCTCCACTTCCGGGAGCATTTTGGACGTGATCTGCGGGTTCGGGAAGATATATGCCTTTTTGTTTTTCCTGCGCAGGGCCCTGCAGAGGGCGGCCGCGCTCATCACCGTGTCACCGTCGGGGTTTTTATGCGTGATGAGAAGGTACCGGTCGTGACTGGAAAGATACTTCGCGCATTCGGCCGCTGTCATGTCTCCTGCTCCTCTTCACCCTGCGGGGGCACTTCGCCTTCGGATTCCTCTTCGTCAAGCTTAAGCTCGGACAGCATGCTGCTGATCTTTGCGCCGTATTCCATGCTGTGGTCGATCTCAAAAATCAGCTCCGGCGTATAGCGCAGGTTCAGGCTGCCGGCAAGGGTGCGCCGCAGCCACGGGGAGGCAGACTTCAGCCCCTTTTTCAGTTCCTTCTCGCTTTTGAGCCCGTAGCACGAGATCCACACCTTCGCATAGCGCAGATCGCCGGTTGTTTCCACACGGGTCACGCTCAGCATCCCCTGCTCCTGAACGCGCGGATCCTTCACCGAGCGCAGGATTTCAGAGAGCACACGCTGAATATCATCGTTCGTTCTCGCCAGACGGTTGTTTGCCATTTTCTTCCACCTCCGGATATCTATCAGTTCAGCCGGTAAACAGGGCTTTCTGTATCGGATTTTTGCGAAATGCAGAAAAACCTGTTGAATTCTTTCTGCAGATGTGTTATATTAACAATCGACCTGAGCGGCAGAGGCTTTCTGCCTGTCCAGGGGATATGCTTCGCGGATGTAGTTTATCGGTAGAACTCCGGCTTCCCAAGCCGATAAGGTGGGTTCGACTCCCATCATCCGCTCCAGAATCGGGGCCTCGTTCGAGGCTCCGTTTTTTATTTTCATCGCATGTGCGCCCTGTGTCCCGTCCGGCAGGATCACTGCTTCTGCGAAGAACAGGGATGCACAGCAAGCCGCATCATAACACATTTGCCCCCGAATAGCAAGGGAAATCCCTTTCTGTAAACAGAACTCCCGCTGCACAGGACAGCCCGGCAGCGGGAATCTTTTATGTTGTCACAGGGCGCAGGCCGATAGGCCTTGCCGGGCTGTATGGATCAGACAATCTGCTCCATCACGAAGCACTCGATCACGTCGCCGACCTTGATGTCGTTGAACTTCTCGATCTGGATGCCGCATTCGTAACCGGATGCAACTTCCTTCACATCGTCCTTGAAGCGGCGGAGCGAAGCAAGGCTGCCCTCGTGGATAACGATATTGTCGCGCAGAACACGAACCTCGCAGCCGCGCTGGATCTTGCCGTCGGTGCAGTAGCAGCCGCAGACGGTGCCCACCTTCGAGACCTTGTAGGTCTCGCGCACTTCGGCGTGGCCGATAATCTGCTCGCGGAACTTGGGCGCCAGCATACCCTTCATGGCGGCCTCAATCTCGTTGATGCAGTCATAGATGACACGGTACATGCGGATATCCACATTGTTGCGGACCGCGTTGTCCCGGGCGGCGCTGTCCGGACGTACGTTAAATCCAACGATAATCGCCCCGGAGGTGGAAGCCAGCATAACATCGGATTCGTTGATGGCGCCGACCGCGCTGTGGATCACCTTCACGCGCACTTCTTCGTTGGAGATCTTTTCCAGCGAGGATTTGACAGCCTCGGCAGAACCCTGTACGTCTGCCTTGACGATGAGGTTGAGGGTCTTCATCTCGCCCGCCTGGATCTGGCTGAACAGATCGTCCAGCGAAATCTTCTTGCGGCTGTCGCCGCCCTGGGCGGCCTGCTGACGGCGCTCCTCGGCAAGCTCGCGCGCCATGCGCTCATCCTTGACGGCGTTGAAGGTATCGCCTGCGCTCGGGACCTCGGACATACCGGTAATCTCAACCGGGGTGGAGGGTCCTGCCTCATTCACACGGCGGCCCTTGTCGTTGGTCATCGTGCGGACACGGCCAACTGCGCTGCCGGCAATGATGATATCCCCTGCCTTCAGGGTGCCGTTCTGCACCAGAACAGTCATAATCGGGCCGCGGCCCTTGTCAAGCCGCGCTTCGATCACCGTACCGCTGGCAGCGCGGTTCGGGTTCGCCTTCAGCTCCTGCACCTCGGCGAGAATGACGAGGTTCTCCAGAAGATTCTCAATACCCATGCCGGTCTTTGCCGAGATCGGGCACACGATGGTGTCGCCGCCCCACTCCTCGCTGACCAGGTCGTATTCCGTCAGCTGCTGCTTGATGCGCTCGGGGTTGGCGCCGGGCACGTCCATCTTGTTGATCGCGACAACAACCGGGATGCCGGCTGCCTTCGCGTGGTTGATACTCTCAACGGTCTGGGGCATGATGCCGTCATCAGCCGCCACAACCAGAATTGCAATATCCGTAACCATGGCCCCGCGGGCACGCATGGAGGTGAAGGCCTCGTGGCCCGGGGTATCCAGGAAGGTAATGGGGCTTCCGTTAATCTCGACCGTATAGGCGCCGATATGCTGCGTGATGCCGCCCGCCTCGCCGGAGGCGACGTTGGCATGGCGGATATAGTCCAGAAGCGAAGTCTTGCCGTGGTCAACATGACCCATGACAACCACAACAGGCGCACGCGGGGTGAGGTCTTCTTCCTTGTCGGGCGTGGCGTCGATAAGGCGCTCTTCCACCGTGACGATGACTTCCTTCTTGACCTCGCAGCCAAGCTCCATCGCGACCAGCGCTGCCGTATCATAATCGACCGTATCAGACACCGAAGCGAAGACACCGGCCTTGATCAGCTGCTTGATTACCTCAGAGGCGGTCTTCTTCATGCGGGAGGCCAGCTCGCCGACGGAGATAAGATCCGGAATCTCGACCGTAACAGGCTTCTTGCGGGCAATCTCACGCTGCAGGCGGTTGTTCTTGTCGCGCTCTTCCTGGCGGCGCTTGAAGGCAGACTGCTGTTGCTGCTGCTGGCGCTGTTTGGATTTCTGATTGATTTTTTCCTTGTTGCCGCCGGCATTGCGAAGCTTGCTGTTGTTCCCGGCCTTGGCGCCGGCCATGTCCTCAAACTTCTCGTTGTACTTCTCGATGTTGACAGACGCGCCGCCTCCGCGGGTATCGACAACGCGCTTCTCGGCCACCTGACGGGGCACATGGGGCTTGTTGTCCTTCTTCGCGGCACCCTGCGCCTGGGCTGAGCCCGGTGCGGCGGGGCGCTGCTGGTTCCCGGATGCGGGCTGGGCCTGCGGAGCCTGCCCCCTTGCAGGCTGTGCCTTCTGGGCACCGGGCTTCTGCTGGGCAGACGGATCGGCCTTCTGGGCGGTCTTCTGAGCGCTGCCGGCAGGTGCGGCTTCCGCAGGCGCTTCCGGCTTCTTCTCAGGAACCGGCGCAACCTTGAAGATGTCTTCAAGACTTGCAACCTGGTTCTTCTGCGTCATGTATTCAAAGATCACGTCCAGTTCCGGATTTTCGAGAACCTGCATATGGTTCTTCGGCGGCGTCAAATAGTCCGTCATGATTTGCGAAATCACCTTGGAGGTGGTATTGAAATCCTTTGCCACCTCATGCACTCGATACTTTATCATACCCATAAGCATTCTCCTATCTGCTGCATCCCGCTTCCGGTGCAGCCCTCTTGTCCAGCACTGGCTGACGTCACTTCAGTCTATCGCGTTGATTGCTGAAATAAAATGGTCTTTGCTGTTATTTCTGTAAATTTACTGTTTGTCTGAATGATCTTTCTGGTTTCTGCCGGCTCCCGCGCCAGTGCTCTCAGCCGGCGAGCTTCTTTTTCAGTGTCTCGGCAAAGCCCCTGTCGCAGACGGCCGCCATGGCAAAAGGCGCCGCGCCCGTGGCTTCTGCAAGCTGAGCCTTGGTGCAGGGCACACGAAGCAGCGGGCAGCTGCCCTCATGCGAGACTGACTCTGCCCTGTCGGCAGCGTTTGCTGAGGCATCCGACGCCAGGAGAATCATGCAGGCTTTTCCGCGCTTTCTCGCCTGGATGGTCTGCTCTTCGCCGCACTGCAGCTTCCCTGCCCTGCGGACGAGCCCCAGAAATCTGAGGAAAGCTTCATGCTCCATCGGCGCTCTCCATCTCCTGCAAAAGCGCCTGGGCAACCTCCCCGGGCACCGCAGCCTCGAAGGCCCTCTCCAGAGCCCTGGAGCGAAGCGCCTTCTTCAGGCACTCCGGATTCCTGCAGATATAGGCCCCGCGCCCGTTGGCCTTGCCCCGCAGATCCAGCGAGACCTCGCCCTCGGGGCTTCTGACCACACGGACCAGTTCCCTCTTCGGCCTGCGCTCGCGGCATCCGACGCACTGCCGGATCGGCACCTTTTTCTGTGGAAGCTCGGGCATGGCTTACACCGCCTGGGATTCGGGCTTGATGTCGATCTTGATGCCGGTCAGCTTGGCCGCAAGCCTGGCGTTCTGCCCTTCCTTGCCGATTGCGAGGGAGAGCTGCGAATCCGGCACGATGACCTGGCAGCTTCTTCCGTCCTCAAGCATCGTGACGCTCACAACATCCGAGGGGCTGAGGGCGGCGGCGATGTATTCCTCGGGCGTATCCGAATAGTTGACGATATCGATCTTCTCTCCGCCGAGCTCGTCCACGATCTCCGCCACGCGGGAACCCTTCGGACCCACGCAGGAGCCGATCGCATCGACATTCGGGTCATTGGAATAAACAGCCATCTTGGTCCGGCTGCCGGCCTCGCGCGCGATGGAACGGATCTCCACCGTGCCGTCATAAATCTCGGGCACCTCGAGCTCGAAGAGCCTCTTCACCAGACCCGGGTGGGTACGGCTGATCAGAACCTGCGGGCCGCGGGTGGCGTTCTTCACCTCGACCACATAGACCTTGATTCTGTCGCCTTCGGTGAGCGTCTCGCCCGCGATGCGCTCGTTGGCCGGGAGCATGGCCTCGGTAAACTCGCTGTTCGAGGAGATGCGGATCGAGACATTCCCGTTTCTCGGCTCAATGTGCGAAACCACACCCGTGAGAATCTCGTGCTCCTTGGAGGTGAACTCTTCATAGATCAGGCCGCGCTCTGCCTCGCGGATGCCCTGGATGATAACCTGCTTGGCGGCCTGGGCGGCAATGCGGCCGAACTTCTTGGTCTCCACCGGGATGGCGACCGTATCGCCGGGCTTGGCCCGCTTCATGTACTTCTTGGCGGCGTCGAGCTGAATCTCGTGGGCGGGGTCTTCCACTTCCTCCACGACCAGCTTGTTCACCTGCATGTCGATACGCTTTTTTCCCTCATCGAGGATGATCTCAACATTGTCCTCATTCTCGGGATTGTCTCTCCGGAAGGCCGCCAGCATGGCCTGGCGGATCTTGTCGTACATGTATTCTCTGGGGATACCCTTTTCCTTCTCAATATCCTCGATGGCTGCGAAAAACTCTGCATTCATATCTGATGATTCTCCGTTTCTGACATTCGTATAAACTGTTTCCCGTGCTCAGTCCAGCCCCACATAGAGGCGGACCAGCGCTATCTGGTCTTTTTCAAAGCGGATGCTCTCTTCCCCGCGGCGGATCACAACAGCCCCGTCCTCATAGGCCTCCAGGCTTCCGACGAAGGTCTTTGCCCCCTGAAACGGGCGGTAGAGCGAGACCTCAACCTCGCTGCCCATAAAGGCCTCAAAATCCGAAGGACGCTTCAGCGGGCGGTCGGCGCCGGCAGAGCCGACTTCAAAAACATAGCTGTCGCTGATGGGGTCCTCTTCATCCAGAACCGGATCCAGCCGCCTGCTGATTCTCTCGCAGTCGTCAATGGAGACGCCCCCGTCTTTATCGATATACACGCGGAGAAACCACGTCCCCGCCTCGCGGACATATTCCACGTCCCAGAGCCGGCAGCCTTCTTCCTCCACCACCGGCCTTGCCAGATCGCTGATGCGGTCCGTCAGTTTGCTCATTCGCTCCGTACCTCCATTCAAAATGCACGGTCTGCCTTTTCACAAAAAAGAGTGGGCTCAGACCCACTCTTACAATACAAAATCCATAACACGGGCATATCATAGCACTTCCCGTGACGTTTTGCAAGCCTTTTTTCGGGTATTTTCCGGTATTCGCGGGTATTTTTCGCAGATTCCGGGTGTTTTCGTGTGTCCGGGCGCATTTTTTCAGAGCTCAGGGCCGTTTGTCACCCGGTTTCCAGATTTTTCTGCTGTTCTCAGCCTGCTGCAGCTCTTCCATGTTTTTGATCTCTTCCGCGCGCTGAATGATTCTGTCCTTCCAGCTGTCATCATCGGCGTCCAGCTGGTAGGTGCGGAAGCCGTATTCCCTGCCCGCCGTGCAGATCACGCTCTCGTCATCGACATGCAGCGAGATCCTGTAGTGGCTGGGAACCTTCTGCGGAAGCCTGGTTCTGCGGTCACCCTGAACCTCGCGCAGGTGGCGCTGGGCATTCACGATGCCGTCAAGGCGCACGCCGTAATGGCGGAAAAGCCCCCGGATATAGTTCTCGGTGCGGTAGGAGGAGGTATAGATCCATACCTCATAGCCCAGCTTCTGAAGTGTATTGATCAGCTCCGGCGTCCCGAGGCGAAGCCTCTCCCTGTAGATATGATTGAAGGGAAACCGGAGGGGACGCTCAACCTTGTGGGTCTCGGGTGATACGAAAAGCACCTCGTCCAGATCAAAGGATACTCTCATGGCTTGTCTGCCTTCGCGCTTTCCTTTTCAATCGTGGTGACGGCTTCGATCACGGCCCGGGACCACCCGTCCGGATCCGCCTTCAGCTCAATCTCGCGGAATTCCTTCTGCGCCGGCCGGATCTGCACCACGGCTTCGTTGTCAATATGGACGGTGTAATCGTATTTCTCCATGATCATGCGCTCGAGGCCGACGCTGCCCTCCCCTGACCGCCGGCTTTTGCGGCAGACAAGGCCTGTGACCTCAACATGGTATTTGCGGAAAAACTCCTGCAGGGTATCGAATGAATAATACTGCGCCGAATAAAGCCAGATATCATAGCTGTTTTCCATCAGGAAGCGAAACAGCACCGGCACCCCGCTGCGCAGCCGAAGCTCATACCTGATATCCCACGGGAAGGCCAGCTCCTTTTCCTGCGGGCCGTTTTCCCCGGTGCTCAGGATTACCTCGTCAAGGTCAATGGCGGCGCGCCTGCTGTGGCTGGACTGTTCCAGAATTTTCTTCACATCCGCCTCATGCATGATGTTGACAATGCGAATCGGAATGGTTTTCTTCCCCATGCGCACGGCGGCCGCCCAGCGGTGATGCCCGTTCAGGATTCTGTAGCCATCGGGATAGAGGCGCTCGACGGAGAGGGGCTCGCCCTCGTAATAATACTGGTTGGTGCTCTCCACCTGCCGGTACTGCCGTTCATAGTCCGCGATGATCTCGTAATTCGGGCCGATCGCGGGATCGCAGAATTCGTCTGCCGGGTTGGGGTGCAGCTTTTTGCACTCTGCTTCTCTGGTCAGCAGCCTCTCGGTGAGACTCGCCTTCACCGGGAAGGACTCTGTTCTGCTCCAGGCAGTTTCTTTTTCCAGAAACTCCTCAAACCATGTTTTGCTCCCTGCCATGCTTCACCTCTCAGCCGGTTTTCCCTGACCCGGGGCAAATTCACGCTCCCCTGGCCGATGCCTCATCCCTGCACCGCTGCCTGGGGCTTGGGCTCGTGATACTCATAGCCGTTGTCAAAGCGCACCTTCTCCGGCGGCTGTTCGAGAAGCTCCGGGTGGTCCAGATAGCGCTTCATATCCGCAAAGAACCGCCCGTAATGCGCGCCGGAGCATACCCGCTCGTCGGCGGTGATGCCGATGGGCAGATAGCGCTTCATGCGTGTCTCGCCGTCCTCAACGACGGCGACCTTCTCCGTGGTGCCAAGGCCGAAGAACAGCCCGACGTTGCCCCAGTTATAGAGATGATGGTTCACATCGTGCAGGCCGATGGAGGCCGTGTTCGTCACATACATCCCCACATAGAAGGGCAGCTCTTCCATCAGGATCCCGGGCGCCAGACCATAGCGGTCCAGCAGGCGCACCAGGGCCACAATCACCGTGGCAAGGCCCGGCACCGCAAAGAGAAAGCTCAGCAGCCTGTCAACAAACCCGGGGGGCTGATCGCCCCGGTTTGCCGCGACCGCCGCGTTCATCCGATCCCGCACATCGAAGATGGTGTCCGTGAGGTCAAACTTGATCTTCACCACCGCCTCACCGTCGTCGGCATCGTGGGGGTTCTTCAGGATTGTAAAGGCCGCGGAGCAGTTGTTGCGAGCAAAGAGCTGCTTGTTCATAATGAAGCGGTTGACCTCGGGGTTGCGGCTGATCGCCCGCACATACGAGGCCACCACGATCTGCATATAGGTAATCTGATCGTTGTATTCTCTCTTGCGCTTGCGAATATAGCGCGACATTGCCTCCATATCCGCCCGGTGCTTGAGAAAGACCTGCGCGTCGCAGCGCATCGGCATCACATAGGGCGTGATCTTCATCACGGGGTCAATCTTGTTGATTCTTCTTCCATCGGGGCGTCTGCCAAACATGGTTCACTCTCGCTTTCTGGGTTGGTCTTTGCTTATCATTCAAATTTTTAAAGCATATTTGGCTGCATCATACCACAGAATTCCCCGCAGTACAAGAGGAATCTGCATTCAGACGAGGACATTCTTCTTCAGGCGGTTCATGGCCTCTTTCAGCAGGGTAAAGGGCAGCGCCAGATTCATGCGGATGCTCTCCGGCCACTGGAATGCCTCGCCGTCCTGCCAGATCACCCCGGCCCGGACGCCCCTGTGCTGAAGCTCGCGGATCGGGACGGCGTGCTGCCGGCACCATTCGGCGCAGTCGAGAAAGAGCATATAGGTCCCCTGGGGCTTCATCACGTGCACCCCTGGGAAGTTCGCCCGGATAAAATCACAGGCATAGCGCAGATTTTTTTCGAGAACCAGGCAGAGCTCGTCCACCCACTCTCCCCCGTTGCGGTAGGCCCCGATCAGGGCCGCCATGGAGAGGACATTCTGGCTGTTATAGTATGTAAGCCCGCCCTCGCGCCGGAGCCTGTCCCGCAGAAGCGAATCATACACAACATGGTACGAGCCGATCATCCCGGCCAGCGAGAAGGTCTTACTGGGGGCATAGAAGGCGATGGTGCGCCCCTTTGCATCCGGCGAAACAGACTGCGTGGGGATGTGGCAGGCGCCGGGCATCAGGATATCGGACCAGATCTCGTCCGAGATGACGATGCAGTCATTCGCGGCATAGACCGCCATGGCCTGCTCGATCTCCTTCCGCTCCCAGACACGGCCCGTGGGGTTGTGGGGCGAGCAGAAGATGGCGAGGTGGATCCGGTTTTCCTTCAGCTTGCGGTCCATGTCCTCATAGTCCATGCGCCAGATCCCCTGAGCGTCACGGACCAGCCGGCTGTGCACCGCCCTGCGGCCGAGATCATCCAGCACGTGGGTGAAGCCGACATAGGTGGGCGCATGGAGAAGGATCCCGTCCCCCGGGGAGGTGAAGGCGCGGATGGCCGCGCTCACGCCGCCCAGCACCCCGTTTTCGTATCCGATCATCTCCGGGGTGAGGTCGTCGATATGCTTGCGGGCCCGGTGCCAGTCGATGATCGCCTGATAGTATTCCTGCGGCTGCGCAAAGTAGCCGAAGTTCGGAAAACGCAGGCGTTCCTCAATTGCCTCCAGTACTGCAGGCGCCGTTGGGAAGCTCATATCCGCAATCCACATCGGGATGGCGGACACTCCCTTCTCCACGCTGACGCCATCAAAGGGGATCCGGTCGGCCGCAAGAATATCATGGCCGGTCCGGTCCATCACAGTTGTAAAATCATATTTCATGCATAAATACATCTCATGAAGCCTTGATCCGGAAGGACTGCGCCCAGGTCACGCCGTCGCCGGGGTTGAAGCCCACCCTGATCGAAGTGACCGGAAATTCGGACGGGATTTCCTTCTCAAAAACACGATACCGGCCGTTCTTCGCCTGTTCCTCTGCCCCGCCCGGGCGGAAGCCCCGGTTGTCGTAGCCGTATTCGGCCCGGTCGGCGGGCAGCTGCTCGCCATCGTTTGTAAAGATATGATAGAGAATCTCGGTATCGGGGTCGATGTAGTACCCGATATACCAGGCAATCCTGTCCCTGTTCTGGTAGACAAAGGTATCGTATTCCGGGCTGTAGGCCCGCAGAGTCCCGGATGCGTTCTCCGGCTCGTCAGGCTCCCCTGCAACATACTTCACCCGCCCGTCATGCAGCCAGGTCCCCGTACTGATCACCGGGAAAAGCCTGAAGTGCACCAGCACCTCATATTCCTCTTCACCGGCCGCGTTCAGGTTCGCCGAGGCCAGAAAGCGCCTCCCGGTGGTTTCGGTCTCCACGGGGTAAGTCTTCCCAGCAGCATCACGAAGCTGGAGCGAATAGGCCGGCGTGCGGGCGCCGTTACTGAAGCAGGCCCCCGAAAAGCGCAGGCCGTTTGAAACCTCCACCTGGTCGATATCGAAGAAAAACTGGGTGTTGTATTCAAAATGATTCGGCCGGATCATAAAGCATCCTGCAGCCCCTGCCAGCACCATCAGGCCCAGCATCGCTTTCTGCGGAAGCCTTTTCCCCAGAACCCTGTAGCCAGCCGCGCCAATCAGGCCGCCCAGGCTGTTGTTAATCAGATCGTCCACATCCAGCGAGCCCCGCCCGGAGAAAAACTGAACCGCCTCGATGAAAACGGAAGACAGAAAGCACAGAAGAACCGTGCGTCCGACTGCCTTCCACTCTGCGGCGCCTTCGGACTTCTCCCCCGCCCCAGGCTGGTGACCGGAAGCCGCTCTCCTCGCATCCCCCGCGGCTGAGAGCAGCCATCCGAAGGGCGCAAACAGCACAATATTCAGCAGGGCCTGCTTCACATAGTACCAGCCCCGTGTGAACCACAGCTTATAGGTCCACAGGGCGTCCAGATGCACCACCGACATCAGGCTGCGCGAACGGGAAAACAGCGTGATAAACAGCAGCGCGAGTGTATAGAGAAGCAGGCAGAGAGCCGGCAGCCTGGATTTATGCTTCA
>CADBNC010000082.1 GCA_902795885.1 Oscillospiraceae bacterium
AGGAGCGCGGCCGAGCTCGGGCTTCTGCGCAGGCAGCTGGAAGCCGGGCTGAACTGCCCGCTCTCCTCCGGGATGGGGAGGCTCTTTGACGGCATATCCGCATTGCTGGGGATCCGCACGGTCAGCGGCTACGAGGGGCAGGCGGCGATCCTCCTGGAGGCTGCCGCGGCCGGGACGGATCGCTGTTTCCCTGTTGCCTTCACGGAGGAAGACGGGGAAGGCTTTGCGAGATTCGACTGGCGTCCCATGACGGAGGAAATCTGCCGCCTGCAGAAGCAGGGGACCGGGACGCCGGAGCTTGCGGGGGCCTTTCTGAACACAATGGTTGAGCTTGCCGTGCAGATGGCCCTGCGCGCATCGCAGGACAGCGGTATCCGGAAGGTGGTTCTCTCGGGAGGCAGTTTCCAGAATCAGTTCCTGATGAGAAAGCTGCCGGAAAGACTGCGGCATGCGGGCCTGGAGCCATACCATCACATCCGGGTGTCCTGCAACGATGAGGGCCTGAGCCTCGGCCAGCTGATGATCGCAAACGAACAGAGGAGATAGGAGAAAAATGCAAAGGGACCTGGAATATACATACGCCGTATATCAGCTTAGAAGTTTTTCAAAAGCGGCCAAATTCCTTTATGCATCCCAGCCTGCTGTGAGCCTCGCAGTGCAGCGGGTGGAGGAAGATCTTGGTTATCCTGTTTTCGACAGACAGGCGCATCCGCTGCAGATGACGGAAGCCGGAGAGAGCTTTATCCGGCATGTGGAAAGAATCCGCGAATCGGAGAGGATTCTGCGCAGCGAGATCGATGCGCTCAACAGCACAGAGGGAAAATGCCTTCGGATCGGGTGCTCACCTCTGAAAGCAACCTATCTGATCCCGGAGATCATCTCACGCTTCCACAGGCTGGAGCCGGACGTGGATATTGCCGTGATCAGCTCGTTCCGGCGGGGTATGCTGCGGGATCTGACGGATCACAAGGTGGATATGGCGATCAATACATTTGTGGAAACGGACCACACGGCCTATACCTATCTGCCGGCATGTGAGACTCATTATCTGCTCTGCGTCCCGGCTGCAGAGCCGGTCAATGAACGGCTGCGGGTTCTGGCGCTTACAGGCAGGGATGTGAAAGAGGGAAAGCATCTCCTTCCCCAGTGCACGCATATTCCGATTACAATGTTCACAGGGGTTCCGTTTGTCTCCTTTGCCGAGGGATCGGATCTGTATGAGCAGAGCAGGAAAATTTTTGATGAGTCAGGTTTCGCTCCGGATGCAAAAATCACAGTCACGTCTCCTGTTATGGCCTATGAACTGGCTGCAAAGGGAGCCGGTATGACCATCGTTGCAGACTATATGGTAGGAGAAGAAGCGCCTCTGCTCTATTATCACCTGCGTACACGCTGGGAGAGAAGGAAGTTTTTCTTTGTGCTGCGCAGGGAGCATCAGCTTCTGAGACATCAGAAGCTTTTCATAGACGTCCTTCGCGAATACATGCAGGAGCGGGGACAGGAACAAAATCCCTGAAAAAGGCGCAGAAAGCGCCCGGAATTCTGTGGACAGAGCACAGATTTCCGGGCGCTTTCACGCGTATGGTCCTATGAAAACCAGGCATGGGTCAGGCCGCCTGAGACTCCCCGGTGAAAAGAAAACGAAGGTACAGCCACAGGGCATATCCGCACAGCAGCAGCGCTATGAGGCTTTCCGCATAAAGAAGCAGATCAGCCGGGGCCGGAAGAGAGAGAAGAGCGGAGGCCTGCTTCAGAGCCGAGGCTGTGATGACAAACGGAAAAGTAAAGGCAGCACACGCAGGGGAGAATGGCTGCCTGAGGAGACGCAGACAGCACAGCAGGGCCGGTATGTATAAAATCTGCGAGACTATAAGAAGGATCGAAACAGGCAGATGACCCGGAGCGGCGGATGAACTCAGATATCCCGCAAGCCAGATGCTGACCGGGGCGGCTGAAATACAGAACAGTGGCTTCTGCGCGGAGGGGATATTCCCGGGCATGAGGGCAGCCAGATAAACACAGGGCAGCAGGATGACAGCGCCGGCTGCGGCTGGAATCAGCAGCACAACCCCAATACGGGCAGCGGAAAAGGCCGGCGCGGAAATCGCCCCTGCGGCGATGCCGACAAAAACCAGCAGCCAGCTTCCCCGTACGCTGGGGAGACCGGGCCGCTCCCGTAAAAGCTTTCGGGTGAAAAGGAAAAGAATAAACAGGTGGAAGCACACCGCGGCAGCCCATATGAAAACCGCTCCGGGGAAAGCGAAGAGCTTTTTAAGCTGTGCGGCGGTCAGCATCATGGCCATGGAGGTACCTGCCAGCGTGCTGAGAGAGACATAGTCCGAACAGACAGCCTTCCATGCACCGGGCAGAAAGAGCCTGAGAAGGACAGAGATCTGGAGAAGTACGGAGAGCAGACCTGCAGCCGGGAGAAGTGCCGGCACATAGCTTCCGAGCAGCGTACCGAGTCCGATCAGCCCAAGCGCTACACAGCCCGCCGGAACCGGCAGGCGCTGAAGATAGTTTTTCATAATCAATACACCCATAGGCATCCCGGCAGAATTGCCGGTAAAGTGAACAGGGGATGAAAAGGAGTATAACAAATCTCTGCCGAAAATGCACATTTAAAAATATTATAGCGGCATAAATTTATACAATTTGACCGTTTTGTCTAAACATGGGATAATCACTCCAATGATCGCGCAAATAATGCCGGAATTACGGCTGAGGAGGAGAAGAAATGAGCGAGCATACACATATCCATGTTGATGAGAACGGGAATGTCATCGAGCATTGCCATCATCACCACCATGATGTCAATGACATCACAGACTACAACGAAGCTGTCAACGCGTACCGCAAGACCTTTCCAAACAAGCAGAGAGTGATTGAAGAGACGCCTGACCCGGCCGTCAAAGCGATGCTTCTGCGGATGGAGCAGCTGGGGATTGACAATTCCTTTGACCGCTTTGACAAACAGCAGCCGCAGTGCAACTTCGGCCTGGCGGGAATCTGCTGCCGCATCTGTCATATGGGGCCATGCCGCATTACGAAAAAAAGCCCGCGCGGAGTCTGCGGGGCGGATGCGGATCTGATCGTAGCCAGAAACCTTCTGCGCGCTGTGGCGGCAGGAACCGCGCAGCACGGCATGCATGCGCGCGAGGTCATCCTCTCCCTGAAATGGGCAGCAGAGGGAAAACTTCCCCTGCCGATCATCGGGGAAGAGAAAATGATTGCCACAGCCGCTGCATGGGGGATTCCGACGGAAGGACGCACAGTAAATGAGATTGCCATCGATTTTGCCAATGTGATGCTGGCTGATCTTTCCCGTCCTGAGGCAGATGAGGAATACCAGACCATCAAATACGGCGCTCCCCCTGAGAGGCAGAAGGTCTGGAAGGATCTGGATATCATGCCGATCTCAACCTATCACGAGGTGTTCGAATCCATGCATAACTCGGGTGAGGCGACCGACGGCGACTGGCGCAACATCATGAAGCAGTTACTGCGCACAGGCCTGACCTTTGTCTTCGGAACGGTCGTGGATACGAACCTTGCGACAGACTCGCTCTTCGGTGTCGGTGAGCGCAGGAAAACGATGGTCAATATCGGCGCACTGAAGAAAAACAGCGTCAATATCGCTGTCCACGGGCATATGCCCACCCTTGTCAGCGAGATTGTGCGGCTGGGCCAGTCCGAGGAATACATCGAAAAGGCGAAAGCTGCCGGCGCGGATGGTATCCAGTTCTATGGCATCTGCTGCACAGGCCTTTCGGCGATGTATCGCTACAACAATGTTATCCCCCTCTGCAACCCTCCCGGAGCGGAGCTTGTCCTCAGCACAGGCGCGCTTGATCTCTGGGTTGCGGATGTGCAGGATATCTACCCGTCGATCATGAATGCGGCAAACTGCTTCAAGACCACGGTTGTGACAACCGAAGACTCCACAAAGCTGCCTGGTGCTGAGCACATTGCCTATGATCATACGCACTCCAACATCGGTGAAACCACCGCGATCGCGAGAAAGATTGTAGAACGCGCAATCGAGAGCTATGAAGCACGCAAGGGGATCCCCAAGTTTATTCCGCCATATGAAGTGGAGGCAGAGCTTGGCTTCAGCGTTGAGAGCGTAACAAAAGATCTGGGCGGCTCATTTGAGCCCCTGGCAGAGGCCCTGAAGAGCGGCCAGATCCGGGGCATCATCAACCTGGTCGGCTGCACCAACCCCAAGACAGTATACGAGCGCTGCATCGTGGACGTGGCAGATATTCTGCTGAAGAACAACATCCTGATCCTGACGAACGGCTGCGCGTCCTTCCCCATGCTGAAGCTGGGCTACTGCAATATGGATGCAGTGGAGACAAAATGCGGGGAAAGCCTGAAGGCGTTCCTGAAGAAATACAACATGCCGCCGGTATGGCATGTGGGCGAGTGTGTTGAC
>CADBNC010000083.1 GCA_902795885.1 Oscillospiraceae bacterium
AACGACATCAGCCTTCCCATCCACGATGATGGCAGCGGGCTTTTCCGCTTCGCTCTCAAAGTTGATGGTCTTGCCGTTCAGGTCAAGAGTAATGGACTTTCCGATAACAAGGGCACCTGTATAGGAAAGCTCCTTGCTGTAAAGCTTCACGGTATCGCCATCCTCTGCTGCAGCAAGCGCTGCGCTGAGGGTTTCATATTTTGTCTCAACACCGTTACGCAGGATGGCGGCGCCGCTCTCTTCGGCTTCGCCCTCACTGCCGCCGGCAGCGCTATCATTTGCCTCGGGTAATGCGGAGTTCATTGACTCCTGGCTGCTGCTATAGTTGCCTTCGGCAATAATAACATCAGTACTATTCCCGCCAGTGCTATTTCCGCCGATTACAATCTGACCATTATCAGCAAAAGCAGATGTTGCAAACAGGCTCAGGCACATGGCAAGAATCAGAACTACAGAAATGAGTTTCGATGTCGCTTTCATGTCTGTCTTCTCCTTCTATCGCAATAATAAAATCCAAACTGCCCACACCGGCAGATTGCGCCTTTCTCCCGATGTGTGCTCTTAAGATACCACCATTTGAAACCGATTGCAAGACTTTTTTAAAATTTTGCAAAAATATTTTTCCAATTTGTAATTATTTCGAATTCTGGTGGTTACTTTTTCTCTATCATACAGGATTTTGCGCAGCTTTGCAATGGCTCTCTGTCATTTCTAAGAAATCTTTAAGACTTCAATCTGTTCTGACGGCGTTGTTCCCTCTCTGCCTGCCATGCATCTTTCTTTATAAAGAGATTTTGTATAATACGTCGTTTCGATCAAAAAAGGACTCAGTGAATTGTGCATCTTGCATAAATTTGTGAGATATGACAAAATCGGTGGGAAAATCATCTTGTATATTCGATGGAAATAGTGTAAAATTCACAACGAACATAGAGGAGCACTGCCGCAGGATGCAGCAATGTCTTATGCAGCAGAGCAAATCTGTGTGATATTTATTTCATTAGGTTAGGAGTTTTGCAGTCATGAGTGGAATCTTTTGGCTAATCCCGGTGCTGGCAGCCTGCGCACTGTGCTTTGCGGCATACAAGGCAAGCTATGTCAGCCATGCTTCCCCGGGCAACCCCCGCATGCAGGAGATTGCCTCGGCCATTGCAGAAGGCGCCGATGCCTTTCTGAAATCCGAGTACAAGATCCTCGCTATTTTTATTGTTGTGCTTTTCCTTCTTATCGGGTTCTTTATTAACTGGGGAACTGCGGTCTGCTTCCTGCTTGGCGCTCTCTGCTCCATTCTGGCAGGCTTCTTCGGTATGAAGGTTGCCACCAAGGCGAACGTCCGCACAGCTAACGCAGCTGCCGAATCCGGTATGAACAAAGCCCTGTCCATTGCCTTTGCCGGCGGTTCTGTCATGGGCATGTGCGTGGTTGGCCTGGGTCTTCTCGGCTGCAGTGTGATTTATCTGCTCACAGGCAACTACAATATTCTCTTCGGCTTCTCTCTCGGCGCTTCCTCCATCGCCCTGTTTGCCCGTGTCGGCGGCGGTATCTATACCAAGGCGGCCGACGTCGGTGCCGACCTGGTCGGCAAGGTCGAGGCCGGTATTCCGGAAGACGACCCCCGCAACCCCGCCGTTATTGCGGACAACGTTGGTGACAACGTAGGTGACGTTGCCGGTATGGGCGCAGACCTGTTTGAGAGCTATGTCGGTGCGCTGATCTCTGCGCTCACGCTTGGCGTTCTGGTTGCAGGCAACTTCCAGGGGGCAGGTGCCTTCTATCCCCTGATGATTGCGGCCGTTGGTATCGCAGCCTCCATTATCGCAACCTTCTTTGTCCGCGGCAAGGACGATTCCAATCCACATGCGGCTCTGAAGATGGGCTCGTATGTGTCCGCTGCCCTGGTTGGGATTATCTCGATCCCGCTGAGCCAGGTTTTCTTCGGCGGCATGTTCTATTCCCTGCCCATCATTGCCGGTATCATCGTCGGTCTCGTAATCGGATACATGACAGAAGTCTATACCTCCGGTGACTATAAGTCCGTCAAGCGCATCGCAGACCAGTCCGAAACCGGTTCTGCCACAACCATCATCAGCGGCGTTGCCGTTGGTATGATGAGCACCTGGGTTCCCATCGTGCTGATCTGCGTGGGTATCTTCGTCTCCTATCGTGTCACGAACAACCTGTATGGCATTGCCCTTGCAGCTGTCGGCATGCTCTCGACGACGGGCATCACCGTTGCGGTCGACGCTTACGGCCCCATCGCCGATAATTCCGGCGGCATTGCCGAGATGAGCGGGCTCGACCACCATGTACGTGAGATCACCGATAAGCTTGACGCAGTCGGAAATACCACCGCTGCCATGGGTAAGGGCTTTGCTATCGGCTCCGCCGCTCTGACCGCGCTGGCGCTCTTCGTCTCCTATGCACAGGAGGTCAATCTCACCTCCATTGATCTTCTTACACCGAACGTTGTTATCGGTCTTCTTATCGGCGGTATGCTCCCCTTTGCCTTCTCCGCCATGACAATGGATTCTGTTTCCAAGGCGGCCTACAAGATGATTGAGGAAGTCCGCCGCCAGTTCCGCGAGATCCCCGGCATTCTGGAGGGCACTGCTAAGCCGGATTACACCTCCTGCGTTGGCATCTCCACTACAGCAGCCCTGCATGAGATGATCGTACCCGGTATCATGGCCGTTGTTGTTCCCCTGCTCGTTGGCATTCTTCTCGGGCCGGAAGCCCTCGGCGGTCTGCTGGCCGGTTCTCTGGTCACCGGTGTGCTGCTGGCAATCTTCATGTCGAACTCCGGTGGTGCCTGGGACAACGCCAAGAAATTCATTGAGGAAGGCCATCACGGCGGCAAGGGCTCTGCAGCCCATAAGGCTGCTGTTGTCGGCGACACCGTCGGCGATCCGTTCAAGGACACCTCCGGTCCTTCACTGAACATCCTGATCAAGCTGATGACGGTTGTATCCCTGGTGTTCGCACCGCTTTTCCTCCGTATTGGCGGTCTGCTGTAATCCTGAAAATCCACCCATTACCTGCTGGCACAAGCCAGCAGGTTTTTTATGCGAATTTCCCTTTTTTATGGCCGAGAATTCTTGTGTTCTGCGTCGGAATACGATATAATAGGCGATGTTTACTAACAGTATGAACGGAGTTATATCATGAAGAAGTTAATCCAAGCCCTCATTCTGATTCTCTGTTTCCTCGTTCTCGTTGTACTCTCATTCCTGCGTCTCAGCCAGGATCCGATTGAGGCAGAGCCTTCCACAGTACCGGCACTCTCTGAAGCAACGCAGAACGATGCGCAGATGCCTGTGGCCGCGCCTGTCTCTTCCGAGACTGCGCAGGAGCCGGTCGCAACGCCGGAGCCCACACCGGAGCCTACCCCAACCCCGACACCGGAACCTACTCCCGAGCTTTTCAAAATCTCGGTTATAGGGGATGAGACGCTCACAACACATCAGAATCTGAGTGACGAGTCGGAATATTCCTATGCCGGCAGGATGCAGGGGGATTACAGCTATCCCTTCAAGAACACGGCAGAGTATTTCAAGAACGATGAATTCACCATCTCGAATCTGGAATGCACACTCTCGGATACACAGATGTATTCCACGCAGCAATTTTATTTCCGTGCGCCGACTGCCAATGCACAGATTCTGACCGAGGGCGGCGTGGATTTTGTCACAACAGCCAACAACCACTCGCTGGATTTCGGCCAGGCCGGTCTTCTCGCCACCTATGCTGCCCTGGAAGAGCATCATATTGCCTATGGCTCTGAGGGGCAGGCCCAGGTTATCACAACGGAGCACGGGCTGAAGATTGGCGTCTACTGCGCCTATGAGGACTATGCCCCCAACATTGAAAAGGCTGCCTCTGCCATAGGGCTGATGAAGCAGGAGGGCGCAGACTATATCATCTGTGCGTTTCACTGGGGGCAGGAACTGTATTATGAGCCAAACGCAGCCCAGATCAAGATTGGCCGGGCCTGTATTGATGCCGGCGCTGATCTGATCTTTGGCTGCCACACCCACTGCCTGCAGCCGATTGAGGAATATAACGGCGGAATCATTCTTTACAGCATGGGCGAGTTTTCCTTTGGCGGCAGCACTGCACCGAGGGATCGCGACACGGCCATCTTCCAGGTAACACTGATGCGCGATTTGGACGGCACCATCTCTGTCGTCGGATGGGAGGCCATCCCCTGCTGTGTCAGCAGCCTGCCGGTCTTTCAGGGATATACGCTGGACAATTACAACGACTACTGCCCTACTCCCTATGAGGTTGGTTCTGAGGATTATGCCCGAACCATGAGCAAGCTGGATGGCAGCTATCAGCCAACCAGCCAGGGTGCGGATTATTCAAACTGGTATGCCAGCTACGGCTGATTGGCATCTTCTCCAGTCTCATAAACAATGAATGCAGGCCATCTGGCCTGCATTCTCTTTTATATTATTCATTTTTATTATTCATTTGCGATGGCATCCCACCGCTGTTCCAGCAAAGTGAGATTTTGACCGGCTCTGGTCTTTCGAAATACACCGGAGATTATTTCTGCCAGTTTCTCTCTTCCGGTTTCCAGTGCGATAATCACCACAAACATAAAAGCCGCAGCTGCAAAAACCGCAAGAATCCCGATTGGGAAGCTGCCAACATAACGGTCTACATGCAGGATCTTCGTCCAGAGAACGGTGTTCATCGCGTAATGCACAATATAGATGGAGAAAGCGTGTCTCGCAATGCTGTTGATAACCTGCTTTGGCTTTCCTTCCATGGGTTTCCCTCCCA
>CADBNC010000084.1 GCA_902795885.1 Oscillospiraceae bacterium
GCAATCTCGGTCTTTCCCGAGCCATAGTTGCCGATGAGAATAATGACCTTTTTCATGCTGTAAGCCTCCTGCACGTTCTTCCGATGGCGTCTGATGCACCGCAGTTTATCCGAATCAAAGCATTTCGTTCAGAACATCGATGAAGGCAAGATCGCTCTGCTTCAGGCGGATACCGCAGTTTTTCTCCTCCCCGTCGGGGAAATGCACCAGAATCTCGACCTGAACGTCTTCCTTGAGGCCTTTTCTGGAAATATCGCGGAGGAAGGGAAGCAGATTCGGATGGTTACTCCGGAAGCTCTGCCAGGCGCCTCTGGCTTTTACAAGTGTCTGAATACCGATTTTCATATGTTTTCTCTCTTTCTTATCATTATGGATTCTTTTACAGAATCATGGAAATCCTGGTTATGGAATCAGTTTTTTGCGACAGGCGCTGAAACCGAATAGACATCTTCCCGCAGGTGCAGGAAGGTCGGAAGCTGGGCGCGGACCTCGGCAATGCGGCTGAGATCAATGTTGGCATAGAGAATCTGTTCCTTCTCGTCCGCAGCTGCGAGGGGGGTTCCGTAAGGGTCGATGATCATCGAGTGACCCCAGCACTCGTAGGAAAAGCCTTCGTAACGGGCAGCGGCCGCCGCCGCGAAGAAGACCTCGTTGTCGATCGCACGCACACGCAGAGAAGGCTCCCAGTGAGCGGGACCGGTTGTCATGTTAAACTGTGCAGGGAGACAGATTACCTCGGCGCCCTCCCGGGCCATCGCCCGGAAAAGCTCCGGAAAGCGAACGTCAAAGCAGACGGCTACGCCAAGCCGGCAGACAGGTGTGTCCACAACGGTAATCCGATTTCCTGGTGTGAAGGTGTTGGACTCGCGAAAGGACATACCGGGCAGATCGACATCGAACAGATGCACTTTCCGATGGCAGGCGAGCTGCTCTCCGTCGGGCCCGAAAACAAAGGAACTGTTATACAGCCGGTCTCCGTCTTTCTCAGGAATCGAGCCGCCCACGAGAACGATTTTGTTTTCCCCTGCCCATGCGGCCATTCTCCGTACGGCATCTTCATGCCCCATAGCTGTGAACTTGTGGAAGTATTCCCGGTCGTAAGGGCAGTCAAACATCTCCGGCAATACAATGAGCGAAGCGCCGGCAGCGGCTGCTTCCCGCACCATGGCTTCGGTTTTCTGCATGGTCTGTTCATAAACCAGCTCTGTCCGAAGCTGGCAGACGGCAAGGGTGAAAGGATTTTTGGACATGGCTTCCTCCTGTATAGAAGAGCCGCCCGGTACCGGACCTTTGGCCGGGCTGTACCGGGCGGCTGCCTTCTGCGGCAAATCATTGTCGCAGAGGGAAAATCTTAGAACTGCTTGTCGTAGTTGGCCTGGATGGCGCGCACGATGGTGGAAAGAACGTCGCAGGTCGGGGTGGGGATGCCCAGCTGCTTGCCGTACTCGGCAATCTTGCCGTTGAGAACATCGATCTCGGTCTGGCGCTTGTTAAAGGCATCCTGGCACATGGAGGGATAATAGTCGCCGATGTTGGTGACAATATCGTTGTGATCGTGTGCGATGAATTCATCAGCATCCAGCGCGGTGCCGCGGGCAGTTGCAACGGCGCAGGCTTCGCGGATTACATCGTGGAAGAGCTTCTGGCCGGCGGGAGTGGCTTCGACTTCGCCGATCTTCAGACGCAGCACATAGCAGACGGTGTTCACCGTGGAGTTGACAATTACTTTCTTCCAGATGAACTTGTAGATATCGTCCTTGCGCCAGTAGGCATCGCAGCCGCCGTCACGATAGCACTTGAGCATCTCTTCGCAGACAGCATCGGTGCGCTCGTTTCTCTCGATGGCGCCGAAGTTCATCTGAACGCCGCCGGCGGGGGTGGATACGCAGTGGCCGGGCTCCTTGAGCGCAGTGCCGAGAACGCCGGAACCGATAACGCAGCGGCCGGCCGGATAGGTTTTGAGGAGGTTATCATCGTTGCCGAGGCCGTTGATGAGGGAAACGGCAACCGTCTCTTCGCCGACAACGGGCGCGGAATCGGCAATAGCCTGCTCGAGCTGGGTGGCCTTGGTCATATAGATGATAGCGTCAACCTTGCCTTCGGCCTCGAATGCGGCCTGGGCGGATGTATAGGTACGGAAACCGGTCAGAACCTTCGTGATGTCGTGGTACTCGCCGCCCTCCTGCAGGTGGATGGTGAAGGTCATGCCGTCTTCAGCGACCTTCTTCATGTGGGCCTCATAGCGGTCGATCAGGATGATATCAGCACCGCCGTTGCGCAGGTAAGAGGCAAACACACTGCCGGCTGCACCGGAACCGTACATTGCGAATTTCATGGGAATCGTCTCCTTTTCATATTTTTTTGCCAAAATTATTGTACCGCAGGGAGCATAAAAAGAAAAGCCTTTTTTATGAAAATATTCTGCCTGTGTTTCTATGCGCCTGTGTGCCGGGATAATGACAGAATTCACGGGAAAAACCCGTGAATTCTGTGGTTCATACAGAAGAAATATGTCAGGCCTTTTTGCCTTCGGCTTCGAGCTTTCTGATCTTGGGGATACCCCAGATAAACGCGGGCAGAACAACAAAGATCAGTGCATAATATCCATCATAGCCGTAGAGCTTGGTGGTGATGGTAGTCAGGCCGAGCAGCGAGATGGAGAAGCAGATCGCGATTGCAATACCGGCGACGATGATGCTGCGGAGCTTCTCGCTCTTGATGGTGTTCGGGAAGAGCTTGCCCTGGAAGCGCTGTACCATTGTGAAGATCAGGGTAACGCAGGTGGATACGAAGGCGCAGAACAGCAGGACGGAGAAGAAAGCGAGCAGCCATTTGATGCCAATAATGGTCAGGACTGTCTGGTTCGGGATCTGGGTGGCGGTCAGGAAACCAGCGATCTCGGCAGTCTTAAGACCCTGCAGACACGGATACCACTTGGCCAGCATGTAGCCGGAGAAGGAAAGGGCAAGTCCGTTCATGAGCCAGCCGAGGATGCAGGCGCGCTTGGTGCCGGTGGTGCCCATATCGCCGGAGGCGGCAATCATCGGGGGAATGGAGACACACTGGAAAGCAGCATAGACCAGAATGGCACGGAACGGAGCTGAGTTGATAATTGAGCCGTTGAACTGAGGTGTGTATGCTGCAGCCTGGGCGTTGTATTCCTGCAGAAGACGGAAGGCATCGCCGTCTTTTGCGGCAACGATACCGGCGACAACAACCATCGCGGTGCTGATCATGATCAGGATAGAGAGCACAGTAGAGGCGGCACGGACAACATTGACACCGAAGATGCAGAGAATAATCAGAAGGGCAACGATGATAAGGTTCATAATCGTCTTGGTTGCGCCCACATATTCAATCCCCAGGAAGTTTGCCAGCGTGTTGCCTGCGCCTGCAACAGCAGCTGCAACGGCGGCAAGAATAATAACAATGTAGAAAATCTCAAAAAGAAATTCCATTTTCGGCGAAGGATATAGTGCCGCATAGGTGTCTTTGTAATTGGTGAAGCCATTCAGACGGGCAAACTTCAGCATAATGTGCATGATAATAGCCAGAAGACCCATGGCAATCAGCGGATAAATAAGCGCAGGTACTGGTCCAAACTGGGCAAAATAGCCGATGACCTGGTTACCGGAGGCAAAACCTCCGCCGACGTGGGTTCCGAACCATACGGATGCAACCGTAAAACCGATGGCCCACGAATTTTTCAGATTTTTGTTTTCCATACGAACCTCCTTTGATTTTTTATTGATACAGTATGGAACTGTTCTGTATTTTGAACTTTAACACGCTAAAGCCCATTGCGCAATAATAAATA
>CADBNC010000085.1 GCA_902795885.1 Oscillospiraceae bacterium
CTCCGCCCTGATCTATTCTCTCGCGGCGAAGAAATCCTCCGAAGAGCAGATCACCGTCAAGGTTCCCGACTGGGGCGAAATCTGATCCTTTCAAACGCTGTTACACACTCCCCCCTTTCCTTGAGAGGGCACCGCACGAAAATGCGGTGCCCTCGTTTTCAAAAAAGAATTCAAAAAACCAGGAGGCCACAGACCGTGATCTCCTGGTTTGATTTTATTCTTCCTCGCGGTTTCACTCTTCCTCGCCCTGGATGGCTTCGTGGAACTGTTCCAGATGCTCTGCCATGAGCTTCTCGGCTTCTTCTTCCTGACCGGCGAGAATGGCTTCCGCAATCTTTATGTGCTCGCGGTTGATCCGATCCGTGCTCTTTTTCGTCGAGAGTATCTTGCCGGCAAGCAGCGACCACAGCGTCTGGTCCATTGCCTTGAAGACAATCTCCATAATCGAGCTGCAGAGGGGACTCCCACAGGCTTTTCCCACTGCCCAATAGAAGGCGTTGTCAGTTGCTCTGGAAATTGGACCGTTGGCGGATTCCTTCCGCATTGTTACGAGAATTGCTTCCAGCTCCTTCCGGCTTTCCTCATCCAGATTATGGGCAGCCTGACGCACGATGGCCGGTTCCAGCAGCATGCGCACGCGGATAATCTCCTCTGGTTCAATCTGCGGCAGCGGATCGTCTTCGCTCTTCTGCCAGTTTCTCACATAGACACCGCCGCCCTGGACGGAATCAACCAGACCATTGAGCTCCAGTGCGCAAAGCGCCTCTCTTACCGGGACACGGCTGACATTGAAAATCTGGCAGAGTTCCTTTTCACTGGGCAGCTTGTCGCCGGGCTTATAGGTTCCGTTCAGGATGGCTTCCCTGATCTGGTTGTGAATTTGAATATACAGCTTGTTGCTCATTACAGGACTGAAGGCCGCCATAATGGTCACCTCACATTACATTAATTAAGGCAGCTTAGTACTGCGTGATAATATCGTATCATGCATGTTCCTGTTTTGTCAAGAAAAGACTTTTCCGGGCAGCAGGAGCTATGCTATAATAGCAAAAGAAAACGAGGAATATTCCTTCAGGATGGTGATGCAGATGGATCGTCCGGAAATAGCAGCGCAGGTGCCGAAGCCCGGGAAGAGGAGGGAATCTGCGATCAAATGAAGCTGCTGTTGGAACCGGATCTCTCCTCCTATACCGACGCTGCCTTTGAAGCCGACCTGCGGCGGATCCCCGCCCAGCGCCGGGAGAAGGCGCTGCGGTACCGCTTTCAGGAAGACCGGAAGCGCTGTGTTCTGGCCTATATGCTGCTCTGGAAGGGCCTGCGGGAGGAATACGGCATCGGGGAGGCCCCTGTCTTCGCCTTCGGCCCCCATGAGAAGCCCTTTCTCTCCGGGCGGCCGGATATTCACTTCAGTCTCAGCCACACAGGCAACGCGGTGCTCTGCGCACTGGACAGCCGGCCTGTCGGCGCCGATATTGAGATGATCTCCACCCGCGGGCTGGAGCATCTTCTCTCCGTCCTCAGCGCCGATGAGTGCGAGGCTGTCCGGCAGGCGGAAAACCCGGCAGTGCAGTTCCTCTGCTTCTGGACACGGAAGGAGAGCTACCTGAAGCTCACCGGCGAAGGGCTGACAGGCCCCCGCGCCCTGCAGACAATCCCCACCCGTGATACAGACACCGTAAGCTTTGAGACCACCGTTTGCGAGGCAGAAGGCTTTGTCTATTCCGTCTGCCGGTGGAAGGAAGGAAAGGAGACGCGATATGAAGAAGGTTGAGATTTTCTATCTCCGCAGCTGCCCCTATTGCGTGAAGGCGAAAAAAGCCGTCCAGGAGCTGGTCGAAGAGGATGAAAACTATGCCCGGGTTCCGGTCAAATGGGTCAACGAGGCGGAGGAAGCCGACTATGCCGGCGAGCACGACTATGAGCGCGTCCCGGCCGTCTTTTACAGCGGTCGGAAGTATTTTGAAGCGCGTCCGGGGGACTCGCTGGAGAAAATCCGGGAGGGCATCCGAAAGGCCTTTGACCAGTCGCTCTACGAGGGTCCGGAGAACGCGCCCGGGAGCTCGCAGGCATAACGCGAGGGCTGCAGAAAACCACGCTCATTTTTCGATGGGCGTGGTTTTTGCATTGATTCTGCGGATATTCGGCTTTTCTGCCGGATGCGGTTGGTTTGTCTCCTGCTTCTGCGAGACGCGCGCAGCCAGTCCTTCAGGGGCATGCAGTGGTCCGGATCTTACCGGTCGGCGGCGTGCAGGAACCTCCGGAAGGCGGCCCGGCCGGCCTCATCACGCTTGAAGACGCCCGCGTCCTCCAGCACGCGCTCGAAGACGGCGCCCACTTCCTCCTGCAGAACAGACTCGGCGTTCTCTTCCGTAAATTCACGGCGGCGCAGGATTTCCTCAGCCCAGTCGGCATGGGCGGCCGTGAGGGCGTTTTGGCGCAGATCCTCACCCCGCAGCATGGCCGTCTTCAGGGCGTCCAGCTCTTCCAGAAGTCTTGCCGGCAGCACCGCAAGGCCCATGACCTCGATCAGGCCGATGTTTTCTTTTTTGATGTGATGCAGCTCCTGATGCGGGTGGTACACGCCGAGGGGGAATTCTTCGGTTGTGATGTTGTTGCGCAGCACGAGGTCAAGCTCATAGTCCTCTCCGCGCCGGCGGGCAATGGGCGTGATGGTGTTGTGCGGGGTACCCTCCGTCTCGGCGAAGATAAAGGCCGCCTCATCGGTATACCCGCGCCAGCATCCAAGCACGTGCACTGCGAGGGCGATCACGCGCTCCGGATCCTTCCCCCGGAGGCGCAGCACGCTCATCGGCCAGCGGACGATTCCGGCCGCGATATCCGGATACGCCCGGAAGCTGACCTTCTCTTCCACCTCGGCGCGCTCCATGGCGAAGGTATACCGCCCGCCCTGGAAATGATCGTGACTGAGAATCGAGCCGCCCACAATGGGCAGATCGGCATTCGACCCGACAAAATAGTGCGGGAACTGGGTGATAAAACTGAAAAGCTTGCGGAAGGCAGCTTCGTCAATCTTCATCGGCACATGCCGGCTGTTGAAGACGATGCAGTGCTCATTGTAATACACATAGGGCGAATACTGGAAGAACCAGCTCTCCCCTGCGATCTGCACCGGCACCGGCCGGTGGTTTGAGCGCCCCGGGTGATTCAGCCGCCCGGCGTAGCCCTCGTTTTCCGCGCAGAGCTGGCATTTGGGATAATCCGTCTGGGGCAGAAGCTTCGCGGCGGCAATCGCCCGGGGATCCTTCTCGGGCTTCGAAAGGTTGATTGTGATATCCAGCGCGCCGTATGGCCCGCTGTAAACCCACTTGCGGTCCCGCGCGATGCGGTCCCGGCGGATATAGTTGGTGTCATTGCTGAAGCGGTAAAACCAGTCCGTTGCCGCTTCCGGATCCTCGCTGAAGAGGGCGCGGAACTTCCTGCGCACCTCGTGGGGCCAGGGCGTGACGATATCCATCACGCGGCTGTCAAAAAGATCGCGGGTGACGACGCCGTCTTCGATGATGCCCTTTTCCACGGCCCAGTCATCGATGCCGTCAAGAACGGCGGCCAGCCTGTTCTGCTCTTCCGGGCTGGTGGTCTGCCCCTCTTCCCGGCAGGCGGCGGGGTTCTCCGCCTCTTCCAGTGGGGCGTCCATCCCCAGAATCTGCAGCAGGCGGTTGAAGCAATAGGACCGGTCATCCCGTTCGATCAGGCCCTTTTCTTCGGCGTAATCCAGCAGCGCCTGCAGATCCGGGCAGTTTTTCCTGTTATCCATGGCTCTCTCCTCTGTCTCTCAGCACTTTTCCAGCAGAATGCCGCCCTCCTGCCGCACGGAAAGGACCCGGCAGGCATCGGCATCCAGCAGGCGGTTCATCTCGCTGCAGAAGCGGTCCAGTGTCTCCAGCGGGACGAAGGTCTGGATCGTGCCGGCAAAGCCGCCTCCCTGCACACGGCTGGCGCCCTCGCCGTCCAGAAGACGCTCCGCGCAGGCCAGGGTATAGGAGAGGGCCTGCTCGCTGCCCGCACCGGCCGGGATGATGTTCTGCA
>CADBNC010000086.1 GCA_902795885.1 Oscillospiraceae bacterium
CCGCCTAGCGGTATTATTTTCAGTTTAGATGTCATTATTCCTCCTGTTCTTTGTTTTTATTGTCTATTTATTTTCGTTTTGATTGTGCTTAAGATTGCCTCAGAGCTCCGTTCGCCCCTCCAGTGCCCGGCTAAGTGTCGCATCATCCGCAAATTCCAGATTCGACCCTACCGGAATGCCGTAGGCAAGGCGGGTCACCCGGATTTCAAAGGGCTTGAGCAGGCGTGAGATATACAGCGCCGTTGCCTCCCCCTCGGTGTCCGGGTTTGTTGCCATAATGACTTCCCGGATATCCTCAGAGGCAGCCCTCTCGAGCAGCTCCCGCACGCCGATATCATCCGGGCCAATGTGATTCATCGGAGAAATCACCCCGTGCAGCACGTGATAAAGGCCGTTATACTCTCTTGCACGCTCCATGCTGACAACATCCTTCGGGTCTGAAACCACACAGATAATGCCTCTGTCCCGCCTGTCGCTCGAGCAAATCGGGCAAATATCCTGTTCGGAATAGTTCCGGCAGATTTTGCAGCGTTTCACCTGCTTCTTCGCCGTGCGTACAGCATCCGCAAAGGCAAAGGCCTGCTCATCCGGCAGCGACAGCACATGGAAGGCCAGCCTCTGGGCGCTCTTCCTGCCTATACCGGGTAGAGATGCAAACTGATCAATCAAATTCTCGAGGGATGCCGGAAAAGACGACATGCTGCCAAAACTCCTTTATCAAAGCTCCGCGCGGATTCTGCGGATTGTATCCACCCTGTCGGCGGCGCCAAAGACTGCGCTGCCCGCAACAAGGACATCCGCGCCTGCCTCGATGCACAGCTTGCCCGTCACGGCGTCCACCCCGCCGTCGGTCTCAATGAAAATCTGCTTCCCGTTCTCTGCAACCAGGCTGCGCAGGGCACGGACCTTCTCGAGCTGCTCGTGCATGAACTTCTGCCCGCCGAAACCGGGCTCCACTGTCATGACAAGAATCAGATCAACCCTGTCAAGAAACGGGAGTACGGCCTCCCAGGGGGTTTTGGGCTTAATCGTGACCCCGGTTTTACGGCCGCAGGCCCGAACTGCGTCCAGTGCTTC
This sequence comes from Oscillospiraceae bacterium, assembly GCA_902795885.1. GTDB lineage: Bacteria > Bacillota > Clostridia > Oscillospirales > Oscillospiraceae > Limivicinus. The sequence continues at coordinate 1,078 of CADBNC010000086.1, forward strand.
CAGAATCTTCTCCTGCGTATCCGCCTCAACGTGGACATTCACCAGGTCCGCACCGGCCTCACAAAACTGGCGGACATACTTCACCGGTTCCGTGATCATCAGATGCACATCCAAAAACATATCTGTGCATTGGCGGACGCTTTTCAGCACCGGAATACCCATCGAAATATTCGGGACAAAATGCCCGTCCATCACATCATAATGCAGCCAGTCAGCCCCGGCCGACTTTACAGACTGAATATCTTCCGCGAGCCTGGCAAAATCCGCGGACAGAAGAGAAGGAGCCACGCGAACCATCAAGATCACACCTTTCATTCAATAAGACGAGATATTATACACCACTGCAGGGAGGATTTGCAACAGAAAAATCAGCCTTAACAAACAGGTAATATCCTTGAAAAAACACCGTTGCCCTGCCGTCTGAATTCTTGACGGAGCTCAATCCATATTGTATAATGTGTTGATAAAAAATGAGGAGTGGCTTATGTTTGGACGACGCAGAGGGCCCGGTCCCGGGTCCATTTACAGCTTTCTGATTACATGGCTGGTTCTATCGATGTTTCTTCCCCTCTATGAGATTGGCGGCCTGCTGACGGCGCTGGGTCTCGGGCTGGGCGTTGCCTTTCTGTTCGGACGTGCGTCCGGGCGCCGTGCGGAGAAAAAGAAGAAAAAGGCTGAAAAGCAAAAGCAGGAAAAGTCTGAAGTGAAAAAGGTGGACACCACTGTCCGCAATATTGGAGAGGCTCCCGCGCCAAAGCAGGAAGAGAAAAAGAGCTATGGTCCGGAGGTTGACCCGATTCTGCAGGAGGGCAACCGCGCGCTCAGCGAGATGGGCAGGCTCTATATGTCCATCAAGGACCCGGAGATCCGCATCAAAATTAACGAAATTATGCGCATCACCGACAAGATTGTCCAGGACGCCATCGAAGATTCCTCCGATATCCCCAAGATCCGGAAGTTCATGAATTACTATCTTCCGACGACAATCAAACTGCTCAACGCCTATGACAGGATGAGTTCGCAGGGGATTGAAGGCGAAAATATCGACAAAAGCATGCAGAGCATTACGGAAATGCTCGATGCCGCCATCGCGGCCTACAAGAAGCAACTGGATTCTCTTTTTGCCAACCAGGCGCTGGACATTGAAACCGACATTGCCGTGATGAACGCAATGCTCGCCCGGGAAGGTCTGACGGACAAAAAAGATTTTGACATCCGTGAGGATACCCAGGAAAGCAGCCAGCCCTCTGAAGGACAGGTTCTGCAGAGTTCCTCCGGCAGCGGCCGTTTTTGAGATCATTCTGCCTTCACGCGGGTTTTGATCCGCATGATTCGAAACGCGTTTTATACAGCATAAGATTCTGAATCCTGAAAGCAGGACAACAGCACAGATATTCGATACAGAGATACAGAAAGGATGCGAACACATGAACGAAAACACGCCCCATATTCCGTCTCTGACGCTTGACCCCATCCCCACGCAGACTGCCGCCGCGATTGCGGAGGAAGTCGAGCAGGAGGTGCAGGCGGAAGTACAGGAAGAAAAAGAACCCGTCAAGGCACAGAAGTTGGATCTGTCGATGCTCTCCCCCGCTGAGCAGGCCGCTGTGCAGGAGTTTTCAGAGAAGATCGATGTTCTGAACACCGAGCAGGTGATGAATTACGGTGCAAGCGCCCAGAAGAACATCTCCGAATTCTCCGATGCAGCGCTGAACACCGTCCGCACAAAAGATCTTGGTCAGGTCGGCGATATGCTCGGCGATCTCGTGGTCGAGCTGCAGGGGATGAACTTCACACCCGAAGAGAAAAAGGGGCTGAAGGGGCTTTTCAAGAAGAGCGGCAACAGCATCGCCTCGCTGAAAGCCCAGTATGACAAGGCCGAAGTCAACGTTGACAAAATTGTAGAAGCGCTGGAGGGCCATGAGGTAACCCTGATGAAGGATATTACCCTCATGGATAAAATGTATGACCGCAACGAGGAGTACCTGAAGGAGCTGACGATGTATATCCTCGCGGGCAAGCTGCGCATTCAGCAGCTGCGTGACGAAGAGCTGCCGAAGTACAAGCAGAAGGCTCTCGAGAGCGGCCTGCCGGAGGATGCCCAGGCGGCAAACGACTTTGCCAACATGATCGGCCGGTTTGAAAAGAAAATCCACGATCTGGAGCTCACCCGGCAGATCTCGATACAGATGTCCCCCCAGATCCGCATGGTGCAGAACAACGATACCCTGATGATGGAGAAGATCCGCTCGTCAATCAACAACACCATCCCCCTCTGGAAAAACCAGATGGTTCTGGCGATGAGTCTGTATCACTCCGATCAGGCCATGAAGGCGCAGCGAGAGGTAACGGATGTGACCAACAAGCTTCTGGAATCCAACGCCAAGGCCCTGCATATGGGCAGCGTGGATGTCGCACGGGAATCCGAGCGCGGTATTGTTGATCTGGAAACCCTGATCAAAACAAACGAAGAGTTGATCCGCACTCTGGACGAAGTTCGCCAAATTCAGGATGACGGCCGCGCCCGCCGCATCAAGGCGGAAGAAGAGCTGGCGCGCATTGAAGGTGAGCTGAAGCAGAAGCTTCTGGACATGCAGGGCTGATATGAAAAAGATTCTGAGCAGCCCGGTGGTCGCGCTGATTATCACCTTTGTTCTGGTCTTTGCCTCGTTGGCGCTTAACACCCGTATCAGGCTGGGCGGCCAGTGCGATGAAATCACCGCAGGCCTTTATTCCGGCAAAGGCGGTTCACCCTGTATTGCGGACGGTTTGCGCAGCCTGTGCACCGCGTCTGAAAAGATGCTGACCCTCGCAGGCCAGCTTGGCATCGATGTGGACAGTCTGGACAGTGACGGCGAATATGCAGATGAGGACCCTGCGGATCTGATCAACGATATCCGCAACGCCCTGCGCTATGAGGATGGAAGCGCACGGTATCTCTATTATCTCTATGAGGCGCTCCTCTCCAAGGATTATGCCATGGAGACTGCTCTGGCACGTGCAGCGCTGAGCGAGGCTGACGCTGCCGCCTTCCTCGAAGCCAGGGAAGAAGCCTCTCAGGCCAGGGCTGTGGTTGATAATGACAGCTACAACAACACCGTCCGTGCTTTTCTGAAAAAATATGACCGCTTCCCTACCTCTCAGATAGCCTCATTCTCGGGTGTCTCGATGCCGAAGCTCTTCGCCTGAGGAGGCTGGCGGAATCCATTTTTATCCAACTATGTTTAACAGGAGATTGTTTTCATGTCAATAGCAGAAGGACGGGCTTATTTTCGTGAACTTGGTCTGGAAGACCGCGTTCAGGAGTTTAGTGTTTCCTCCGCGACCGTTGATCTCGCGGCTGCCGCCCTCGGCGTAGAGGGTGCCAGAATTGCCAAAACCCTTTCTTTCAAGACCGCTGATGGCTGCATGCTGATCCTCGCAGCCGGAGATGCCCGTATCGACAATCATAAATTCAAGGAAAAATTCCACTTCAAGGCCAAGATGCTCTCAGCGGACGAAGTGCTGGAGCTGGTCGGTCACCCGGTTGGCGGTGTGTGCCCCTTCGGCATCAAACCCGGCATCCCGGTTTATCTGGATGTCAGTATGAAGCGGTTTGAAACCGTTTTCCCCGCCGTTGGCAGTGGCAGCAGCGCAATTGAGCTGAACCTCGATGAACTGTTTGAGTACTCCAAAGCGCTGGAGTGGATTGACGTCTGCAAACTGCCGGAAGAATAAGCAGATAAGCCTGTATGTTCCCTGCCTGGTTGCAGGCCGGAGCTGAAAAGGAGCCCGGAAGATCCATGCACAAGCCGTATGGATCTTCCGGGCTCCATCTTTTTATGACGTTTACCGTTTAAGCGGTTTCCAAATAGTCCTTCAGGTAAAGGATGGCGCTGCGGTAGCCCTCAAATCCCATGCCGATAAAGCTTTTGATGCAGGCCATACCGGCGTAGCTTACATGGCGGAAGCTCTCACGCTCATTCACATCCGACAGGTGCACCTCCACTGCCGGGATACTCACAGCCTTCAGCGCGTCGAGAATGGCAACGCTGGTGTGGGTATAGGCAGCAGGGTTAATGACAATACCGTCAATCCGCCCGTAGGCCTGCTGGATGCAGTCGACAATAGCACCCTCGTGGTTGGACTGGAACAGTTCGGCCTCGAAGCCGGCCTCTTCACAGCAGGACCAGATGTAGGCCTCCAGCGCCTCGAAATTCCTTGTTCCGTAAATCTGCGGCTCACGCAGGCCAAGCATGTTCAGATTCGGCCCATTGATAATCAGCAGTTTCATGGCAGTTTCCTTTCTTCCCTTCAACGCCTTCTCATGGCTGACAGAGCGCCGCGAGAATTGTCGCCGCCGTCTCTTCGGGGGTTCCGTCATTCGAAACCGTGAGATCGGCAAAGGCGCTGTAGAAAGGCTCGCGCTGCTCCGCCATTTTCTGCAGATCCGCATTTTGCGAGAGGGGTCTGCCTTCACGGGCAAGCTTTGTCAGATCCCGCGTAATGCGCACGATCGTGCCATTCTGATGCAGGAGGGGGTAATTCTCCTCCCGGGTAACGCAGCCTCCGCCGGTGGAAAGCACAATCCCCGACTGCTTTCCGAACTGTTCAAGAATCGCCGTCTCATGTCTGCGGAAACCATCCTCTCCCTCTTCAGAGAAGATCTGCGGGATGGACTTGCCCGCGGCTTTCTCAATCTCGCTGTCAGCCTCCACAAGGGTTCTGCCGAGCTTTTCGGCAAGGAGGCCGGCAATCGTACTCTTACCGGAGCCCGGCATGCCAATCAGGATGATATTCTGCATCGAGAAACTCAGATCTGCGAGGATTTTATCCGTCAGGGCATCGGGAAGGTTCCTACCGAGAAAAATCTCTGCCGCACGCTTGCCCTGGGCCACCAGCATGGTCAGGCCGCCGGCTGTCGGGATTCCAAGCTCCTCTGCCTGCAGCATCAGTGCTGTCCGAGCCGGATTATAAACTACATCCAGAACCGCCTCCAGCAAAGGGAGTTCACGCAGGTTCAGTGCTTTCTTGCCATTATTCGGAAACATGCCCAGGGGGGTCGTATTCACCACAGCCGCGGCATCTCTGTGAAGATACAGATTCTGATAGTTGTTCTCTCCGCTGCGCGAAATGGTGATCACCTCTGCCCCGAGCCGCTTGAGCACTGCGCAGACTGTTGCAGAAGCACCGCCCGTACCGAGAACCAGAACCTTCTTCCCCTCGGGCTGAAAACCGGTGCGGCCAAGCATGGTCTCAAAGCCGCAGGCATCGGTATTGTCCCCAAAAATCGTGCCGTCCGGGCGGCGAAGCAGGGTGTTGACGCTCCCGATATCCCGGGCTAGATCACTCACCTCATCGCAGAAGGGAATGACCGTTTTCTTATAGGGTATGGTCACATTCAACCCGTTCCATCCGCCGCCGCGTACGAAGGATTCCACTTCATCCGGAGCCTTCTCGTAAAGCAGGTATTCATAGTCCGCCAGTGCCGCGTGGATCTGCGGAGAATAGCTGTGGCCAAGCTTTTCTCCCAGCAGGCCGCATTTGAGCTGTTCATTCATGTCAGACCACCTCGCTGTAGCTTCCCAGGTACTCGTACTTCTCGCTCAGGTCGCAGAGCTCACCCATCAGCTGAATGAAGTTCGGCGAATAGACCGAGCAGTCCAGATCAAAGTAAAACAGATATTCCCAGTTGCGTCCGGGGATAGGCCGGCTTTCCAGCTTGTGCATGTTGATGCCGAGCACCGCAAAGCGCGAGAGCACCTTGCTGAGGGAGCCGGGCTCATCGCGCACAACCATCATCAGGCTGGTGCGGTCCGCGCCCGGGTAGATCTCCAGATTCTTCGAGATGCAGATAAAACGCGTATAGTTATCCGCCGAATCCTGGACCGATTCCATCACGGCCGTAAGGCCATAGAGCTTGGCGCAGCTGCGGGAGGAGAGGGCAGCCACACCCGGATCCTTTGATTCAGCTACCCTTCTTGCTGCAATGGCAGTGTTCTCGCAGGGGATCACCTTCGCATTTGGGAATTTCTGCAGGAAGCCGCGGCACTGGGCGATCGCCTGTTCATGGGAATAGATTTCGCGGATCTCCTCTGCTTTGACCCCCGGCTTTACCAGCAGATTGTGGTCAACCTTTATCCGAATGGAACGAATGATACGAAAATCATGCTTCTCCATCAGGTCATAGACCGCGTTCACCGTGCCGGCTGTGCTGTTTTCCACCGGGATCACGCCGTATTGGCACAGACCCTTTTCCACCGCAGAGAATACAGCGTCAAAGGAGCTGAAATAGAAGATACTGGGTCTTGCGAAAAGCTTCTCGCAGGCGATGCCGGAATAGGCCCCCTCAACACCCTGGCAGGCGACAACCGGCCGCTCCGGGAAGAGCTGCGGGGTCTCGGCAATGGCACGGCGAATAGCTTCGGTCTCAGCGCTCTGACGGTTCATCAGCCTGTTCTGATAGATGCGGGAGAGCTCCAGCAGATTGGAGAACAGCGTAAAGCTGTAATCGCGCAGTTCCTCAGGGCTTGCTTCTTCTATGGCACGCAGCTTTTCGCGCTCGCGGCGGACATCCAGAACGGGAAGGCTGTTTTCCTTCTTCCAGCCTGCAATCTCCCCCGCCACATTCATCCGCTCTGTAAACAGACGCAAAATCTCTGCGTCAATGCCGTCGAGCTTCTCGCGGTATCCCTGCAGGGCACCGGGTGCGGTGGTCTTTCTCTCTCCTGTTTGCTCAGTCATGCTCGCTTCCTCCTTATTGATATTCCCTTGTGCTTATTCTCCTGCCAGAACAAAGTCTGCGATGGCAATTGCCGTGACAGCCTCAATCACCGGGACAGCCCGGGGAACAATACAGGGGTCGTGCCTTCCCCTTATGCTGAGGCTTTCCTCCTCGCCTGTCTCCATATTCACCGTACGCTGCGGGCGGGCGATGGAGGGCGTCGGTTTGAAGGCCGCCCGGAATACAACCGGCATGCCACTTGTGATACCTCCAAGAATGCCTCCGGAATTGTTCGTTTCCGTGCAGACAGCTCCGTTATGGAAAACAAAGGCATCGTTATTCTCACTGCCACGCATATCCGCTGCACCAAATCCGGAACCAAATTCGATTCCCTTCACCGCAGGCACGGCAAACACAAGCTGGGCGATGCGGTTCTCAATCCCGTCAAACATCGGGTCGCCCAGGCCGCCCGGCACATTGGCGGCCACACACTCCACCACGCCGCCGACCGAATCACCATCGGCTTTGGCATCCGCGATGGCTGCGCGCATGGCCTCCCCACGTTCGGCGCTGAATACAGGGAAAAGCTGGCCGGGTGTCTTCAGCCTGATACAGCCGCCCGCCTCGCGCTCCGCGGGGAAGGCCTTCGGCTCATCGTCAATGCCGGCAAGGCGGCTGATTCTTGCGGTGATCTGAATGTTTCTCCGCTCCAGCTCCTGCAGCAGGATCCCGCCTGCAATGCATATGGCAGCGGTCAGCCTGCCGGAAAAATGCCCTCCCCCTGCCGGGTCCTGAAATCCGTGATATCTCAGCTCTGCCGTATAGTCTGCATGGCCGGGCCTCGGCCGGGTACGAAGCTCGGCATAGTCGCCGCTTCGTGTATTTTTGTTGCGGATGATGGCAGTTAGCGGCGTGCCGCAGGTGTAGCCGTTCTTCAACCCACAGAGAAATTCGGGCATGTCCTCCTCTTTGCGGGGGGTGGACCATTCATTCTGTCCGGGCGCCCGCCGTTTCAGGAATGCCTGCAGCTCCTCCATGTCAACCGCAAGCCCCGCCGGCAGGCCGTCCAGTGTCATGCCCACTGCGGCCGCGTGGCTCTCGCCGAAGATGGAGAGCCGCAGGGTTTTTCCGCAAAATATGCTGCTCATGCGTCTCTCTCCTTCTTCCCGTTCCGAGACTGTTGGGTATTTTCTCCGCCGCGAAGGCAGAGGCTCTCCAGATCGCGCCAGAAGGCGGGATAGGATTTCTCTACGCATTCGGCGCCTTCAACCGTTACGTTGCTTTCGCAGATGGAAGCTGCCACCGCCGCGCTCATGGCAATACGATGGTCATTTTCCGCCTGTACCGTGCCGCCCCGAAGGCTTCCATGGCCGAAGATGCGCATGCCGTCTGGCAGCTCCTCCACCTCGCCTCCAAGGGCCCGGATCATCCCAGCCGTGCTGCGGATTCTGTCCGATTCCTTCAGCCGCAGACGGGAGGCGTTCTCGATCACGCTCTCGCCCTCCGCTGCGCATGCAAGCGCAGCCAGCGTCGGCACAAGATCCGGAATCTGCGATGCGTCAACCCGAAGCGGCAGGCGATTCTTCTGTTTTACAGCAACCGCTTCGCCTGCTCCATCCTCAATGGCGACGCGCCTGATATCCGCACCGAAGGCCTGAAGCAGGGTGAGAATCTCGCGGTCTCCCTGCCGTGAGGCAAAGTCCAGCCCCTCGGCCACGATGCCCTCTTCCGAGAGAGCCCCCATGCAGAGGAAGAAAGCCGCGTTCGACCAGTCCCCCTCCAGGCGAATCCTCTCCGGAAGACGGGGGATCTGACCGCCCGGGATACGCCAGCTGCGCTCATCCGGCTTTTCAATCCGGATCCCTGCCCTGCGGAGAGCCTCTTCCGTCAGGGCCACATAGGGGGCCGATTCCAGTTCCCCCTCGACACTGAGGGTGCTCTCCCCCTCCAGCAGAGGAAGCGTCATCAGCAGTGCGCTGAAATACTGGGAGGAGACATTCCCCGGCAGGCTGTATTTGCCTTGCGTGAGCCTGCCTTCGCAGATGACGCGCTCGCCCTCACGGGTGATCTTCATCCCGTGCTCATGCAGAACCCTGTCCAACGGGGCAAGGGGTCTGCTGCCAAGCCGGCCCTCTGTGAGAAAAACAGCCCGTTTTCCCGTGATGCCTGTGACCGGAAGCAGAAAACGCAGCGTCGAGCCGCTCTCCCCCGGGTGCAGCAGAATCCCGCTGTCTTTATCAGAAGCAGAACCATCCGCTCCCGCGCAAAAGGGCCTCCTGACCGGTGTGATGCGCACTGTATGCTCTTCTCTCTCCACACCGGCGCCCAGCGCCTCAAGGCAGGCAAGGGTTGCCAGGATATCCTTTGAAAATCCCTCAACCTCTGCCACACACGGCGAGGCCCCGAAGGCCGCGCAGATCAGCATCCTGTGGGCTGCCGATTTTGAGGAGGGGATCCGAATTCTGCCGCTGCGCTGTCCACAGATGATTTCTTTGTTCATCATTCTCCCGCCTCTGCTTCCAGGCCAGCCTGAAGCCATTCTGCCAGCGCTTCCCTGCCCATGGGAATTCTTTCACATCTTCCAATGGCCCGAGGTACAATCAGTTCGATCTTCCCCTCGGCGAACTTCTTGTCCAGCAGAAGCCGGGGCCAGAGCCTCTCCGCATCATAGGGCGAGCTCACCGGCAGACCATAGTCCTCCAGCAGGCAGATAATGCTTGCGGCGTCCTTCCTGTCCAGCATGCCCATCTTCACTGCCGCCCGGCAGATCATTGCCGTGCCGACGGAAACGGCTTCACCATGCAGCAGCCCATATTCGCTCTCCGCCTCCACAGCATGACCGAAGGTATGGCCAAGGTTCAGAAGCTTCCGAATGCCGGTGTCCCGCTCGTCCTCGGCCACGATGGCGGCCTTCATCCGCACACAGGCCTCGATGACTTCCGGCAGTCTGACGCTGTGTCTATTCAAATCCTCAAAAAGCACTACGTCACTGAGAACGGCGTATTTAATAACCTCGGCAAAGCCGGCACGCAGCTCCCGCTGGGGCAGGGTCTGCAGACAGGCGGCATCGCACCACACCAGGGCCGGCTGCCAGAAGGCCCCCACCTGGTTCTTCCCTGCCTTCAGATTCACGGCAGTCTTCCCGCCGACGGAGGAATCCACCGCCGCCAGCAGTGTTGTGGGCACCTGCACATAGTCTATGCCCCGCTGATACGTTGCCGCGGCAAACCCCGTGAGGTCGCCCGTCACGCCGCCTCCGAGGGCAATGAAGCAGTCGCTTCGGGTCAGGCCGGACTCTGCTGCCCGCTGCAGAAGCTCTTCGAAGCTTGCAATACTCTTGGTCTTTTCTCCCGCCGGGAACACACAGATTTCAGACTCAATGCCGGATGCACGCAGGCTCTCCCGCACGCGCTCTCCGTAGAGGGGAAAGACATTCTCACCGCAGACCACCATCGCCTTCTGGGGCGAAACAGTCTTCCGCACGGCCTCGCCGAGCAAATCGAGAATTCCCTCCCCGATGACCACCTCATACCCCGCGGAAGCCGCAGAAACAGGAATGCGCGTCATCAGCCGTCAACCTCAATCTTTCTCTTCCGGCCTTCTTCCAGCAGCCGCGTCAGCTCTTCGGTATCATCGTTTTCGATGGCATTGCGGTATGCCGTGATGCGGTCCAGAAGCCCGTCCAGCTCAAAGAGGAGGAAATCCTTGTTCTCGATAAACAGCTCTGCCCACATCGGCGGGTTCAGCCTTGCCACGCGGGTCAGATCACGGTAGCTGCCGGCGGAGAAGCCGTGATGCAGCATGGCCGTGGGGCTCTTCACATAGGCGCTCGACACCACGTGGGCCATCTGCGAGGTAAAAGCGATCATCTGGTCGTGCTTTTCCGCGGTGGTGACCGAGATGTGCGAGAAGCCCGCAGGCTTCAGCAGTTCCTTCACCCGGTCCAGCAGGAAGATATCGTCGTAGCGGGGCGGCACGATGACCATGGGCTGCTCACGGTAGAGATTGACCTCGGCGCTCCGGTAGCCGGAAAACTGGGTGCCGGCCATGGGGTGCCCGCCCACATAGAGAAAACCATATTCCTCCGCGATGGCAAAGCAGGCCTCGCAGACCGTTCTCTTGGTGCCGCAGCAGTCCATCACCACGGGTTTTTTCCCGAAATACGGGGCAAACTCACGGATGGCCTCGATGCTCGCCTCCGGGAAGATGGTCACCAGGACAAGATCACAGGTGCCGACATTCTCGTTTGTAAGCTCCCCGTCCACATCGCCTGCCAGCATGGCAAAATCCAGGGTCGATTTCGTGCGGTTTTTGGCCAGAACACGCCATCCTGCCGCATGATACGCCTTGACGAAGCTGCCGCCGATAAGGCCCAGGCCGACCACGCCGACTGTCTTCTGCTCACTCATGCCACAACCTCCCGGATGGCGCGGACCTTGTTCGCCAGCTCGTCAAATTCCTCCGGCCGCAGGGACTGGGCCCCGTCGCACAGGGCGTGGATCGGATCGTTGTGCACCTCGATGATCAGGCCATCCGCGCCGCCTGCCGTGGCAGCCAGAGCCATGGGGGGAACCAGCTTTGCGATGCCGGTGGCGTGGCTCGGGTCCACAATAATGGGCAGGTGCGTCAGCTGGTGCAGCATCGGCACGGCGGAGAGATCCAGGGTGTTCCTGGTGTAGTCGGAAAAGGTGCGGATCCCGCGCTCGCAGAGCATCACGCGCTCGTTGCCGCTGGCCATAATGTATTCCGCGCTCATCAGAAGCTCTTTCAGCGTATTGGCAAGGCCTCGTTTGAGCAGGATGGGCTTGTCCAGATGGCCGAGTTCGCGCAGGAGGTCAAAGTTCTGCATATTGCGGGCACCGACCTGGATCACGTCCACGTCCTCGAAGAGGGGCAGATCCATGATGTTCATCAGCTCTGTCACGATGGGAAGGCCGGTCTCCTGCCGGGCGATGCGGAGATATTCCAGACCTGTGGCCTTCAGGCCCGCGAAGTCATAGGGAGAGGTTCTGGGCTTGAAGGCGCCGCCGCGCAGCATGTTCGCGCCGGAGGCTTTTACCGCCTTTGCCACGGCCACGATCTGCTCCTCGGATTCCACCGAGCAGGGACCCGCGATCATGACGAAGTTGCCGCCGCCGACCTTCACGCCGTTGACATCCACGATCATGTCATCCGGGTGGAACTTGCGGTTACAGCACTTGAAGGGCTCGGTAACGCGCTTGACGGAATCCACGATTTCGAGACTCTCCACCAGGTCGATATCCACATTCGTGGTATCCCCGATCAGGCCGAGGACGGTCTGGAACTCGCCGTCCGAGATGTGGATCTTCAGCCCCAGCGCCTGCAGCCAGGCGATCAGCTGGGCTTTCTTTTCTTCTGTGACACCGTGTTTCAATACAACAATCATGGCTTACCTCCAGAAAAACAATAGCCGCACAGGATAACCTGTGCGGCAAATTTATAAAGGGCCGGAACCTGACCGGAACTTTGCATCACAAATTATCCTTACCGAAGCCTGTCAGTAAAGTAATAATAAAAGGATGCAAAGAAGAAATTGCTCATCTCAAAACTCCGTTCAAATCCGTTTCATGGAATGAATGTACTATAGTCCCTGCCGGGAAAATTGTCAAGAATTTTTTCTGTTGTGCCCGAAACAATTTGCTCCGTTCTTAAAGCACGTCGAGCATCACAAGAAGCAATAGAACAAAGGTCACAAGCACTGCCACAGCAAAAAGCGTGAAGCCTGCGCTGAAGTGCCCCTTCTGGGAAGAGTCACTCTTACTGGGCTCGGCCAGGTGGGCCTTGCGCAGCGCCGTGACAATGGGCTTGTAGAGCAGCATCGTGATGCCTGCGTTGATGCCGCCCTTGATGAGGTTGAACGGCAGGAAAACGCTCATCATCATGCCGGCCACGGTCTCCCGCGGGACGCCCATATAAAACGGTGTGATAATATAATTCCAGAGCATCATAACGATTGCCATTACGATGACGCCAAAGGCAAGACCTGTGATGGCCCCGCGCTGGGTGCGGTTCTTCTGGTAATACCAGGCGGCGGGCACGGCGAAGGCGCAGCTGGAGACGATGTTCATCAGCAGACCATAGGGGCCCGTGGAACTGATGGTGAGCATCTCAATCAGTGAAACCACCACAGAGATGAGAACACTGGTCATCGGCCCGTAGAGAAGGCCTGCGATGACGATAATCGCATCCTTCGGCTCATAGCTCAGGAAGCCCGCGACATTCGGGATCACCTTTGCGAGGAGAACCGCGACAAAGGACACCGCCGAGAACATGGCGACGGCCGCCAGATACCGTGTGGACATGGGTTTTTCTTTCATAGGAATCCCTCCATAAAAAAACTTGCCTGAAGATTGCTCTTCAGGCGCCATGCAGGAAATGGAACAATATGGGGGAGCTTTTATCCGCGTGGAAAGCGCGCAGCAAAAGCTGCAGATCCATCTTCTTCCATCCAGACTATACTGTCGGTACCGGAGTTGCACCGGTTCATGCCTTGCGGCTCGCGGACTATACCGCCGGTCGGGAATTACACCCTGCCCTGAAGATGGTTGCATTGTAGCACACGTTTATGGATTTGACAAGAGGGTTTTTACAGGTTATACTTCATCTACAATTCGAGACCTTATGGATAACGCAGGAGGACCACCATGTTCCCACGTGAGACAAGCTGCAGCTTCACTGGCCACCGGCCGACAAAGCTCCCCTGGAGAGGGAATGAAAACGACCCCCGCTGTCTGGAGCTGAAGGCGCAGATCGCCGCCTCCCTGGAGGGGATCTATGAATCCGGTTACCGGCACTTTATCTGCGGGATGGCACTGGGCTGCGATACCTATTTTGCCGAGGCCGTGCTGGCTCTCCGCGAACGCTGCCCGCACATCACGCTGGAGGCAGCCATCCCCTGCGATACACAGTCAGACAAGTGGAACAAGAAGCAGAAGGAGACCTATCAGCGCATCCTGTCCCAGTGCGACAGCATCACCTATGTCTCCCATGTCTATACGCCGGACTGCATGCAGCGGCGCAACGAATATATGATCAGCCGCTCTTCCCTGCTGCTGGCCTGCTACAACGGCAGCTTCAGCGGCACGATGAAAACCCTTCTCCTGGCCGAACGGGAAGGCCTGCAGACCATCATTCTGGAAGTATAGACCCCCCGAAAAAACAGCCGCCTGAAAACGAAAATGCCCCGCCGGAAGGCGGGGCACTGTTATACGGGTAATTGATCGGGCACGGGATCTGCTCAGCAGCAGAACAGGAAGCGCGTGCCGCACATCGGCCCGAGGCACATGTTGGCCAGGCACATCGTCATGCAGAGCTTGTCGGTGCTGAGACTGGTGGAATAGCTGGTGCGGTAGTTGTCATAGAAATCGCCACCGCTTTCCAGCTGGCGGAGGAGCCTCTGGTATTCCTCGTTGTCCGGATCCATGGCCACGGCCTGCTTGGCCGCCTCCATGGCCGACATTTTATTGCCCATATACATGTTGGCAACACCCGTGAGGAAATACCATCTGGCGTCCCGCTCGATCAGAGGCACGGAGGAGAGAGCCGTCAGGGCCTCCTTATACATGCCGTTGCGGATATAGTTGCGGGCGGCGGTGTATTCGGTTCTCTCAGTCTGCTGCTGGCGCTGCTGGTTGTAATACTGGCCGTACCAGTCGCCCCAGGGACTGCCATAGCCTCCGAAGGGATCGCCGTACTGCTGCTGATACTGATAGGCCCCGCCGTCTGCATACTGGGCGGCGGTTCCGTTTTTTATCTGGTCGTACGCGGTATTGATATCATTCATCATACGGGCGGCATTCTCATCCCCCGGGTTCAGGTCCGGGTGATATTTTTTGGTAAGCTCCCTGTATGCCTTTTTGATCTCCTCGTCGCTGGCATCCGGGCTGACGCCCAGAACCTCATACGGATTTGATACCATTGCTCTCGTCCCTATCCTCGTGGTTTGCGTTTGCAGTTTCCCGTGTGTGTTTCTTTTTCTGTTTCTTCTCCAGCCCGGACCAGAGCCCGAAGCACAGAATATTCTTCAAAAGGCCCGCGTCCTGCACAATGGGCAGTTTGTCATAATAATACAGGCACTCGCCCAGCTGCATCTTTAGCAGATCGCGAAAGCGCACCTCGTTATCGGGCAGGCCATAATACCGGCGAAAGGGGTTGTAGCTGCCGAAAACAGCGTCACGCTTCAGATCCGTCACCGCGTCCGCCACATAAAGGAAGCGCCCCAGTGCGTTGCCCATGGCACGCAGGGCGCCCGCCCACCGGTCTTCCCGGAACACAAACATCTCGCCCGTGAGCTCGCCGAAAGTGCCGGCAGCTTCATCGGGGGCCTCGCGGTTTTCCTTCTCGATGACATGGAGCCTCTGAAGGGATCGCTCCATCGCCTCTGCCTGGCGGGGATAAGCCCTGCGGATGGTCTCGCAGTCCTTCTTCAGAAGGCGGGCAGCGGCCAGCGCGCCGGGGTTCCCCTCGTCCTGCCAGTCGTCCAGAAGCTTCAAATAGCTCAGCAGAAGATTCATATCCGCGGCGTAATCCGTAAACCGGCACTGCCAGGAGGGCCTCGCCTCGATGGGATGGGGCAGGCAGGTTGCGCTCTCCGACGTCTCTGCCTCTTCATACAGCCCCTGCAGAAGAAGCACCAGAAAGCACATGTCATAATTCAGCGTAAAGCCTGCAGCCTGCCCATAGCGGCTTCGAAGATTCCTGCACAGGCCGCAGTAGGCCGCCCGGTACCGGGCATCCTGCTCAGGCGTCAGGTGTTCCCGGTCGGCCATCAGGAAACCGATCATTCACGATTTCCCCATGAACGAAGTGCCGCACTTCCGGCAGACGATCTTAATCTTGCCGCGCCCCTTCGGCACACGCATGACGGCCTTGCAGGACGGACATGTGAAAAACTTGTATTCCTTCCGCTGGTTCCACTGATCCCGGCTGACCCGCGCTCTGCCGAGAATCTGATCCCGGATGCGCAGATAGTGGGCATTTTCCTCACTGCGGCGCAGGACGTTGCGCGAAAACATGCGGTAATACGTCCAACCCAGCAGCACAAAGGCAATGGGCGTCAGAACTCTTCCAAGTCCTTTGGTGAAAACCATGGAAAGGATCAGAAGAACAGTATCCAGGCCGAGCAGGAAACGATTCAGCGCGTCATTCCCGTTCCGCCCCACCATAAATCTTGTCAGCTTCTCACGCATTTCTTTCATCCCCGGTGTAAATCTTGCAATAAATACTCTCCGGGCCGTGCAGCGGAACGCTGTCATGTGGATTCAGCCCGGAAGCCTCTGTCATTTATTGTAATCATTATCGTCCGGCAATACATCAAGAATTTGTGAACATGCGATTATCCGCGCTTCTCCTCCAGAGAGAGGCGCACGATCCGGTCACACAGGTCGTCATAGCCAATGCCCTCCACGGCGGCTGCCTTTGGGATGAGGCTGTTGGGCGTCATGCCGGGCAGCGTGTTGACCTCTAGGAACCAGGCTCTGCCTTCATCGTCCAAGATGAAATCCGACCGGGAGTAAACCCGCAGGTCAAGGCCCTTCTGCACGGCCTCGGCCGCCTTCCGGAGCGTCGCGTCCTCTGCGGCGGTCAGAGCAGCCGGGCAGATTTCCCTTGCGCCGATGGAGCCGCTCTGGTATTTGGCAATATAGTCGAAGCCTTTGCCCTCGGGGGGGACAATCTCGATAGGGCTGAGGGCGCGGCCGTCCAGCACCGGCACGGTCAGCTCCCTGCCGAAGATTTTTCTCTCGACAACCACGCGATTGCCATAGCGCAGGAGCCTGCGCAGCGCGCCGTGGAGTTCTTCCCGTGTCTCGGGCAGTTCCACACCCAGGGAACTTCCTCCGTCCACGATCTTCACCGCGCACGGCACAGGCAGCTCTTCCGTGAGGCGGTCCACATCCTCCGCGGTATAGACAATCTCACGCCAGGGGGGCGTCAGGACGCCGGACGTGGAAAGCATGCGCTTGGCCGCCGCCTTGTCCATGGCAAGGGCGCTCGCCAAGGGGCCGGAGCCAGTATAGGGGATGCCGATCAGCTCCAGCAGGGACTGGATTTTACCGTCTTCCCCATCCTTGCCGTGCAGGCCGAGGAACACGCAGTCTGCCATACGGCAGATCTCGATCACGTTTTTGCCCAGGTTGCCGCGGGCCGGTTCCTTCCGGGATGCCCGCACGGCCACGAGGTCAGGCTCGGTTTGCTCGATGGCAACCTGGCCGCAGAGGCCGTCCTCCGCATCAAACAGGGCTTCGAGCGCAGAGGCTTCGCAGTCCAGCCCCAGGAACAAATCCACAAAGATCGCCTGATGTCCCTTTCTGCGCAGCGCCCTGCACACCGATGTCGCCGTCACCAGGGCGACATGCCTTTCCGTGCTGATTCCACCGCCCAGAACTACAATTTTCATTCTCTTTGTCCTCCATCCGGAAGTATCCGGTAATGCTTATCAGTTCAGTCATTCACACCGGCATGCAGGGCCGGTGCGTACGGAATGTCAGGGGCAAAGGATATCACGAATCCGTCCCCTTGTAAATCCCAAAACGTGCGATAAAGTCCTCCTCCGACAGAATCGGGATGCCAAGCTCCCGGGCTTTGACATTTTTGGAAGAAGTGGATTCCACATCGTTGTTCACGAGGAAGCTGGTCTTCTTCGAGACGCTGCCCGCCACCTTTCCTCCGTTTTCCACCACATAGGCCTTGAAGGCATCGCGGTTTTTAAAGTGATGCACGTCCCCGGTGATGACGAAGGTCAGCCCGACGCAGGTTCCCACGACCTCGGTGACCGGATCCGCCGGGGCAATGCGCACAAGCTCCAGCAGTTCCTGAAAGACGCTTTTGTTTTTCTCATCCGCATACCAGTTCCGAATCTGGGCGGAGCGCTCGGGTCCGAGGCCGCTGATGCCGGAAAAATCCGTCCCTTTCACCAGCTCTTCCACGAAGCCAGGCCATCCGCAGGCATCCACCAGACGTTTGGCCGCATCCGGGCCGATCTGCGGGATGCTCAGGGCGTTGAGAAAATGAACGGCATCCGCACCTGCGCGGGCTTTTTCAATCGCCGCGAGAAGGTTTTCACAGCTCTTCTGTCCGAAGCCTTCAAGTGTTTTGATCTCCTCCTCATAGCGCTCCAGGCGGAAAACATCGGCAAAGCTGTGGATATAGCCGAGACCGACAAAATCCCGCAGCGTCTCGATGGAGAGGCCATCGATATCCATGCCGCTCTTGCTGACGAAGCGCTCGTATTTCTTCAGATTCTTCGCGGGGCATTCGGGATTTGCGCACTTGAGAGTACGCGCGCCGCTGGGGCCCGTCGCGATGCTGAGGGCGCCTTCGCAGGCCGGGCAGCGATCGGGCAGCGTATACCGGCCGACGGCCTTTGTTACGCCCACAACCTTCGGAATAATCTTGTTTGCCTTGATGACCTCGATTTCGGTTTTGTCATTTTCGCCGATGCCGAGGCGGTCCATCTCGCTCAGGTTCACGAGCGAGGCGCGGGAGACCGTCGTCCCCTCCAGCTGCACGGGGTCAAAGATGGCAACCGGGGTAATGGTCGTGGCGCCGCAGGACCACTCCACATGCCGCAGGGTGCTCCTGGCAACCTCGTCCTGCCACTTGAAGGCGAAGCCCGCCCGGGTAGCATGGTGCCCGGTGACGCTGCCTGTGGCGGCATAGGCGGTATCGTCATAGCAGATCACCAGCCCGTCCACCGGGATCTGCATCTCCCCCTCCTCCACGCGGCGCGTCCATTCTGCCACGGTCTCCGGAAGGCGGGCGGCATCCGTCCGCTCTCTGTCCACGGTGGTGAAGCCGAGGCTGTCCAGCCAGTCCATGCGGGCGCCCCAGGAAATAATCTCCCGCTCGGTATGCACGAGGGTGAAGGCGTTGAAGGTGACGTTGCGCTCTCTGACTTCATCCAGGCGCTTTGCGTCCAGGGCAAGGGTTCCGGAGGCCAGGTTGCGGGGATTTGCAAAACGCTCCGCCGGGTCTTCAATGGCGGCGTTCAGTTTTTCGAACTCGGGATAGGAGATGGTTGCCTCCCCGCGCACCACCAGATGGCCCCGGTCCTCCACATTCAGCGGGAAGCCTTTGATGGCCGTCTTCATGAAGGTGATGTTGGTGCCGACGGTGCCATTTCCCCGGGTGAGGATTTTGCTGAGCCTGCCGTTATCATAGGTCAGGACAAGGGTCAGGCCGTCCAGCTTCCAGCTGAGCCAGACCGGGCGCTCGCCCGCCCATTCCTGCAGATCCTCCACCTTTTTGGTCTTTGCGAGGGAGAGGGCCGGGTATTCGTGGGCTTCCTTTTCGCCGGCGATGTTGTCCTCGGCCGCCGTGTTGACCTTCTGGGTCGGGCTGTCCGGCAGGATGATGCCGGTCTCCTCCTCGAGCCTGGTCAGCTCGTCAAACAGCGCGTCCCATTCGAAGTTCGACATGATCTCGTCCCGGCCACCGTAATAGGCTTCGCTGGCCGCGTTCAGCCGGTCGATCATCTCCTGCATTCTGGTTTCTGTCTCGTTCATGGCTCTGTCCTTCCTGTCCTGTATGCACACAATGGAGAGGCGTGCAATCAGCCTCTCCATCCGGTTTATGCTGCTTTATGGGATTTATGCTGCTTTATCCGGAGCTGCGGTTTCTTCGGGGACCGGGCTTCCTTCCGGGGTCCGGTTTTCTTCCTGAACGGATGTGTCTCCAACCGATGCCGCCTCTTTCTCTTCTGGGACAGGTGATTCATCCGGCGCCGGGGATTCCGCGCCCGGCATCGTCATCTTCGCCGCCTCATAGAGCATGGCCGGATCCGGATAGGCACGCAGGAAGCCGCTCTCCACCAGCAGCTTCATGGATTTGGTCATGTCCTTTTTCTTCAGGGCCTTCTGCTTGCTGCGGGTGCCGTCCTCGTTGAAGAAGGCAAACTTCTCCGCGCCGTCCTCCTCCACAACCTGATAATACCCTTCGGAGAGGGAGCCGTCACTCTGAATGCCATGGATCTTCCCGTCCTCGGAGACATCGATCAGAATATAGGTATAGGCACGCTCGTCGTTGCGGGTGATGACCTCGACCATCACCTGATGTTTGTAATCGAGAAAGATATAATCGTTGTCCAGCGAGATGAACGAGCCTCCACCGGCGTACATCTCGGTAAAATCATAAAGCTTTGCGGCCTCCTGGGGGTCTGTTTTCCCGGTGAAGGACCACACGGTAAGAAGAAGAAAAATCGTAATGCCCAGGATGCTGACAATCCTGCTCCAGGCAAGTCTGGTCATGGTGCACGCTCCCTTGCAGTGTTTTGCAGAATTATACCATATCCGCCCCCCGCCCGCAACCGGAAAGTTCCCGGCAGGGGCCATGGTCATCCTGACGAAAACAGGCGCCGGCAGCCGGCCGAAATATACCGAAAGATCGCAGTCTGCCCTATTGACAGCACCCCCAAAAACTGTTAAGATAAGCCATCTCAATTGGATAGAAGCATATACAGAGCTTATCCGAAGCAGGATGCGACCGCTGCCGTTCCGGCAGCCAAGGCCAGACGGACAGCCGGGTCGAATGCCGA
The DNA here is from genome assembly GCA_902795885.1 of Oscillospiraceae bacterium. GTDB lineage: Bacteria > Bacillota > Clostridia > Oscillospirales > Oscillospiraceae > Limivicinus. The sequence continues at coordinate 21,333 of CADBNC010000086.1, forward strand.
ATTGCGGCGAAGGGGTCTTCCCTCCCGCGTTATTGACGTGTGCCCTCTGAGGGGCTCATCATTATATTTATAAGTTGGTCACTTAAAACCGGTGCTGCAAAGCATAAAACTTGTGAATGGTCAATAAGAGTAGGTCAATCTTCGCGAAAGATAGCTCTGACGGGGCAAAAGCAGGGGCAGGAAAGGATCTCCCCCTGGTTTTTGGGATAGTTCCCGTGAGGCCGTTTCACAGACTTCATGCGTTGCATGGGGTCTGTTTTTTGTATATGACAGAGCAGGCGCAGGAATCATGACTATGACAGAAGGGATTTGGTAGACACAATGCGAAAGATTATTGAACTGAAGAACATCAGCAAGGCGTTTGACGGGGAGACTGTTCTGGACAACATCTCTCTGGACATCTACGATAACGAGTTTCTCACGCTGCTGGGCCCTTCCGGCTGCGGCAAGACCACAACGCTGCGGATCATCGCCGGGTTTGAGCAGCCCGACGAAGGCTCCGTCCTGTTCCTGGGTGAGGATATTGCCTCACTCCCCCCGCACAAGCGCAATGTCAACACCGTCTTCCAGCGCTATGCCCTGTTCCCTCACCTGAATGTCTATGAGAATGTCGCCTTCCCGCTGCGGGTCAAGAAGGAAGACGATGCGGAGATCCACCAGAAGGTCAGCGAGATGCTGAAGCTTGTAGCGCTGGCGGGCTTTGAGAAACGCAGTGTCACCTCGCTCTCCGGCGGCCAGCAGCAGCGTGTTGCCATCGCGCGCGCCCTGGTCGGCAGGCCCAAGGTGCTGCTTCTGGACGAGCCTCTTGCGGCACTGGATCTGAAGCTGCGCAAGGACATGCAGCAGGAGCTGAAAAACATCCAGAAAGCCACCGGCATCACCTTCGTTTTCGTCACCCACGACCAGGAGGAGGCTCTTTCGATGAGCGACACGGTCGTGGTCATGAGCGAAGGCAAGATCCAGCAGATCGGCACCCCGATCGATATCTACAACGAGCCGAAGAATGCCTTTGTGGCAGACTTTATCGGCGAATCCAACATCGTCAACGGCATCATGCTGGAGGACCGGAAGGTCCGCTTCTCCGGCCATGTGTTTGATTGCGTGGACGCAGGCTTTGGGAAGAATGAGGCTGTAGACGTGGTTGTGCGCCCCGAGGATGTGGACATCGTGCCGGAGGAAAAAGGAATGCTGAAGGGCGAAGTCAGCAGCGTGACCTTCCTCGGCGTGTATTACGAAATCATCGTGGACATTGCAGGCTTCAAATGGATGATCCAGACCACGGATTTTGTGGACGTGGGTGAAAAGATCGGTCTCTATATCGAGCCGGACGCCATCCACATCATGCACAAGTCCCAGTATTCCGGGATGTTCGGGGACTATTCCTCCTTCAGCAATGAGTTTGATGAGCTTTCGGACGCGGAAGTTGAGGTTGAAGAATGACGAAGAAAAAAGACGGGCTGACTCTTGTGCGCCGTCTGGCGCTGGCGCCCTATTCGGCCTGGGCGCTGCTGTTTATCGTGGTGCCGCTGTTCTTTGTAGCCTACTACGCCTTTACGGACAACAGCTTCCACTTCACCTTCAGCAATATTACGCGCTTCTTCACGGCCACCTCGGAGGTTTCCGGCAATGGGGGCGTCACGAAGGAAGTGCACACCTATCTGGTGATCTTCTTCCGCTCGCTGAAGCTTGCAGTCATCTCCACCATCATCTGCCTGGCTGCGGGCTATCCGATGGCCTATCTGCTCTCCCGCGCTTCTGACCGTACGCAGAAAATTCTTATCACACTGATCATGATCCCCATGTGGATGAACTTCCTGATCCGCACCTATGCGTGGATGACGATCCTGCAGGACACCGGTATTCTCAACAGCCTGCTGCGCAGCATCGGCCTCGGTCCCGTGCACGTGATCGGAACAGAGACGGCAGTTGTGATCGGCATGGTGTATGACTATTTCCCCTATATGATTCTGCCGATCTATTCCGTCATGGCAAAAATGGACCTGAAGCTCCTCGAAGCCGCCCGGGATCTGGGCTGCAACAGCTTCCAGGTGCTGCGCCGCGTGATCTTCCCTCTGAGTCTGCCGGGGGTCATCTCGGGCATCACGATGGTTCTGATCCCTTCGATCAGCACGTTCTATATCTCCCAGAAGCTCGGCAACGGCAAATTCTATCTCATCGGCGACGCGATCGAGGGGCAGTATGTTGCCAACAACCTGCATTTTGCCGCGGCCATCGCCTTTATTCTGATGGTTATCCTGCTGGTGTGCATGGCCTTCATGCAGCGCTTTGCCAACAGCAAAGCCAGCGTTCAGTGAGGAGGGCGGAAGGATGAAAATGAAACCCATCGCAAAAATCTATACAGCCCTGATCATGCTCTTCCTCTTCGCGCCGATCGCCATTCTGCTGGTTTTCTCCTTTAATGAGGCCAAGAGCCTGAGTGTTTTCTCCGGCGGCAGTCTCTACTGGTACAAAGAGCTTCTGCACGACACCGAGACGCTCGACGCCGTACGAAACACTCTGATTCTGGCTATTTCCGCTTCGCTTATTTCCACCGTGATGGGCACGGCCGCGGCAGTGGGTATTTTCCGTCTGCGCAACAAGGTTCTCCGCACCTCACTGGATACCGTGACAAACATCCCGATGATCAACCCCGATATCATCACGGGTATCTCTCTGATGCTGATGTTCGTGTTCGTGGGACGGCTCTTCGGCGCGGCCACGAGCCTGAACTTCGGCACGATGCTGATCGCGCACATTACCTTCTGCCTGCCTTATGTGATCCTGCAGGTGCTGCCAAAGCTGCAGCAGATGGACCGGGCTCTTCCCGAGGCCGCCATGGATCTTGGCTGCACGCCGCTGAAGGCCTTTATCAAGGTGGAGATCCCCGAAATCATGCCGGGCGTCATCACGGGCCTGATTATGGCCTTCACGCTTTCGCTGGATGACTTTGTAATCAGCTACTTCACCTCCGGCAATGGCTTTGAGACGCTTCCCATCCGCATCTACAACATGACAAAGAAGACCGTCACACCCAAGATGTACGCTCTGAGTACGATTATCTTCTTTGTTATCCTGGCACTGCTGATCATGACCAACCTGATGGACAACCCCACCTATGCCGAGACCCGCCGGAACGAACGGAGAGCCGGCAGGAACAAGGCGGACGCGGACGGCTTTGTCGCAAGCGCCACCTCCGGGACAGTCGGTGGACGGGATGTGCCTCCCGTCGGCAGCGCGCGTGCAAAATTCCGCAGGCGGATTGCCCTTGCAATCGGCGGCGTGCTGGCTGTTGGCATGATCATCATCCTCGTTGTGGCGGCACCGCAGACACCGGTACTGAACGTCTATAACTGGGGCGAATACATCTCTGACGGTTCTGAGGGCTCGTTCGACACCATCAAGGGCTTTGAAGCCTGGTACAAGGAAAAATACGGTTCCGAGGTTGAGGTCAACTATACCACCTTCGCCTCAAACGAAGACATGTACGCCAAAATCTCCAGCGGGGCAGTCAGCTATGACGTGATTATCCCCAGCGATTATATGATCGCACGCATGGCCCAGGAGGGCATGCTGCTGGAGCTCGATTATGACAACATCCCGAACTACAGCCACATCGGCGAGAGCTTCCGCGGCCTCTACTATGACCCGGACAACCGCTATTCCGTTCCCTATACCTACAGCTTCGTCGGCGTAATCTGGGATGCCAACCAGGTTGACGAGGAGGACACCGGGGACTGGGATCTGCTCTGGAATGAGAAATATGCCGGCAATATTCTGCAGTTCAACAACAGCCGCGATGCCTTTGCCACGGCGCAGTTCAAGCTCGGGCTGGATGTAAACAGCCAGGATCCCGAGACCTGGCGTCGGGCCCTGGCCGAGCTGAAGAAGCAGTCCCCGCTGGTGAAGAGCTATGTCATGGACGAGGTCTACAACATGATGGAATCCGGCGAGGCCGCCGCTGTCCCCTACTATGCCGGCGACTACTTTACCATGCTGGATGCCCAGGCGGAATCGGTTGATCTCCGCTTCTATCTGCCCGAGCGCAGCAACTACTTCATCGATGCCATGTGCATCCCCACCTGCTGCCAGCACAAGGACATTGCCGAGGCCTTCATCAACTATATGCTGGAAGAGGAGCCCGCTATTGCCAATGCCGAGTATATCTGCTACGGCTGCCCGAACGACCTGGTGTACGAAAACGAGGACTATGCCGAGGAAATGGGCGAGGAGGCCATGGAGATTCTTTATCCCGATCTGGACACCTTCGCTGAGCGCTACAACAGCTTTGCCTTCCGCAATCTGGATTCCGACATGCTCGACCTGGTGAACACCCTCTGGGAAGAGCTGAAGATCAACTGATAATCTCTCCACCCAGGGAGAAAACAAAGCCTAAAGAAAAGACCGACACTTCACAGTGCCGGTCTTTTTGCAAGCATCACTGATTTTTGAACCGACCGATCAGGCTGCCCAGCCGTTCATGCGGTCGAGGATATCATAGATGGGGTAATACGGGTCTTCCCTCATCCCCTGCTCCGCATCCAGGCCCATCACCTCGATGCCAGTGCTGCTGGGGCTCCATTGGGCAAGGCCTTCTCCGTTGGGGTCGCCGGTGCGGGCGAAGTTTGCAAAGTAATCCGAGAAGCAGTCAGCAAGCTTTCTGTCCGCTGCGTCATAGAGCTTTGAATCCTCCGGGATGTTATCATAGCAGTATACCTCTTCGCCGCTGTGCCAGGGGCCGAGACGCCCGTTCGTTTTGGTGAAGTAGTATTCATAGGCCGGAAAACCGTTGGCAAGCGCCTGCCTTGTCCAGCAGTAATGCCCATAGGTAAAATAGACGGCAGAATAGATATCCGCCCACTGCGCCCGGGCTTCCGCATCCGTTGAGGCAGGATAGAGCGCCAGAACCTCATCGGCATACTCGCCGAAATAGTCCCTGACCTTCTGCTCATAATTGCGGAGATTCGCCTGTGCGAAGAGGATAAACGGTGCCGATTCCCCGGCGTTGAAGCCCTGCAGGCAGGCTTCCTCATTATGCCTGCCGCTGCGGTAGGCCTCGAAGGGCGTCTCTTCGAGGGCATATCCGTCCACCGTCAGATGATGGTTGATGTCCGCAGCCTCGACGAGCTGCCCGGCATCCATCTGCCGGAGTTCGGCAATACTCGAAGCGCCAAAACGTGCGAGGGTCTCTTCCCCGGTGCGCAGGGCCTGCTCCAGACTGCGGAAGGAATGGGCAGGCTGCGGGGCGGAGGCCGAGGAGCTCTCGCCAATCGCACGGCGGAAGAGGCCCTTTGCCAGCGGCGAAGTGCACAGGGCGCTTATGCAGACGGAGCCGGCCGATTCCCCTGCCAGCGTCACATTCTCCGGGTCACCGCCGAAGGCTGCGATGTTGTCCTGTACCCACTGCAGGGCCTTGATCTGGTCCAGAAGACCATAGTTGCCCGTGGTGCCGCTGGGGGATTCAGCCGCCAGTTCTTCTGAAGCCAGGAAGCCGAATACGCCGAGACGATAGCCCATGTTCACCACCAGGATGCCCTTTCGCGCAAGGCCCTCTCCCCGGTAATCCGCATACCAGGGCTGGCCGGTCTGGAGCGAGCCTCCGTGGATATAGACCAGAACCGGGAGCTTCTCCTGCTCGCCAGCGGGCTTCCAGATATTCAGATAGAGGGCGTCCTCGCTGCAGGCATCGCGGAAGTTGTCCCTTGCGGAAATCCTGTAGTCATGATAGCCCACAATCTGCGCCAGAGAACTGTAGACCGTGGAATCACGGGGCTGCATGGACATGGGCGCAAAGGTATCCGCCGCCAGTACGCCCTCCCAGGGCTGAGGGTCCTGCGGTTCCTTCCAGCGAAGCTCTCCCACCGGAGGTGCGGCATAGGGAATGCCCGCATAGACCTCCACTGCGCGGTCCTCTGTAAAGACGCCGGTAAGCTGCCCATCCCGGACTGTGACAATATCCGTAACGCCGCCGTTCGCCCCCGCAACGGCAGGTCTTCTTTTCACCGGGCCACGGGAGACAAACAGAACCAGCACCAGGCAGCCCGCCAGGGCAAGAAATGCAAGAACCCTCACAAAGCCACGGCAGCCTCTGAGCTTTTTCTGCCGCAGAAAGGCAAAGCCCGCCAGAAGTCCAAGGGACAGGATCCATCCCAGAATCGTATTCTGGTTGAGCTCCAGCAGCACCAGCCACAACAGGCCAAAGACCGCCAGAAGGATCCAGAAGCCGGTATTTCCTTTCTTCTTTTCCATAAACATTCTCCTCTCCTGAAGACAGAAAAAGTCAGAACCACGAGAAGCTGTCGCGGTTCTGACCGTGAATACGCAAACGGGATATGCATGCAAACCGGATCGCCGGGCAAAAGCCGCTCAGGCCTCGGCCGGCTTCTGGACAAAGAAGATTCCGTCCGTGATCGAACTCAGAAACTCATCGGTCCAGTAAATGCCGCCGTTGGAAACGGAGAGCTCCAGCTTTCCTTTTCCACCCTCAGCTGCAACAATCGTACGCCCATTTCCCTGTTCATCAAGCTGCGTTACAGCCAGTGAGGCGTTGGAATAGTCCATGACGATGGAATTCTGGCTGGCAACGACAAACTGCCCGGAGAAATACCAGTTGTAGACCTCTGTGGCACTGATCGGCCAGGTGGCAATCACTTCATAGGAATCCGGTGTACCGGTGATCTCAAGATTAACAATGCTCATGACATTGTCAATATAATTGCCGGACATATTGGTGGCAAAAGGCTGGGGGCCTGCCGGTGCTGAGGTCGCCGCCGGATTTGCGCTGCCGGTGGGGGCGGGGCTCTGGGGAGTGCCCGCAATATTCACCTGGCCGTCGGGCGCAATCTGCTGCGCCGCAGGGTTCGGCAGAACGGAGATCAGCGCCGAGCCTGTGCTGACACTGCCTAGATCATTGCTGTACCGGCAGTATACCTTCCAGCCGTTGAGCGTGAGAGGGATATTCTTCAGCTGCATACTGCTGTACATGCCGCCGATAATCTCCAGCGTGGGGAAATACGTAGCCATGGCATCATAGCTGAGGTCTGTCTGAGAATCGGGGCTGACAAAATGCCAGACTGCAATGGTAGCCTGCTCGTGATTGGCAACGAACCAGCACTCTCCGCCCTCCATGACCGTCTCATCCGTCGGGCTCTTGAGCACAACAGGGGGAACGGGCGTGGGTGTTGGCGCAGGGGTAGCCGGAGCCGGTGTCGGGGCAGAAGTCGGGACAGGGGTGGGCGCAGCTGTCGGCAGAGGCGTCGGTGTGGCAGTTGGCAGCGGTGTGGGTGTTGGCGCAGGGGTGGGAGCCACAGTCGGCAGAGCTGAAACCGTCGGCGGGGGCGTGACTGTCTCCACCGCGGCAGAGCCTCTGTTGCGCCCACCGCAGGCCGTGAGGCAGAGGGCAAGCAGCAGCACGATGCAGACCAGACCCGTACGGGAATGCCGGA
>CADBNC010000087.1 GCA_902795885.1 Oscillospiraceae bacterium
CGGGCAGGACGAGGATTCAGTTGATGTGCTCTACTGCACGGTTACCTCTGTTATTTACAGCAACCCGGAAAGCGGCTACGCGGTCCTTGCCGTGAAGGACACCGATGGTGCTGAACAGAAGGTGAACGGCACCCTGCCATATCCCTGGCCGGGAGAGAATATCACGGCTTACGGTCACTGGGTCAACCACGCTGAATACGGCAGGCAGTTTCATGTGGAGTCTTCCGAACGCAGCAACCCGGAGGACGTGCACGGCATCTTTGCCTATCTCGCCTCCGGGGCGGTGAAGGGAATCGGCCCGGTGCTCGCCGGGGAGATCGTACACCGCTTTGGGGTGAAGGCACTGTTCATCCTGGAAGAACAGCCTGCGGAGCTGGCGAAGATCCGCGGTATCAGTCTCAGCAAGGCGGAGAAAATGTCCAGAGACTACCGGCGTCAGACGGGGATGCGGTCACTGGTCCTGTTCTTCACCTCCTGCGGCATTACGCCGGACTATGCCGTGCGGCTTTACCGGATATTCGGGGATGACGCCCCTGAGCTTCTGAAGAGCAATCCCTATCTGCTGACGGCGGAAGGAATCGGGGCGCCCTTCAACATGGCGGACAGACTTGCGGAAATGCTCGGGATCGGGGACACCGATCCGAACCGCCTGAAGGCCGGCATTGCCTATGTGGTGCGCTTCAATGAACGGAATGGACACTGTTTTATCCCTTACGGCAAGCTTTTGACGGCGGCCTCTGGGCAGCTTGGTCTTGCGCCGGAGGCACTGGAGGAGGCCCTGGATGATATGACAGAGCAGGGCGAGCTGATCCGCGAGCAGATCGCGGGGCAGGACGCCTGCTATCTGCCGGAGATGTATCGTGCCGAGACCGAGACCGCGCGCCGCATCGGCCGCATGGTAAAGCAGTTTGACATGCCTGCCTTTGACCTGGACGGCATGATTGCCGACTGCGAACGCGAGCAGGGCATCCGCTTTGCTCCCCAGCAGAAGGAAATCCTCCGGGCGGCTTTGACGAACCGCCTCCTCGCCGTGACTGGCGGCCCCGGAACAGGAAAAACGACCTCCCTGCGCGCGATCCTGCGCCTGTACCGGAAGCTGGGGCTGCGGACGATTCTGGCTGCCCCGACCGGCCGGGCCGCGAAGAGAATGACGGAGGTGACCGGCGAGGAGGCCTCAACCCTGCACCGTCTCCTGGGGGCGAAGAGATCGGAAAACACGATGGAATCGGGCTTTGCCAAAAACAGCGCAGATCCGCTGCACTGTGACGCGCTGGTGATTGACGAGTGCTCGATGGTGGATATCCGCCTTATGCATGCGACTCTGGACGCGCTGCCCGGAGGCGCGAGGCTGATTCTGGTCGGAGATGCGGCTCAGCTGCCTGCGGTCGGGCCCGGGGATGTCTTCTCGGCAATTCTTCGCAGCGGTGTGGTTCCCAGCGTAAGCCTGACGGAGATCTTCCGCCAGCAGGATGGCAGCCGGATTGTGCGCAATGCGCACATGATCCACAATGGCGAGCATCCCGATTTCTCGGAGAATACGGGGGACTTTTTCCGCCTGCAGCGTCTGAAGGCGGGCAACATTGCCGAGACCGTTGTCGAGCTTACGAAGACAAGGCTTCCGCAGCGCATGGGCATCCCCAGCACGGAGATTCAGATTCTCACCCCCACACGCAAGGGTGACTGCGGCACGGCAGCTCTCAACCGTGCTCTGCAGGCTGCGCTGAATCCCCCGGCGAAGGGAAAGCATGAGCATCCCTTCGGGGACGTGGTTTTCCGCGAGGGAGACCGGGTAATCCAGACACGAAACGACTATGATATTCTCTGGGAGGCTCCTGACGGAAGCAGCGGCACGGGTATCTATAACGGGGATATCGGCGTTCTGCGCAGCATTGACAGAGAGGAACAGACCCTTACGGTGGATTATGACGGGCGCCTGGCAAAATACGACTATGACGCCCTGCAGGATCTGGAGCATGCCTGGGCGCTTACGGTGCACAAGGCACAGGGAAGCGAGTACCGGGCGGTGATTCTGGTGCTGTCGGAATCCGCCCCGCGGCTGATGACAAGAACAGTGCTCTATACGGCGGTGACACGCGCCCGGGATCTGCTGATCATGGTTGGCAATGACAACGCCGCCTACCGTATGATCGATACCTATCGGCAGAATCGCCGCTATAACGCGCTGAGGATCCGGATTCGGGAGGCCTGCGGCGCATGAGGGATTTTGGCCGGCGCCTGCTGGACCTGCTATACCCACCAAAATGCGCCTTCTGCCGGCGCCTTGTAGAGGATGGACATATGCTCTGCCCGGAATGCGCGGAGGAGCTGCCGTACGTGGACCCGGAGAACCTTGTTCAGCTCACAGACGGAGGCTTGCGCTGTGTCTCTGCCCTGTGGTATGATAACACTGTGCGTGCCTCCCACCACCGGTATAAATTCCGGGGAGCAGCTGCCTACTGCGGCGTCTATGGTGAGCTGATGACAGCCGCCCTGGAGGACAGCGGGCTGGAGGGTGACATTGTCACCTGGGTTCCACTGAGCCGCAGCCGCCTGCGCAGGCGCGGCTATGACCAGGCGAGGCTTCTGGCGGAGGAAGTTGCCGCCGGAATGGATTTGCCCTGTGAAGCGCTGCTGCGCAAGACCGTGAACAACCCGGCCCAGTCCGGAAGGGCAAGCGCGGCGGAGCGCAGGCAGAATGTGAAGGGCGTATATGAAGTCACGGAAAACCCCGAAGGGCTGCGAATCATCCTTGTAGATGATCTGGTTACCACAGGCGCAACGCTTTCTGAGGCTGCGGGAGAGCTTCTCGGAGCCGGGGCGGAATCTGTGGTTGGGCTCACACTGGCACGGGCATGAACGTCCGCAGGCCAGCCCGCCTCAGCGGATAAAGCCCCGGGCAGAAAAGCGACAGAAACAGAACTGAGAAACAAAAGCGAACGGAGAATGCAGCTATGCAGATATTCGAAAAAGACATCGCCATCGATATGGGGACCTCCTCAACGCTGCTGTTCGAGCAGGGGAAGGGAATTGTCGCGCGTGAGCCGACAGTGGTCGCCGTTGACAAATTCAGCGGGAAGATCCTGAAGGTGGGCCAGGATGCACAGAAGATGCTCGGCCGCACACCGGCAAACATCGTCGCGATCCATCCCATCAGTGCGGGGGCAATTTCAGATTACGAGATGGCGGTCCAGATGCAGCGCGAGCTTGTCAGCCGCATCACGTCCTTCAGCCTTTTCAAACCCTGTGTGCTCTGCTGCGTCTCCAGCAGTATCACCGGCGTCGAGGAACGCGCTGTCATCGACGCGGCCATTGAGGCAGGCGCCCGGAAGGTCTATCTTCTGGAGACTGCCGTGGCCACGGCCATGGGCGCGGGTGTGGATATCTCGAAGGCGGACGGCCATATGATTATCGATATTGGCGGCGGCACAACTGAGATTGCCATGATTTCTGCCGGCGGTGTGGTGGAGTGCGAATCCATCAAAACAGCCGGCGGTAGCTTTGACGAGGCGATCGTGAAGTATATCCGCAAGAAATACAACCTTCTGATCGGCCTGACGGCAGCAGAGGAACTCAAGAAAAATATCGGCTGCGTCATGCAGCGGCCGGATATGGGCGTTGAGGAAGTAAAAGGGCGCAATCTTGCAAACGGCCTGCCGAAGACCGTGCGTGTCAGCTCAAATGAACGGATCGAGGCCTTCGTGGAGCCGATGAACGATATTCTGGAAGCCATCCATGCTGTTCTGGAGCGCACACCGCCCCAGCTGGTTGGCGACCTGGATCAGAACGGCATCATCATCTCGGGCGGCGGAAGCCTGGTCTATGGCATGGATCGCCTGATCGAGCGCAGCACCGGGATCCGGACGATCGCGGTGGATGACCCGATTTCCTGCGCGGCTTATGGCGCGGGCAGAATGCTCAAGCACCTGGACGAGATGCAGGACGGCATGATGAATTTCCATCGGATGCGCCAGCTCAAGTAAGACCGGAAGGACGGGACAACGGACATGGATCTTATCGCAATGTACAGGCGTATGAAAAAGGAAGAAGCGCCGCTCAGCTGCGGTGCGGTCATTGTGGCCGCGGGAAGTGCGCAGCGTATGGGCTTTGACAAGCTGACCGTAAAACTGGACGGGATCCCCGTACTGGCAAGATCCATACAGGCCTTTGAGGATTCCCCGCTGATTTGCGAGATCGTTGTCGTCACCCGCAGTGACAGACTGGAGGAAATCGCCTCGCTGTGCAGCGAATACGGCTTCCGGAAGGTGACGGCGGTGGTGAGCGGCGGCAAAACGAGAACTGAATCCGCTTTTGCGGGCGTGATGGCCCTGAAGCAGGATCCCCGCCTGATCGCGGTACACGATGGGGCGAGACCGCTGCTCTCACAGGGGCTGATCGAGCGCTGCGTCATGCGGGCGGGCGTGCAGTATGCCGCCGTCCCCGTTACGCCCAGCACCGATACGCTTCGGGCGATTGACAAAAACGGCATGCTCGTGGGGACCTATGACCGCGAGAGCATCGTCAGAATCCAGACCCCGCAGGTGTTTCAGGCAGAAATACTGAAAGGCGCCCTCAGCAGTGCCGTGGAAAAGGGACTGAGCTTTACGGATGATGCGGCCGCTGTCGAGCGCATGGGCCTCAGGCTGCAGAGCGTGGAAGGCGACGAGGACAATATCAAGCTGACGGTTCCTGCGGATCTCACCATGGCGGAGGGAATCCTGCAGCGGAGGAAGGAGACAAGGCAGTGAGAATCGGCCACGGTTATGACGTACACCGGCTGACTGAGGGCAGGCGCCTGATCCTCGGCGGGGTGGAGATCCCCTGGGAGAAGGGGCTTCTGGGACACTCAGACGCGGATGTGCTGACGCATGCCCTGATGGACGCCCTCCTGGGCGCGGCCTGTCTCGGCGATATCGGACAGCACTTTCCGGACAGTGATGACAGGTTTCTTGGCGCCGACAGTGTGGAGCTTCTGAAGGAAGTTTGCAGGCTGGTCGCAGGGAAAGGCTATCGCCTGGGGAATGCGGATATCACGGTGATTGCCCAGCGGCCGAAGCTGGCGCCCTATCTGCCGGAAATGCGCCTGCGTCTTGCCGAAGCAATGGGCACGGACCCCGACAATGTGAATATCAAGGCGACCACGGAGGAAAAGCTGGGCTTTACCGGCGAAGGACTCGGCATCGCTGCCCACGCAGTGGTGCTTCTGGAATCAGCAGAGAAAGGATGAGGGAAATGGATCTGCAGGGGATTAAACAGCTGAACACATGGATCAGTGAGAGTGACAACGTTGTGTTTTTCGGCGGCGCGGGTGTCAGCACCGAGAGCGGCATTCCGGATTTCCGCAGCGTGGACGGCCTGTATAACCAGAAATGGGCCTATCCGCCGGAGACAATCCTGAGCCGCAGCTTCTTTGAGAGAAACCCGGAGGAATACTATCGCTTCCACAGAGCAAAGCTTGTGATCGACGGCGTAAAGCCGAACCGGACCCACCTGAAGCTCGCCGAGCTGGAGCAGGCCGGAAAGGTGAAGGCCGTCATCACCCAGAATATCGATGGCCTGCACCAGGCAGCGGGAAGCAAAAAGGTCCTGGAGCTGCACGGCAGCATTCTGCGGGCATACTGCTCGCGCTGCCGGAAGATCTGGCCGGCAGATGTGATCAACCACGGGACGGGTGTCCCACGGTGCGACTGCGGCGGTGTGATCCGTCCTGACATCGTCCTTTATGAGGAACCCCTTGATCAGGATGTCATGGAGGAAGCCGTACGCTATATCCGCAATGCGGACATTATGATTATCGGCGGCACAAGCCTGAATGTCTATCCTGCGGCAGGCCTGATCCGCTATTACCGCGGGAATAAGCTTGTCCTTGTCAACCGCAGCGAAACACCCTATGACTCCTATGCCAATCTGGTGCTGCACGAAAATCTTGGCGAGGTGTTCTCGCGTATTGAGGCCTGATTCAGCAGAGATCGGACGCGGGCAGACAGAACAGGTCCCGCGAAGTGGAAGGGGGTGAAGCAGTGGCGGACGAAAGAGATGGCAGAGACCGTACAGAGCACGAGCGACTCGGCTACGGCACCGGCAGAATGAGCCGGCATGAAGCAGATACCGGCAGCGGAAGGCTGCCCCGGGGAGAAGTGAATACCGGCAGCGGGCGAATCAGCCGTGGGGATACCGGCAGCGGAAGACTGAGGGGCATGGACACAGGCGGACGAAGCGAGAGCATCGATCGTATTTTTCAGCTGCACGAAGACGAGCTGGCTGCTTCCCGGAAGCTGAAGCAGACGAAGCCCGCCACAGGATATATCAGCCGGGAGGAACGCGAATGGGCAGACGGCCAGGCGGCCAGCCAGTCCGATGATCAGGAAGCCCGCTATCATCCGATTCAGCCAAGAGGCGAGCGGCGCATCGGCTGCATGGGAGGCATCATGTATGCGGTGTTCGTGATGTGCCTGAGCATTATCCTCGCAAGCCTCGCCTGGATGGCGGCAAGTGACGCGCTTGCGCTGAACAAGGAGGAGTTCACGGCTACGGTTGTCCTGCCGGAGAGCATTTTTACGACAGAGACCGTCGAGGTGAAGGATGCGGACGGCAATGTGACCGGCATGAAGCGGGTGAGTCACGCAGACATGGAATATATCAGCAGCACGCTGCATCAGGCTGGCCTGATCCAGTATCCCTGGCTGTTTGAGATGTACTGTAAGGTCGCCCATGCGGACGAGAAGGTCCGTGCCGGGGAATACAAGCTGCAGTCAACCTATGACTACCGCGCGCTGGTGCAGAACCTCCGGACGAACACCGGCGGAGCCGTCACGGTGAATGTCACCTTCACCGAGGGCATGACCATGCAGGAGATGTTTATCCGCCTCGAGCGGCAGGGGGTAAGCAGCTACGAGAATCTGATGAAGGCCGCGGCAGGTTACCACTTTAACTATGACTTTCTCGGGAACAACGAGGAAGAAGAGCAGGACAAGATTGAGGTTGACACCCTCACGGAGGAGGAGATCCATGACCGCGCTTTGCGGCTGGAGGGCTTCCTGTTCCCGGATACCTATAACTTCTATGTCAACATGCAGGCCTCCAGCGCCATCAACAAGTTCCTGGAGCAGTTCAACAATCATCTGCAGAATTCCCTGCAGCCCGCCCTGGAGGAAAGCCCGCTGTCTCTGCAGCAGGTGGTGACGGTCGCATCCATGATCGAAAAGGAAGCGGCGGACGATGAAGAGCGCGCCGCCATTGCCTCGGTCATCTATAACCGTATTCTGGCAGACATGAATCTGGGCATTGACGCGACCATCCTCTATGTGCATCCGGACCACGAGGGTGCCCCCACTGCCGAGATGCTCGAAGAGAAGAGCCCCTACAACACCCGTCTGAACAGAGGGCTTCCGCCCACGCCTATCTGCAATCCGGGCCTGCAAAGCCTCCTGGCGGCGCTGAAGCCGGCGGAGACCGATTACTTCTACTATGCTCTGGACACCGAAACAGGCCGACACCGCTTCTTCGTAACGGCAGAGGAATTCCTTGCCTTCGTGTCCACGCAGAATTACTGATCATACGTAACCCAATTTCTGGAGGAAGAGTCAACATGAAAAACTACGGACTGAATGAATTGCGTGAGATGTTCCTGAGCTTTTTTGAAAGCAAGGGCCATCTCCGGCTGCCCAGCTTCTCGCTGATCCCGCAGAATGACCCGAGTCTTCTGCTCATCAACTCCGGTATGGCGCCGATGAAGCCCTACTTCAAGGGCGAGCAGGAGCCGCCGCGCCGCCGTGTGTGCACCTGCCAGAAGTGCATCCGCACCGGCGACATTGAGAATATCGGAAAAACTGCGCGGCACGGCACATTTTTTGAGATGCTGGGGAATTTCTCCTTCGGCGATTACTTCAAGAAGGAAGCCATCGCATGGAGCTGGGAGTTCCTGACCTCACCGGAATGGGTGGGGCTGGATCCGGACAGGCTATATCCTTCGGTCTATCTGGATGATGATGAATCCTTCGGCATCTGGGAGCACGATATCGGAATCCCGCCGGAGCGCATCTTCCGCTTCGGCAAGGAGGACAACTTCTGGGAGCACGGTGCAGGCCCCTGCGGCCCCTGCTCGGAGATCTACTATGAC
>CADBNC010000088.1 GCA_902795885.1 Oscillospiraceae bacterium
ATCATAACGATCGTATGTATTTTATCACATTTTTCCGGAAAATATAGTGAAATTTTGAACTTATCTTCATTTCTTGCATTATGTACAAAACTCGTATATAATTGCCGCAATGCTGGTAAGACTTTTTGTCATTTTGCCCAGACGGAACTTCCGCCTTCGCAGCGCCATCTATCAGCCGGAAAGCAGGTGTTTTATTCATGGAGTATCTCTGCAGTGACTGCCCCCGATCCTGTGCCGCCCTTCGGACCCGTGAATCCGGTGCCGGCTTCTGCCGGGCGCCCTCTCTGCCCCTTGTTGTGCGGGCCGCACCCCATTTTGGTGAAGAGCCCTGCCTGAGCGGTACCCGGGGCGCGGGGACCATCTTTTTCTCGGGCTGCAATCTGGGTTGTATCTTCTGCCAGAATCACGAGATCAGCTTTGAGCCCTCGGGCAGGCTCCTCAGCGTGGAGGAGCTGCGCAGCCTCATGCTGCGTCTTCGCGATACAGGGGTCCACAATATCGAATTCGTCACTGCGGATCACTATACACGGGTTGTTGCCAGGGCCCTCGAAGGTGTGGAGCTCGGCATCCCCGTGGTCTGGAACAGCTCCGGATACGAAACCGTCTCCTCCCTCCGGATGCTGGACGGACTCGTACAGGTCTATCTTCCAGACATGAAGTTCTTCTGCCGGAGCACAGCGGCAGCATATGCCCATGCGCCCGACTATCCGGAGACCGCTGCAGATGCCGTGAGAGAAATGTTCCGCCAGCGGGGAGCCTTTCGCATGAATGCGGAGGGCATTCTCGAATCCGGCGTCCTCATTCGTCATCTTCTTCTCCCGGGGCATCTGGAGGAGGCAATGGACGCGGTGGATTTCATTGCCGACAGCTTCCCCCGCGGAAGCGTCCTTCTCTCTCTCATGAGCCAGTATACCCCCATGCCCGGGCTTCTCCTTCCCGAAGAGCTTCGCAGGCGCGTCACGCAGGAGGAATACGATAATCTTCTCCATTATCTGAACGCCCGTCATGTGGATACTGCCTACTGGCAGGAGCTCTCCTCCGCCGGGCAGGAGATGATCCCCCTCTTTGACTGCACCGGGCTTGACAAGTCCCCGGAATTATAGCATAATCACAACAGAATATCCCCTTGCGCCATACAAAAATCTGAGTTCAGGAGTGTGTATCAAAATGGATTATAATGAAGTTCTGGCCGCTGCGAGAGAATGCATCGGGCCCTACTGCAAGGCATGTCCCGTGTGCAACGGCCGCGCCTGCGGCAACGCCATGCCCGGCCCCGGCTGCAAGTACCCCGGGAATGTGGCAGCGCGCAACTTTGATAAATGGCAGGAGATCTGCGTGAACATGGACACGCTTGTTCCCAATGTCACGCCCGATATTTCCTTTGAGTTGTTCGGCCATACCTTCAAGGCGCCTGTCTTCGCGGCTCCTCTTGGCTCGCTGGACATGCATTACGGCCCGAAGCATACCGATTTCACCTACAACAGCATTCTCATCAAAGCCGCTTATGAATACGGCATACTCGCCCTGACCGGCGACGGTGTAAACCCCGAGATTATGAAGGCCTCGGCTGTGGATATGGCCGCCGTCGGCGGGATGGGGATCCCCACCATCAAGCCCTGGAACAAGGAAGCCGTCTTTGAGAAGCTTGATTTTCTGAAGGACAAAAACATCTTCGCCGCCGCCATGGATGTGGACGGCGCCGGTCTCCCCTTCCTCAAGGCGATGAATCCGAATGCCGGAAGCAAATCCGTTGAGGAGATGCGTGAGATTATCAACTACGCCGGCCGTCCTTTTATTATAAAAGGAATCATGACTCCTGCCGGGGCACAGAAGGCTGTTGACGCCGGGGCTTCGGCAATCGTGGTCTCGAACCACGGTGGCAGAGTGCAGGGTGCTGTTCCCTCCACGGCTGAGGTTCTGCCCTCCATCGTAAAGCAGGTCAAGGGGAAGATCACCATTCTTGTGGACGGCGGGATCCGCTCGGGTGTGGATATTTTCCGCGCCATCGCCCTGGGCGCAGATGCGGTTCTCATCGGCAGACCTGTTCTGACGGCCATCTACGGTGCCGGCGAAGAGGGCTTCCGTGTCTATATGGACAAGATCCTCGGCGAACTGAAGAGCACCATGACCATGTGCGGCGCTGCCACGCTGGCAGATATCACAGCCGACAAAATCTGGATGCCGTGAATGGCCTGCTGCAGCCTGTCTTCCGATCTGCTGCCGCCGTTTTGAATCCGATAACAGCCCCGGAGTCATTTTCCGGGGCTGTCTTTTAATCTTTTTTCACTCTTTTTGTTTTTTTCATAAAATTTGTAAAAGTTTGACTACCATTCCTGACGAAAGTGTGCTATACTCTTTTAATGATTGTAACACTACATCTTGTGTTGCATTCATCTAATCGCAATTTCCTGCCTGTCAGGGTTCCCATTATCACAAGAATCCCCTTTTATCGAAGGAGGCCGACTTATGAAAAAAATACTGGTCATGGAAGATGAGAGCAACATCCGCAGCTTTGTTGTCATCAATCTTCGCCGCAGCGGGTACGAGCCCATTGAAGCCGCAACCGGCACGGAAGCGCTGGAAAAGGTCAAGGCAAACCCGGATATCAGCCTTGCCCTGCTGGATGTCATGCTGCCCGATATCGACGGCTTTGAGGTCTGCAGAAGAATCCGCGCCTCGGGTTCGAAGATGGGCATCATCATGCTCACGGCCAAGAGCCAGGAGATCGACAAGGTCACCGGTCTGATGACGGGTGCGGATGACTATGTCACAAAGCCCTTCTCCCCGGCGGAGCTTACCGCCCGCGTGGATGCCCTGATCCGTCGTCTGGGTAACGATGAAGACGATGAAAATGCCGAGATTGTCAGCGGCCCCTTCGTCCTCAACCCCCGCAACCGCACCCTTGAGAAAAACGGCCAGCGTCTGAAGCTTACGCAGATCGAGTACCAGCTGATGAAGCTCTTCCTGGAAAATCCGGGCAAAGCCATGAGCCGCGAGGATATTCTCACTGCCGTCTGGGGTGCTGATTTCAGCGGTGAGCTGAAGACCGTCGATGTGAATATCCGTCGTCTGCGCATCAAGATCGAAACCGACGCGACGGAGCCGGAATATATCACCACTGTCTGGGGCTACGGCTATAAATGGGGTTACTGACCTACTCTTTTCTGTTCAGGATACGTTTTCATGTTTAAAAATCTTCGTACACAGCTGTTGTGTTCCGGTATTGCAGCGTTGATTCTGCTTCTGCTCAGCATCTGGGCAGTGACGCGCTATTATATCATCTTCGCCGTCTGTGTTCTGACGATTGTCTGCATCTACATTCTCTATCTGATTTTCTGGTTTCGCCGCAATGTCTCCGAGCCGATTGACCGCCTGACGGATTTTGCGATGGAGATCGCCTCCGGAAGCTACGGCCGGCAGCTGGAGGACCGTGCCGACAACGAGATGGGCCGGCTTACAGACGCCATCAACGAGATGTCCGAAAAAGTTGCCGTTGCGGAAAAATCCCGCACAGAGTTTATCTCCCAGGTCTCCCACGAGCTTCGCACACCGCTTACGGCGATCACGGGCTGGAGCGAAACCATCGCCTATGACCCTGCCGTGCAGGGGGATTCTCTCCGGGGCATCAACATCATCTCCAAGGAGGCCGAGCGCCTGACCGGCATGGTCAAGGAGCTTCTGGAGTTTACGCGCATCCAGGACGGCCGCTTTAACCTGCGCATCCAGATGGTGGATATCGCGGAGGAGCTGGAGGATGCTCTGTTTACCTACGGGAAGCTCATGAAGCAGGCCGGCATCGACGTAAACTACTGTCCCCCGGCGGATGAGCTGCCGATGATCCCGGCGGACCCTGAGAGGCTGAAGCAGGTTTTCCTGAACATCCTCGACAACGCCATGACCCACGGCGGTGACGGTAAAATGATTGACGTTACCCTGGGCCGGGACAACGGCTATATCAAGATCGTCTTCCGTGACTATGGCAACGGCATTCCCGAGGCCGAGCTTCCTCACGTGAAGGAAAAGTTTTACAAGGGCAGTTCCAAAAACCGCGGAACCGGCATTGGGCTGTCGGTCTGTGATGAGATTATCACGCGGCACAAGGGCCGCATGGATATCCGCAATGCAGACGGCGGCGGCTGCATGGTTCTGCTGTATCTGCCAATCAGTTCCCGATAGTTCGGGTTAGATAAGAGGTATTATGTCAAGGCAAAACAATTCATGCAATTTCAAGACCTCTATCGGCGGCCAGGCCCTGATAGAGGGCATTCTCATGCGCGGGCCTTCCCGGCAGGCAATCGTATGCCGTACGGAAGACGGTCTGGTTGAAAAGACGGAGGACGTCAGGCTTCTCCGTGATCGCTATCCCTTCTTCGGCCTTCCCCTCGTGCGGGGATGCGTCACCTTCTTTGATTCCCTCATCAAGGGCATGCAGGCGCTGACGTATTCCGCCAGCCTGATTCCCCTGGATGAGCAGGAAGAGCCCGACAAGATTGACCAGTGGGTGAATGAGCATTTCTCCGAGGAAAAGGCGGGGAAAATCATTATCTACATCGCGGTTGTCCTGGGGATTGCCTTATCGGTTTTCCTGTTCATCGTGGTGCCCACTTTTCTTGTCTCGCTTCTCAAGCCCCTCACGAAGACCTTTCTTCTCCGCAATCTCTCGGAGGGCGTCATCAAGGTTATTATTCTTCTGGCCTATATGAGTGCGGTCTCCCATGTAAGCGACGTGAAACGTCTGTTCTCCTACCACGGGGCCGAGCACAAGACCATCTTCTGCTATGAGCACGGGAAGGAACTGACTGTTGAGAACGTTCGTCCGGAATCCCGTTTCCACCCCCGCTGCGGGACAAGCTTCCTTCTGGTTGTGGTCCTTGTCAGCATCCTGGTGAATTCCGTTGTCCGCGTGACCAATCCCTTCGCCCGGGTTGGCTGCCATCTGCTGCTTCTGCCCGTTGTTGTTGGCATCAGCTATGAGATCAACCGCTGGTGCGGTCTGCACGATAACCGCCTCTCGGCGATCCTCTCGGCCCCCGGCAAATGGCTACAGCGTATCACCACGAACGAACCGGACGATGAAATGATCGAGTGCGCCATCCGCGCCATGGAGCTTGTGATTCCGGAAAAAGCAGGCACCGATGCCTGGGGAAGCTGAAAGCTCTGCTTACCCGCCGGTCCCCGTGCCGGCGGGCCTTTTCCCCCGCAGCAGTAAATTCCGGCAAATTTTGTGTATTTGAGAGACCATTATGATCACCTATTCTGACCTTACCCTCATGGCAAGAAAAGCCCTGATTCAGCAGGGCGTATCAGCAGCGCAGATGGAAGCGCGGTTTCTGGTGGCCCATGCGGCCGGGAAATCGGTAGCGGAACTTCTGCGCGATATGCATCTTTATACCACCGAAACCGTCGCCCAGAAGGTGAAGGAATACCTTGCCCGCCGCGAAAAGGGCGAGCCGGTTGCATACATCACCGGCAGCTGGGAGTTCTATGGCATTCCCCTGACCATCACTCCCGATGTCCTGATTCCGCGTATGGATACAGAGATTCTTGTCGACACCGTGAAGGAAATCCTCACCGGGCACAAGATGGACGCCCGGATTCTCGATCTCTGTACGGGCAGCGGCTGCATTGCCTGCGCCCTCGCGAGGGAGCTGCCTGCCACCAGACTTGTGGCTGTGGATATCAGTGCAAGCGCCCTGCGCGTCTGCAGGGATAACATCTCCGCAAACCGGCTGAATTCACGCATCATCTGCATGCAGGCGGACGCGGTGACTGCCCCTCCCCTCGGGCTCAATTTCTTCGATATGATTGTTTCGAACCCGCCCTATATCCCCAGCGTGGATATTCTCGGTCTGGATCCGTCCGTCCGGGATTATGAGCCTCTCTGGGCTCTGGACGGCGGAGAGGACGGGCTGAAGTTCTACCGCGGCATCATCAAGCACTGGAAGACTATTCTCCGGCCGGGCGGCTTCATTGTCTTTGAAGTCGGCGAAGGCCAGGCAGAACCGGTTCAGGAGCTCCTCCTGAATGCTGGCTTTGCTGAAACCGATACGCGCACGGATACGGCCGGTGTGAAGCGCGTTGTTTTCGGACGTCTCGGCGACGAGGCATCCGGGCTGGCATAAACGTTTTTCTCAATATTCATCCCATCATGTGAAAGGAGACGATGAACATGGCAGAAAAGAAAAAGAGCTCTCCCGTTACCGCGCCTGCCCCTGCGGACAAGAAAAAAGCACTGGAAACCGCAATTGCAAAAATCGAGCGTGACTACGGCAAGGGAACCATCATGCGGCTTGGCGATGATATCCCTGTCAATGTTGAGGCCCTGTCGACGGGCTCCCTTTCGCTGGATCTTGCCCTCGGCATCGGCGGTGTGCCCCGCGGAAGAATTGTGGAAATCTATGGTCCTGAGGCCTCCGGCAAAACCACCCTGGCGCTGCATGTGGTCGCCTCCGCCCAGAAGAACGGCGGGGAGGCCGCATATATTGACGTTGAACATGCGCTGGAGCCCGCCTACGCAAGGGCCCTGGGCGTTGACATCGACAGCCTGCTGATCTCGCAGCCGGATACCGGCGAGCAGGCACTGGACATCACCGAGTCCCTCGTGCGCTCCGGTGCCGTAGACGTGGTTGTGGTCGATTCCGTAGCCGCCCTGATCCCCAGAAGCGAGCTTGAGGGTGAGATCGGCGACTCGGTCGTGGGTGTTCTCGCCCGGCTGATGAGCCAGGCCATGCGCCGCCTCGCCGGGGCAATCTCCAAAAACAACTGCACGGTGGTCTTCATTAACCAGCTTCGGCAGAAAATCGGTGTCATGTATGGAAATCCCGAGACAACCCCGGGCGGTCTCGCGCTGAAGTATTACGCCAGCGTTCGCATTGACGTCCGCCGCGTGGAGACCCTGAAGGTAAACGGAGAGTTTGTCGGCGCCCACACACGGGCCAAGGTTGTCAAGAACAAGGTGGCCCCGCCCTTCAAAGAGGCGGAGTTTGATATCATGTACGGCGAGGGCATCTCCCGCGTGGGCGAGATTGTGGACCTCGGCGTAAAGCTGGAGATCATCGAAAAGGGCGGTGCCTGGTTTACTGTGGACGGGCAGCGCATCCAAGGGCGTGACGCGGTCAAGCAGTATCTGCTGGACAACCCCGAAATCAGCGACAAAATCGAGCAGCAGATCCGTGACAACGCATGGAAGCTTCTCTCTCCCCAGGCCCGCAGAGCCGCGAAGGCAGTCGGCCGCAAAACCGAGCCCGATCAGGAGGCTCCTGCAGTCAGCGTCTCGGCAGAAGATTTTGATCAGGGATGATCGTCCGCTCTCTGAAGGCACTCTCTTCTGACCGTATACAGGTTCTTTTTGACGACGGTACCGAGAGCACTCTCCCGACTGACCTGATTCTCCGGCACAATCTGCACGCCGGTGCCGAGTTCCCGGCCGATTTTCTCCAGCAGCTTGCCATGGAGAGCGAGAGCCTCCGGGCCCGCGACCGTGGGCTTTCCCTTCTCTCCTACCGCATGCACTCGGCAAAGGAGCTGCGGGACAAGCTTCTCCGGAAAGGCTTTGAAGCTTCTGCGGTGGAGAATGCCATTGCCTGGCTGAAGGACAAAGCCTGGCTGGATGACAGCCGCTTCGCTTCCGAGCTTGCGGTAAGCTATCTGCGGAAGGGCTTTGGAAAGCGGCGTGTCTTTTCCGAACTTCTCCGCCGGGGCATCAGCCGGGATCTGATCGCCGAGGTCATGGACCAGCTGGAGAGCGAGTCCGAGGAGGCCGCCGAGGTTTCCCCGCAGGCCGAAGGTTACGGGAACACGCAGGTGCTTATCCGGCGCGGTACCGACCGCTATCTGGAAAAGCATCTGAAGAACCCGGAGGACCGCGATGAGGTCCGAAGAGTCAAAAGCGCACTGTTCCGCAAAGGCTATTCCTCCCATGATATCAGCCTGGCCCTCGAGCGCTTTCAGGAATCCCATCCGTCGATGGATCTCTCTGATGATTAAATTCAGGAAACGAGCTACAGTAATAATATGCCTACCTTTTCTCTTACCTCTCTTGGCTGCGCCAAGAATCTTGTGAACAGCGAGCAGATGCTCTATCTGCTGCAGGAAGCCGGATACACACAGGTTCCCTCCCCCTGCGGAGCGGATTTTGCCGTGATCAACACCTGTGGCTTTATTGACGCGGCCAAATCCGAAGCGATTGACTGCATCCTTGAGCACGCCCAGTGGAAGGAAGCCGGGCAGCTGGGCGCCATCATTGTGGCAGGCTGCCTGCCCCAGCGCTACCAGAAGGAAATTCTGGAAGAGCTTCCCGAGATTGACGCCGTCCTTGGTGTGGGGAGCTTCTCCAGAATAGTCGAGGCTGCCGACGCCGTAATGAAAAAACGAGAGGACAGTGCTGACGCTCCCCTCTCGCTCTTTGATGACAGCAGCGCCCCCGTTGAGGAGCTGCCCCGTATTGTCACCACCGGGCCGGGCTGGGCCTATCTGCGCATCGCCGAGGGCTGTGACAATTTCTGTGCCTTCTGTTCGATCCCCTATATCCGCGGCCGCTACCGCTCGCGTCCCATGGAGAAGATTCTGGAGGAAGCCCGGGGTCTGGCCGCCGCCGGCGTGAAGGAACTGATTGTCATTGCCCAGGATATCACGCGGTACGGCACGGATCTCTACGGCCGGCGCAGTCTTGCCGCCCTCTGCCGGGAGCTTTCCAAAATAGAAGGCGTCCGCTGGATTCGCCTGCACTATCTGTATCCCGATCAGTTTGACGAGGAACTGATTCAGGAGATCGCCTCCAATGACAAAATCCTCAAGTATCTGGATATCCCCATCCAGCATATCAACAATGAAATTCTTCGCCGCATGAACAGGCGCGGTACCGGTGACGAAATCCGCACCCTCTTTTCCCATCTGCGCGAGGCCATCCCCGGTGTTGTGCTGCGGACCAGCCTGATCACCGGGCTTCCCGGCGAAGGCGAGGAAGAATTCCTCGAGCTCTGTGATTTTCTGCGGGAGGCTTCTCTCGAGCGGGTCGGGGTCTTCCCCTTCTCTCCGGAAGAGGGCACACCGGCAGCGAAGCTGCCGCATCCCGAACAGGAGATCGCCGAGCAGCGGGCGGAGCACATCCTCGCCATGCAGATTGATATCATGCAGCGCTTTGCGGACAGCTTCGTCGGGAAAACCATCCCCGTCCTCATCGAACGCTACGATGAGGCGGAGGGCTGCTGGCTCGGCCGCAGCTACGCTGATTCCCCTGATATTGATTCTCTGGTCCTTGTGGACGGTCCCTGCACCGCCGGTGATATTATGGATGTTCAAATCACCGGTGCCGAGGACGGTAATCTCCTGGGCGAAGTCACCGCCACCGGCATTGAAACGGAGGGTCATACATCATGCTGAAGACAACCGCCAATAAAATCACGGTTTTCCGGATCATTCTGATCCCTGTTTTTCTGGTGCTTGCCTACCGGGAATATCGCATCGCTGCCCTCTGCGTCTATCTTCTCGCCTGCCTTTCTGACATGGCCGACGGATATGTCGCCCGGCACTATAATCAGATTACCAACTTCGGCAAATTCATGGACCCCCTGGCGGACAAGATGCTGGTTCTGGCAGCCATGTGCTTTTTCGTGGATGCGGACCAGATGCCCGGCTGGGTTGTGGCGATCGTGCTCTTCCGGGAATTTGCTGTCTCCGGTCTCCGGCTGATCGCGGCGGAACAGTCCCTTGTCATTGCGGCCGCCTGGTCCGGCAAGATCAAAACTGCTGTGACCATGGTCTGTCTCGCTTTGATGCTGGTATTTCCGGTGCCTGCCGTCCAGATGGTGTCCAGCATTCTGATTGTTGCCACAACCATCTATTCCGGGGTGGAGTATTTTTGGAAAAACTGGTCCGTTTTTCAGGATATCGACTGATATCGGACCCTTAGTATAAACCGACTGGGAGGAACCTCGTATGTATCTGTACAATTCTGCAAGCCGCAAAAAAGAGCTTTTCGTGCCGAACCATCCTGACATCGTCAAGATGTATACCTGCGGTCCGACTGTCTATCACTACGCGCATATCGGAAACCTCCGTTCCTACATCATGGAGGATATTCTCGAGAAATATCTCCGCTATGCGGGCTATCCGGTGAAGCGTGTTATGAACATCACCGACGTCGGGCACCTGACCTCCGATGCCGACGAAGGTGAGGACAAGATGCTCAAGGGCGCCCGGCGCGAGCACAAGACCGTCATGGAGATTGCGAAGTTCTATACCGACGCCTTCTTTGACGACTGCGCCGCGCTGAATATCAAGACCCCGGACGTTGTTGAGCCGGCCACCAACTGCATCGACGAGTATATCAAAATCATCTCGAAGCTGATGGATACCGGCTATGCCTACTTTGCCGGCGGCAATGTCTACTTTGATACCTCAAAGCTGGATCGTTACTATGTCTTCAACGACTTCAACGCCGAGGATCTGGACGTGGGCGTGCGCGAGGGCGTGGAAGAGGACCCGAACAAGAAGAATAAAAACGACTTCGTCCTGTGGTTTACGAAGTCAAAGTTCGAGGATCAGGCCCTGAAGTGGGATTCTCCCTGGGGCACCGGATATCCCGGCTGGCATATCGAGTGCTCGGGCATTTCCATGAAGCATCTCGGTGAGGATCTGGATATCCACTGCGGCGGAATTGACAATGCCTTCCCCCACCACACAAACGAGATTGCCCAGTCCGAGGCCTACCTCGGCCACAAGTGGTGCAACTTCTG
The DNA here is from genome assembly GCA_902795885.1 of Oscillospiraceae bacterium. GTDB lineage: Bacteria > Bacillota > Clostridia > Oscillospirales > Oscillospiraceae > Limivicinus. The sequence continues at coordinate 10,737 of CADBNC010000088.1, forward strand.
GGTGCATGTTCTGCACCTGAACACCAGCTCCGGGAAAATGTCCAAATCCTCCGGCGAGTTCCTGACGGTTTCCCTTCTCCGCGAGAAGGGATATGACCCGCTGAGCTACCGTTTCTTCTGCCTGCAGAGCCATTACCGCAAGTCCCTCGTTTTCACCTGGGAGAACCTGGACAACGCGCAGCTGGCCTATCAGAAGCTGATTGCCCGCATCGCCGCCATGAATCCGGAGGACGGCACCGTGGACGAAGAGGCCATGCGTCCCCTGGACGAGAAGTTCCGTGCGGCAATGGACAACGATCTCAACTCTGCCCTCGCCGTCACCTGCCTCTACGATGTTCTGAAGGCGAAAATTTCAGACGCGTCCAAGCTTGCCCTGATCGGAAAATTCGATTCGGTTCTGAGTCTCAGCCTCCTCGAGAAGGCCGCGGAAAAGCGCAAAGAGCTGCAGGCCCAGAAGAAGGCAGACTCTGCTGCCGCAGGCTCCGGCTTCTCTGTCATCTCTGAGTCCGGTGAAGAGAACGAAGAGATCGCTGCGAAGATCCTGGCCCGCAGGGACGCCAAGAAAGCAAAAGACTTCGCCCTGGCAGATGCCATCCGTGAAGAGCTGCGCCAGGCCGGCGTGGAGCTTACGGATATCCCGAACGGCGTGCGCTGGAAGCGTATCTGAAAACCATTAGAAATCACGGAGGAGGGGCTGAAATGGCTCCTCCTCTCATTTTCCTTTTACTTTACTTTTCTGCTTTCGGGCATGCGTTGCAGCCCTTTTGCCGGGTCATATCCCGCTGCTGATCCACTGTTCCCAGGTCTCCGGCTCGTAGCCCACCGTCGCCTTTTTTCCGTTGCGCACAATGGGCGTGCGGAGCATCTCGGGGATCTCATAAAGCTTCTCCAGCCTCGCCTCGTCGGAGGCCAGGTGCTGGAACAGCGCATAGTCCTGGTCCTTGGGATCGGCCAGCTCGTTCAGACCGACCGCCGCCGCCACGCTCTTCAGCTCTCCCCTGCTGATGCCGTACTGATGCAGGTCGATGTACTGGTACTTGATGCGGCGTTCCTTGAAAAAACGCTCCGCCTTTTTGGAATCAAAGCTCTTTTTTGAGCCAAAAATCTGCAGGGCCATGATGTTTCCTCCCCTGTGTTTTTTTCTGTTATCCGTTCGTCTTTACGCTTCCGGCTCCCGGTCTTCGTTCTCTTGTGGAATGGGCGTGCCGCAGTAGGGGCAGACAGTATGGATCCCCCGGACATAGACGCCTCCGCAGGCGGAGCAGGTGTTCTCCGTAGCGGGAAAGGTATCCGATGGGCAGCGCAGCGCGCCCTCCAGGCCGGCCAGCTTTCTCTTTTTCCTCCAGGTAATCACTGGTCCGACCACAGCAATGACGACCATCAGGATCCCCACCCAGATCTGCTCGCTGCTGATACTCCGCTTCATGAGCATGGGCTCAATGTCCCGGAAGCCCTGGATAAACGACTCCCCGACCGTATAGTGTTCTCTGTCCTTCAGGCATCGCTGGACATTCTTCGTGAAGGAGTTCGTAATCCGCTCGGTAAGGATCGGGTCGGTATCATTGCCCTGCATCCCCTCCCAGTACCAGTCGCCATCAGCGGCGCCGGGGTCACTGGAATAGCAGAGGAGCCAGTGGGATTCGTCCTGAAATGATGAGACATAGGTGTTGAAGGCAAATTTCTCAAAGGACGGGGTGCTCTCCCGCCACTGGCTGTTCGGGAACGTGATCAGCGTGGGAGTGATGCCTGTTTTGGCCTGGAACTGCTGGAAAATCTCCCGCAGCTTCCCCTCCTCCATTCCGGTCAGCTGATCGGTATTGTCCTGAATGACGATCTCCGTCTGCGGATAGTTCAGCGGCATCTTCTCCGGCACGCTCAGCCCCGGAATAACGGACAGCAGAAACAGAAGCGGATAAATCATCCAGAACAGGATGTCCCAGACGGTTAATCTGGTGTCACTGCGTTTGATGGCTTCCCGGTTGCTGTAAAAGTATCTGGGACGGTTTTTATCGTATACGACAAAGCGGTGATAGCCCTGCAGGTAGGTGTTCGATACCCTCGGGACAAAAGAACCGCCCGATCCTCCATGGGAACCGCCGCTGCTGGAGCCTCCTCCGGATGAATGCGGCATAAGGTCAGCCTCCTTTGCTTAACACGATTTGCACCTGAACTGTATCTGCTTCCATTATATAACGTGCAGGGTGTTTCGTCTACAGTGGATTTTACAGAGAGATACTTCATGGATTTCTTCCCCGCCGCCCTTCCTTCCCGCGCCCGTTGCGGACAGCCCCGAGTTATGATAGAATGATATTCAGGCAACCCATATCATCATGATACGAGATACTCGAAAAGGGAAAGAGGAATGTATCCACCATGAGCTACTATCTTTTAAAAGAAACCATACAGCCCTGTGCAAAGCCGGATAATATTGGAAACGAGACTGCGCAGTTTGTTGCCGTTCTCACAACGTCGGAATGGGAGCAGCAGCAGGAGAGCTTCGATATGGGTATCGACCTGGATCTGGATACCCGGCATATTCACAACACCAAGGCGGAGGTCAACTATGACTCGCTGACGGGGTCCTTTCAGATCCCCGACCGGGAAGACCTGAGGGGAAACGAATTCTGCTTTTCCTTTGCCCTGGATGAAAAAGGCATCGTTTTTATTGACGACAGCGGCAAAGCAGAACAGATGATCGATTCCATCCGCCGTACGAAGAGATGGAGGGAGCCATGTCTGGAGCGCTTCCTGCATGATTTTCTGGAACAGATCGTTGAACGCGACCTGTCGATCATGGAGCGCTATGAATCTGAGCTGAATCAGATCGAGGATGAGGTCTTATCTTCCGACGGTCAGGGGAATCTGGCACGGGTCAACGAGATTCGCAGTGATATCCGCAGGCTGCTTGTGCACTATGAGCAGCTCATCGATATGACGCAGGAGCTGGAGGAGAATG
>CADBNC010000089.1 GCA_902795885.1 Oscillospiraceae bacterium
CAGGAGAGCTACTGCCCCACCGCCGATCAGTTCTCCGGTGAGACGCTGGCGGAAAAATATCTGGTCAAGCCCGGCGCATGCTATCACTGCCCGATCGCCTGCGGCCGCATCATCAAGCATGACGACAAGATCGTAGGCGGACCTGAGTATGAACCCCTGTGGGCATACGGCAGCGACTGCGGAAATGATGACCTCTACACCATCGACGAGGCCAACCGCCTCTGCAATGAATATGGTCTGGACGCCATTGGTGTTCCCTGCACCATTGCCGCCGCCATGGAGCTTTACCAGAACGGCTGCATCAAGGAAGAGGACTGCGCCGGCGTCCCGCTGGAGTGGGGCAGCAAGGAAGCGCTGATCGAGTGGACCAAGCGCATGGGTGACCCGAAGACCGAGCTTGACTGGCTCATGTCCTCCGGCTCTGCGCGCCTCTGCGAGCACTATGGTCATCCCGAGTTCTCCATGAGTGTCAAGAAGCAGGAGATCCCTGCTTATGATGCCCGCGCCATCCAGGGTATCGGCATCAACTATGCCACAGCCAACTGCGGCGCTGCCCACGTCCGTGGCTACATGATCGCTCCCGAAGTTCTCGGTATCCCTGCGCAGCTGGATCGTACCGTTACCGATGAAAAGGCGGGATGGGCCAAGACCTTCCAGGATCTTACGGCTGTCATCGACTCGATGGGCAACTGCCTGTTCACTTCCTTCGCGCTGGGCGCGCCGGAGTATGCAAGCCTGCTCAACGCAGCCACCGGCACCAAATGGACGCCCGAGGAGCTGTTGGAGATCGGTGACCGTATCTTCAACATCGAGCGTATGTTCAACAAGGCCGCCGGCATGAAGCCCGAGGATGACCGCCTGCCGAAGCGTCTGCTGCAGGAGCCGATTTCCAATGGCCCGTCCAAGGGTATGGTCAATAAGCTTGATATCACGCTGCCGCAGTATTACGCGGCCCGCGGCTGGGTCAACGCTTTCCCGACGGACGAGACCCTGAAGAAACTCGGCCTTGACGAGTGCGTTGGCAAGTAATACAATTCAAATAGTCTCATAAGGGGAGGTAGTCTGCCTCCCCTTTTTTAAAGGATGTGATTCTATGATCGAAGTTCGCTTTTTCGCAACGCTGCGTGACGGCCGCGGCAAGATCACGGAGATTCCGGCCGAGTCTGCCTCAACGGCAGGGGATATCCTGCGCAGGTTTGATATTAATCCGGAGGAGGTTGCCATTCTGCTGATCAATGGCTTCCATTCCAAACCGGAGGATTCCGTGAAGGACGGGGATGTTATCTCGCTCTTCCCGCCGGTCGGTGGTGGCTGATATGGCGCTGAGCGAAGCCCAGAGAACGCGTTATTCCCGGCAGCTTTTGATGCCGGAGATCGGCCCGAAAGGGCAGGAGAAGCTTCTCGCATCCAAAGTGCTGGTCATCGGCGCAGGTGGTCTCGGCTCACCTGCCGCTCTCTATCTTGGGGCAGCGGGCGTGGGCACCATTGGTCTTGCCGACAGCGATGCAGTGGATCTCTCAAACCTGCAGAGGCAAATCCTGCACAGCACAGAGACCCTGGGCATTCCCAAGGTGGAATCCGCAGCCGGGCGGCTGCGCGGGCTGAACCCCGATGTGCGTGTGGAGGCCCACCAGGTTTTCGTTGACGGGGAGAATATCGATGCGCTGATCGCGCCCTATGACTTCATTCTGGAATGTACCGACAGCTTTGACGCCAAGGCCCTCATCAACGATGCCTGCGTGCGTGGAGGAAAACCCTTCTGCCATGGAGCGGTGATCCGATTTTACGGGCAGATGATGACGGTTCTGCCAGGGAAATCCGCATGCTATCGCTGCGCCTTCCCGCAGGTTCCGGATCCCGAAAAGGCCCCCGATGCGAGGAAACTCGGTGTGCTCGGGGCAGTGCCCGGGGTAATCGGCTGCCTTCAGGCGCTGGAGGCGATCAAATATCTGACCGGTGCGGGCGAGCTTCTCACAGACCGCCTGCTGACCTTCGACGCGCTGGATATGGAGTTTCAGAGTGTTGCGCTGAAAAGAAGGAATGACTGTGCCGCATGCGCCGGAAGATAACAGAAATGTGATGGAAAACAGCATCCGAAAACTCTATATCGAGGCAACCTCCCGCTGCAACCTCGCCTGCAAGATGTGCTTTCGCCACAGCTGGATTGGCGAGAGCTTCGGCGACCTTGACCCCGCGGTTTTTGCGCGGGTAATGGATGACCCCGCCGTATCCGCGACGGAGACCGTCTTTTTTGGCGGCATGGGGGAACCCCTCGTCCACCCGGCACTTGTGGAAATGGCCGATCTTGCTGCTGGCCGCGGAAAGAGCGTGGAGCTGATCACCAACGGAACTCTCCTCAGCCGCGGACGGATCAAAGAGCTTCTGGACGCGGGCATCTCGCGCATCTGGGTTTCCATTGATGAAATCTATGAAAACTACGGCAAAATTCAGGTCGGCAGTGATTTTGAGCTCGTTCGGGACAATCTGCGGGCTTTCAATGAGCTGCGAAAGGGAAGCAACACGCGCCTTGGCATGACCGCGGTTGTGATGCGGGACAATGTGGCAAGTCTGCGCCGCATCCGTGATTTTGCCGAAGAGTATGAGGCGGATGACCTGAATCTCAGCCACATGATCCCCAACCGGGAAGAGGACGTTCCACAGGCATTGTGGCACATGTGTGATGTGGCCGCCATCAAGGCCGTGACAGACAAAATCGGGTATACCTGGCGCTTTGAGGGCTTTGATCTAGGGACTGAAATCCCGATGTTCAAATTCTCGGACAGGTACAGGCGGGAGCTCTTCCCGGACGAGGAAAGCCTCCATGAGGCTGAGCTCTTCTCCTGGAAGGGGAAGCCTGCCGTACGCCGCACAAACTATTGCCGTTTTATCGAGGAGGGAAACTGCTTCATCCGCTGGGACGGCGATGTTTCTCCCTGTATGGGGCTGCTGCACACGGCAGAAACTTATCTGAATGACCACAGACGCCTTGTCCGGCATCATGCCTTTGGTAATGTATGCAGACAGAGCCTGGGAGAGATCTGGAACAGTGAAGAATACTGCAGCTTCCGGGAGCGCGTGCACAGCTACAGCTTTGCGCCCTGCCTTTTCTGCGGAGGCTGTGAGCTTCTGGAGGAAAACAGTACCGACTGTATCGGCGCGCCTGGGCCTACATGCGGTGGCTGCCTGTGGGGACAGGGCTTTATCGTCTGCCCGTGAGATTTTAGTATGAAAACAGAACAGAGAACCGGGGACAGGATCCCTGCAGAACGGCATGATTTCGGATCATGCCGTTTTCACATGTTAGATTTTGAAGAAATATACCGGGATTCTCTGTTCTCCCGCATCCCGTTTCGTGCCCGTTGAGAATCCATGATTTTTCTGGTAAAATAAAGTATCTGAGACGAATAATGACCCACACGAAATCCGAATGTACGGAGGCGCGGCAATGCGTTGTATTGAAAAACTGTCAGAACTGCTCACGGCAAGACAGCCGGATGAGACAATTCTGCTTGTCCAGAGTGCGGACGAGGGCAGAAGGCTGATTACGGAATGCGCCCGGCGTGGAAGGCTGCTTGTAGGCGTCCGGGCGGCAACACCTCTGGCTCTCGCAAAGGAGATCTGCGCGCCTGTTCTTGTGGGAAAGGATGCGCCGCGGGTTCTGGCACGCGGAGAGATGGAGGATCTCTTTTTCGAGACCCTGATGGAGATGCCGGAAGACGGGTTTTTCACCCGGCCGCATGTGCGGGGGAGAAAGGCTGCCGAAATGCTCCTGGATACGGTTAACGAACTCGACCGCGAGCTCGTGCCGCCCCCAGGGGGGAATGAAAGGCTGGATGCCGTCCGGCTTCTGCGGGAGCGATGGCTGGCTCGCAGGGGAGACACTCTGCTGAGCGAGGCAGACCTGCTGCACTTGGCCATTTCTCTTGTGGAATCCGGAGAGCAGGGGCAGGCCTTTGCGGATACGGGCTTTGTTGTCCTCAGCACAGCGTGCTTCCCGGCACTGGACCGTAAGCTGATCCGGGTGCTTACCGGAGACAGCCTTACAATATGCCCGGTGGAAGTACCGGAGAATGCCCGGATTCCGGGACGGTGCATCGGCGCTGCCGGATCAGAAATCCCCATTGCGGGAGAAAGACTGCGGTTCTGGCGCTGCCGGGGCATGGAGACCGAGCAGAAGGCAATCCTGCGGGATATCCTCGCTGCCGGGAAGATGGCGGAGGACTGCGCCATCGTGTATATGAGCGCGGACTATGTACCCGGGCTCTATGCCGCGGCAAAAAGCTTCCACCTTCCCATTGCCATGGAGGAGGGTATCCCCATGACCGACAGCACAGTATATGATGTGCTCCGGATCGTGCAGGAATGGGCTTTATCCGACTATAACGCTGAAAAGCTGCGCAGACCGATTCTTTCGGGCGCGCTGAGGATGCAGGCGGGAAAACGCTTCTGCCATGAGCTGCGGAAAAGAAATATCGGCTGGGGAAAGGCACGGTATGAGCGGATGCTGCAGCCGGATGAAGATGGCTTCCCAAACAGGGAAACCGCTGAAAGCTGGAGGAAAACCCTGGATTTGCTCTTCCGGGTCTCGGAAAAAACCGGCAGTATGGAGGAGCAGAAGTGCCTGATGAGACAGCTTCTGGAGAACGCGGTGGGTGTAGGACGGGAAGAAGATGCACTCGCCCTTGCCACGGCAAAAAACCTGCTCGCCCAGATCAGCTGGCTTGAGGAAGGAGAAACGATCCCGGATCGACTCACGGAGCTTGTCTCGCAGACATCGGCATCCACAGGCGTGAAGGAAGCGGGCAGTATTCTTGCGGTTCCGCTGTCCCACGCCTTCTGTACCGGGAGGAAGACGCTGTATTTCTGCGGACTCTCGCGCTTCAGCATGCAGAACGGCACAGAGGAATCGCCAATTCTTCTGGACGAAGAAAGACTCCGCCTTGGCCTTTCAGGCAGACAGGAGAGAGAGGCAGAGACGGCCTTCCGCTTCCTGCTGTGCCTTTCGCAGCATGAGGGGGAGGCGGTTCTCTCGTATAATGACTATGACATGGAACGGATGAACGCGCTTTCGCCCGCCCCTGTCTACCGCAGTCTGCTTGCCGATGGGGAGGCAGAGGTTATCTCCTGTATTCCGGAGACGCCGCTGATAGCCGGAGATTTTGCCAGCACAGGAAAACCGATTTGTATTTTTCCCGTAAATGAAGATGAAGCGAAAAATATGGACGGGGATTGTGCAGATGAGGAAACCGCAGCACCGGAGGACATCGGTGAACAGGGAACCCCGTTTGCTTTACGGGAGGCTTCCTCCTATGAAGATGCGATAGAAGGCATGGCTTTTTCCGCGTCATCGATGGAAACGGCCCTCTCCTGCCCGTTCAAGTTCTACATGCAGAGGCTGGTGGGCCTTTATCCGCCATCGATCCCGGAACGCCGGAACGACAGCTGGCTCGAGGCCAACGAGATGGGTACACTCTGCCATGCGGTGCTGGAGCAGTATTATCGGAATCCGGAAGGCGGCTGGGAGAGCATCCTGGACGCCGAGATCGAAAAACTGCAGGAACTCCGCCCCGAAGGGCCGGCCTCCGGCATGCAGGCAGACCGGGAGAAGGCACGCCGCATGATCTGGAGGGCAATCAGCTGGAGCCGGGAGACGGGCCGGGAGGTTCTCTCCACCGAAAAGGCCTTCGGGAAGAATGCCGGCGAAAATCCCCTCTCCATCCGGGTGGGGGAGAGAACCCTGCGCCTGAACGGCAGCATCGACCGTGTGGACAGACAGCCGGATGGGACGCTTGCAATCCTGGACTACAAGACAGGCGGCTCCGGAAGCTACCGGGACAGCCTGGAGGTGAAGCTGCAGCAATACCTGTATACCCTGGCTACGGAATCCATGGAATCGGAGCAGAAGGTAGCAGAGGGAGGCTATCTCTTCCTCCGGGACGCGGCAGATTATATCCGTGTGCCAATGGACGGCACCGAAAGAGCGAGAAAAGAGAGAACAATTACATCGCTGCTGGACTGGATGGCAGAGGAAGAGCGCATGCAGATCGCGGCACCCGCGTTTGAAATGACAGACGGCACTATAACCGGGTTGGGGGATGCGAATGCGAGAAAAAAGCAGTTTGAAAAATGCAGCAGATACTGTGAGTTTGCTGCCCTTTGCCCTGCAGCGGAGCAGATCCGTATCCAGGCGGAAGCGGAAGGCCGGGAGGTGAGCGCAGATGTATGAGGACGACAGAAACATTGTTCAAAGCCCTGAGGAGAGCGAAGATAAACGATCCGAAGCAGAACTGCGTGAGGAACTGATCGGGAATAAATCGCTGGACACCTACAGAGAAAACTATCTTGTGGAGGCCGGTGCAGGTGCGGGAAAGACCTATATTCTTACCAACCGCGTGATCACCCAGCTGCTTTCCGGAGCGGCAAAGCCGGAAGAGCTGGCTGCCATAACCTTTACGGAAAAGGCAACCCAGCAGATGGTGGATGAGATCGACAAAAAGCTTCTGGAAAAACGGGAAGAAGCGGCCTCAACCTGTGGGGAGGACAGCCCGGAAACCGAAAGAATCCAGAACCTGATCGACAGCATCGACCAGATGCAGATCAGCACCATTCACAGCTTCTGCAGGACGATGCTGACGACGATGCCTTTTTCCTCGGAGCTGGGGCCGGAATTTGATGTCGTGGATGATCCGGGGCCTCTTGCCGATGCGTTTTTTGAACTGCAGGTCCGGGACCATCCGGAGCTTTTCCAAAAAGTAAGGGATTTGACCGGGATTGGGTATGATGCCCTGAAAGAGAGCTTCCGCATGGTCTGCGAAAGCCGTGGTGAGCTGGTTTGTGCCCATCTGGATGATGCGCAGATCAGCCGCCGGATGGATGATATGCGCACGCGGGCAGGAAACCTGTACATCCTGGTGAGTCAAGACGGCAGCGAGGATAATATCCGGAGCAGGACTTCCAAAACGGTCGAGGTGATGATGCCCGGAATCAGGGAGGTTCTCCGTCTGAAGGACGGACCGGAAGAGGCTTTCATACAGGCCGTGCTGGAGGCCTGCAATCCCTGTACCCTGCGCCGCGGCATTGAAGCGGAAGCTGTTGCCCGGGTACTTCCCGGAGCGATCAAGGACAACAAGAAGATTGTGGAGGACAGCTGGAAACCAATTGAAGAAGCATGGGGAGGGCTTATTCATGCGCTCAGCATGGAGACCTTCACGGCCCTGCTGCCCGCATACCGCCGTTACAAGCGCCTGCAGAAGACAGCGACCCAGCAGGATCTGCTTAACTGTGCCCGGGACATGCTGCGCGACAGTGCGGAAGCCAGACAGTATTTCCATCGGAAATATACC
>CADBNC010000090.1 GCA_902795885.1 Oscillospiraceae bacterium
CTCCTTTGTCCCCGGCTTTGAGGAGCAGCTGGTCGGCATGAGCGCCGGCGAGGAGAAGGACATCGACATCACCTTCCCCGAGAACTACACCGAGGAGCTTGCCGGCAAGGCAGTGGTCTTCCATGTGAAGGTCAACGAAGTCAGCATGCCCGAGCTTCCCGAGCTGGATGACGAATTTGCCAAGGACGTCTCTGAGTTTGACACCTTTGCAGAGTACCGCGAGGACGTGCGCAAGAATCTCCAGAAGCACGCCGATGACAATGCCGAGTCTGCTTTCCATGACGAGATCATCACCAAGGCCTGCGAAGGCATGAAGGTGGAGATCCCCGATGTGATGATCGAGGAAAAGCTGGACGAGATGCTGCAGAACTACGCTGCCCAGTTTGGCATGCGTGATCCTGAGATGACCAGGGAAGAGATGATGAAGCTCTTCGGCCTGAACGAGGAAACCCTGAACATGGGCTTCCGCCCGGCAGCCGAGGCCCAGGTGAAGACCGAGATCCTGCTGGAGGCCGTCGCAAAGGCCGAGGGTATTGAGCCCTCTGAAGAGGATATCACGGCATACTGCCAGAAGACGGCAGAGAGCATCGGCACTGAGGTCGACAATATCCGCCGCTATTTCGGTGAGGCCTTCCTGAAGGACGAGACTACGAAGGACATGGCCATGAAGGTCCTGTTTGACAGCGCTGTTGCCACAGAGCCTGCCGCTGCCCCCGCAGAGGAAGCAGCTCCGGCCGAGGCACAGGCTGAGGAGTAAGCAGATGAGCTTCATCCCATATGTGGTTGAGCAGACCAGCCGGGGCGAGCGCTCGTATGATATCTTCTCGCGTCTGCTGAATGACCGGATCATCCTGCTCTCCGAGGAAGTGAACGACACCACGGCAAGCCTTGTTGTGGCCCAGCTTCTCTATCTCGAGGCCCAGGATCCGGACAAGGATATTCAGTTCTATATCAACAGCCCGGGCGGCAGCGTGACCTCTGGCCTTGCGATCTACGATACCATGCAGTATATCAAGCCCGATGTCTCGACGATCTGCATCGGCATGGCGGCCTCGATGGGCGCGTTCCTCCTCTCCTCCGGGGCAAAGGGCAAGCGCATCGCGCTTCCCAACAGCGAAATTATGATCCACCAGCCCTCCGGCGGCAGCCGCGGCCAGGCGACGGATATCCAGATTCAGGCAGAGCAGATCCTGAAGATCAAGCAGCGCCTGAACGGAATCCTCGCGGCCAACACGGGCAAAACAGTCGAGGAAATCGAGCGCGACTGCGAGCGTGATCACTTCCTGACAGCCGAGGAAGCCAGAGAATACGGCATCATCGACCAGGTCATCACAAAGCGTTAAAGAAACCGTGATATGGGGGAACACAACAGTGTCCCCCATATCGCCGTACTATAATAGGAGAACACAATGGCAAGAAATGACGACAGACGCAGCATGCGCTGCTCCTTCTGCGGCAAACCGCAGTCGCTTGTAAACAGGCTTATCGCCGGCAACGGAAGCTATATCTGCGATGACTGTGTGCGTGTGTGCATGAATATCATCGGCGAGCCTGCGGCCGAAGATGCGGCTACGGGCTATGACGGGCTGCCTCTGGTTTTTGACAGGCTTCCCAAGCCCATCCAGATCAAGGCAAAGCTGGATGAATACGTGATCGGGCAGGATCGGGCAAAAAAGGCCCTGTCCGTGGCGGTTTACAATCATTATAAGCGCATTCTCCGCAAGACCAGCAGCGCGGTGGAGCTGCAGAAGAGCAACATCCTGCTCATCGGCCCCACAGGCAGCGGCAAAACCCTTTTTGCCCAGACCCTGGCAAAAATGCTGGATGTCCCCTTTGCCATTGCTGATGCCACGACCCTGACGGAAGCGGGCTATGTGGGCGAGGATGTTGAGAACGTGATTGTCAAGCTGCTGCAGGCGGCGGACTATGACGTGGAGCGTGCCCAGCGCGGCATCATCTATATTGACGAGATTGACAAAATCTCCCGCAAGAGTGAGAACACCTCCATCACCAGGGATGTTTCCGGCGAGGGCGTACAGCAGGCGCTGCTGAAGCTTCTCGAGGGCACGGTTGCCAACGTCCCGCCCCAGGGCGGCCGCAAGCATCCGCATCAGGAGTTTATCCAGGTGGATACCACGAACATCCTCTTTATCTGCGGCGGCGCCTTTGACGGTCTGGACAAGATCATCGAAAAGCGCACCTCTGTCAAGAGCATGGGCTTCGGGGCGGAGATCCGCAGCGGAAAGGAGCAGGATGTCGGCGCGCTGTTTGAACAGGTGCAGCAGCACGATCTGCTGAAGTTCGGCATCATTCCGGAGCTGATCGGCCGTCTCCCCGTCATCGCGACCCTGGATACTCTCACGAAGGAAGACCTTGTGCGCATCCTGACCGAGCCGAAGAACGCCATGGTCAAGCAGTATCAGGAGCTTCTGAAAATGGACGGAGTGGAGCTGCAGTTCGAGCCGGAGGCCCTGGAGGCCGTTGCCGACAGAGCTCTGGAGCGCAAAATTGGCGCCCGCGGCCTGCGCAGCATCATGGAATCGGTCATGATGGATATTATGTACAACGCGCCCTCCGATACCGGTATTCTCAAGGTGACCATCACCGCCGACAGCGTGAAGGAAAACGGAAAGCCCGTTGTCTTCCGCGCGAAGGATATGGCGGGCTGAGGACAGATTCCCCCTGATATGACAGTTTCCCCCGCACTCAGGCGGGGGAATTGCCATAAACCGGGGACAGATGGAAAAGACCATCCCGGCCCGGACCGGGATGCAGGAACAGGAAAGAACTATGAAAAACGCTAACAGAGATACAGAAAACCCGATGCCCGGACAGAATGACTCTGCAGAAGACCTGACGGGGCTGACAGAGGGGATCCC
>CADBNC010000091.1 GCA_902795885.1 Oscillospiraceae bacterium
AGAGGCCTTCATGGCCTCACCGCGCATACCCTCAAGGCCACGGTCAAACCAGTGCAGAACCGGCAGATAGGTCTGGCCGACCCAGCGGTAACGCCACACGCCCTTGGCAAAGTTGACCAGGCCGCCCATGACCATGACGTCCTTTACCATGAAGATGTAGTTGTAGAGCCAGATCATGTAGAAGTAGTACATGGTATCCTTGACACCACGCCACTCTCTGTGCTTGTAGAGGTTGGTCTTGTCCTCGTGCAGATCGCCGAGACGACGGCCGCCCTCTTCGGCGGAATGGGGCTTGCCATACCAGAAATCTCTGAGTGCTTTCTTAATGTTCTTTGCCATTTTACTTGCCCTCCTGGATATGCTTGATCTCTACGCTCTCCACAAAGGCCTGGAAACGGGTTCGCAACTGGCCGGAGGCGGAGTTGATGTATTCCTTCTCGATGGAGCAGACAGGCAGACCGAAGTCACGCTTGAGAATAACCGTATCAATGACACGCTCATAGCTCCAGTACTCGCAGAACTTATTGGAGGCAACAATAACACCGTCAGCGTGATATTCCTTCGCAAGCTCTGCAATGCGACGCTTGCGGGCACGCATCTCGTCCTGCGGCATGAAACGAGGACAGTTGGAAGTCTCAAGATAATGCTTGGCAATCGCCATCAGGGGATCTTCCCCTTCCTTGATGTCGATAATCTGGCGGCTCTCAACAGCACCATAGCAGTAACGGTCACAGACAACGCGGGCGCCGCAGCTTTCAATCAGCTTGGTGAAGTCCGGATCGTCATTTTCGGAACCGGCGAGAACGACCTTGCAGCGGAATTCCTTCTTCATATCCGGCTCACGGGTCTTCATCTCTTCCGCCGTCTCACGCAGATACGGGAGGATGAGATACTTCGGACATACCAGAGATACCAGCTGAATCACATGGAACTCGTACCCCGTGATGGTGGGATTGTCCAGCTTGCGGTAATCGCCGATTTCGTTAATCAGGCGGCTGACCTCATTCTGCTGTTCAACAGCGGCCATAATTGCCTCGTCAGAGGTATCAATGCCAAAATGGGCATGCAGCTCATCCAGCACATGGGCACGGAGCTGATCACGAAAATGCTCATAGGAAATCTGGTTGTTTTTGAACGGGACATCGCTGAACGAGCAGAAGAAATCGTCGTTGTCGATAATGCGCATATCCTTGACGGAATCAAGATGCTTCTGCTCCAGGTGCTCCTGGAAACGGCAGGTGGCCGTGCAGGTCTCGGTTGCCATCTGCGCATCGAGGAAATTGAAGCCGCCTTCCAGCGCGCGCTCCATCAGGCTTCTCGCATAGTGGCAGACACGGGCAGACATGTAATAGGTGGCAATGTCCGGGGAAGTGCAGCGCGGTGCTCTCAGTCTTACGGAAAAGCAGCCGGGCAGGTCGAGAAGAACTTCAGGCATGAAATAGCATGTATAGCCTATCGCGCGTTTGCCCTCGGCCTTTGCCTGCTGGACAAGCTCGTTGTTGGCTTCCTGAAGCAGATTCTCAAAGTAGATCAGATGTTTGAGATCTCTCACAGATAACCCTCCAAATCGTAATTTTGCGGAGTGGGCCCGCAAACCATCCGGGGCCTGCTAAAGGGCGCAGTAACCCCCACTTTCACGCTCTTTATTATAACGGCCCGTCAAAGCCTTGTCAATCAGAAATTCATGTAATTTATACAAAAAACCGGGCAAAAAACCCGGTTTGTTTGTCTTTTTATACACTTTTTGTTAACTGTCTATATATATTTGCAGGAGCCGTCACATATGCTCGGGCGCGGTAACCCCGATGATTCCGAGGGCAATTTCCAGCACCTGGCGAACTGCCGCGCAGAGAAGAAGCCTTGCCTCCAGAACACCTTCTTCGGCATCCCGAATACGGCAGACCGTATAGAAGCGGTGGAAGCGGGCAGCAAGCTCCGTTGCAAAACGGTTCACCCGGCTTGGGTCATAGTCCCGCGCAGCCAGGCGGATCTCCTCCGGAAGCGCGGCAAGCTGCTTGATTACTTCCAGTTCTTCCGGCACTGTCAGGACCCCTGTATCCGCTCCGAGCGCAGATTCGACGCTGTGGCCCTGCTCCTGCAGGGCAGAAATCAGTGTGCAGATTCTGGCGTGGGCATACTGAACGTAGTAGACGGGGTTTTCGCTGTCCTGCCGCACAGCGAGGTCGAGATCGAAATCTACAGCCGATTCCGGGCGGGAGTTGAAGAAATACCGCGCCGCATCTACCGGCACCTCGTCCAGCAGATCAGAAAGCGAAATTGCCTTGCCCGTTCTCTTGGACATCACAACAGGCTTTCCCTCGCGCATCAGGCGCACAAGCTGCATCAGGACGATATCCAGCCTGTGTTCACCATCAAGGCCGAGCGCATCCATGGCGGCCTTCAGCCGCGCCACATGCCCGTGATGGTCCGCTCCCCAGATGTTGATCGCCTTGTCGAAACCACGGATTCCAAGCTTGTTCCGGTGGTAGGCAATGTCCGCCGCAAAATACGTATAGAAGCCGTTGCTGCGGCGCAGAACATCGTCTTTGAGATCCAGTTTTGCAATCGCTTCGTCGGTCTTTCCTTCGGCACGAAGCTTTTCGGACAGGATGGCAGAGGTACGAAGCCAAAGGGCGCCGTCCTTTTCATATGTAAAACCACGTTCCGTCAGGAGATCCATGGTCTCTTTGACCATGCCGCTGTTATGCAACTCGGACTCAAAAAACCAGCGATCGTATTCCACGCCGTAGCGACGCAGATCTGCCTGCATTTTCGGAATGTTCCTCTTCAGTCCAAAGGCTGCCATTGCAGAGTGGCGTTCGGCGACCGGCTTTTTGAGCCAGCCGTCTCCCTCTTCCGCTCGGAAGGCTTCTGCCAGGGCAATAATATCATCCCCGTGATATCCATCCTCCGGGAATTCAGGCGCCGCATCTCCAAGAAGCAGTTCCTGATACCGGGCATCGATCGAAGTGGCAAACTTCTCGATCTGGTTTCCGGCATCATTGACGTAAAACTCACGGCTGACATCATAACCAGCATAGTCCAGCACCGAGGCAAGGGCATCTCCAAGGACGCCGCCGCGGGCATTTCCAAGGTGCATGGGCCCTGTCGGGTTAGCGGAAACAAATTCTACCAGTACGCTTTGCCCCGCACCGTCTGTTATTCTGCCGTAGTCCCTGCCTTCCTTTGTGACAGCTTCCAGAACTGCCCGATACCACTGTTCAGAGAGGCGGAAGTTCAGAAAACCCGGTCCTGCCACGGAGACGGAAGAGAAGAAGCTCCCATTCGTAACAACTCTGGCCGCCAACGCTTCGGCTATCTTTTTCGGGGCCATGCGAAACGTGCGCGCTGATACCATGGCATGGTTCGCCGCATAGTCTCCGTTTGTAACATCTTTGGGGATCTCCACAGTACCGCTGAGCTCCGCGCCGGCAGGCAGTGCTCCTTCCTCTGCTGCCTTTGTATAGGCCGCCCGCAGAAGACCGTCCGCGCATTGCTTCGCCTGTTCGATCAGATTAGCCATTGGGTTTTCCCATCTCCTTCACCGAAATTTTAAACCGGTTTTTCGCAAGAAACGCATGCGAAAGATCGGTATTGTAATCAATCTCCACATCTCCGCCATGCTCATTGATGTTGCGGCGGATACTGCGCGTGTCAATACCGAGCGTCAACTGTCCGTAAGGGGTCTCATAGGGGAAGGAATCCCTCATGCCTTCGCGGAAGATCATCCGCCCGTTCAGTACACCCGCTCTGTCCACCACAACCTGGTTCGGCATGACCATCACACTGGTCATGGTCCCGTCCATGCCGGTCAGTTCCGACTCCTGATAGCGGAGTACGGCTATTCCATCGTCAAAATAATAGGATCCTGCGGTGTCAAAAATCATGGTGTTCTCCTGCTCATCGCCGTCATGCTGCAGATTCGAGATGGAGATCCACACGTCCTTTAGCCCGGTTTTCCCGGAAGCAGCGGAGCCTCTGGTATTGGCATTCTCGTTATTGTGTTTCTGTTTGTGTTTTGTCGTATTCATTCGTCCTCCTCAGGGATTGATGCAGGCAGGCAGGCAGCAGAATGCCTGCGTGATCATGGCTTCTTCGCAGAACAAACCGACAGCGCTCAGGCACCCTCACCGGGAAATCCGATTTCTGCCTTGTGTTCTGTCATTCCGTCAATGCAGGCCTGCATCACCACACCGGCATCCAGGCCAAGCATTTCGATCCCTTGGTTGATTACTTCGCGGTTGCATTTGGCCGCAAACTTTCTGTCCTTGAATTTCTTTTTAAAGCTTTTCAGACTCATGCCGTCCATCCCTTCCGGGCGCATCAGCGCATAGGCATGCACGATGCCTGTAAGCTCATCCACGGTGAAAAGGCTTTTTTCCAGATTGCTCTCCGGCTTCACTTCATCCGTGGTAATCCCATAACCATGTGAGATAATTGCGCAGATATCTTCTTCGTCTACACCCTCCGGCTCGAGGAACTCACGAACATGGTGGCAGTGTTCTTCCGTGGACGGGTATTTCTCATAATCCACATCGTGCAGCCAGCCAATTGCCTCCCAGTGTTCCTTGTCCTCCCCGAAATACTCTGCCATCGCGCCCATCGCCGCGCTGACACAGGCAGCGTGGGTAAAAAGATGCGCCTCTGTGGTGTGCTTCGAAAGAATCTCTTTTGCTTTATCCAGTGTGAGTTTGCTCATGTTCTTGGTCCCTTCTGGTCCGGATTTTTGTCTGTACGACAGAATACCGCAGCGGCCGCGGAAATGCAAGGCTTTTCTTGCAAATCTGCGGCCGCTGTTTCTGTTATTCTGATCGGTTTGCCATCTCAGACGATGCTCTCACCATAATGACAACTTCACCTGCCAGTCAGGTTACTGTTAAACATGCGTTCTTTATCAGTCAGTCTCCTTGACAGTAAGATACCACGCCAGCGGATGGACCTTCGGATCGTTCATCTGAAGGCGGGCATCTGCTTCCTCCAGCGTCAGCGGAGCGCCCATAACGGCTGCGTCTCCCGGCTGCCAGTTGGCCCCGGTGGAGACATTCTTTTCGTCATGCAGTTGCAGGGACTTGAGCATGCGCAGAATCTCGTCAATATTCCGCCCGGTGGACATCGGGTAATACAAAATCGCGCGGATGATGCCCTCCGGGTCGATAAGGAAGACCGCGCGGACTGTCTGCGTGCTGGCAACAGTCTGCAGCATGCCGTACTGTTTGGCTACACTCATGCTGATATCCGCAATGATGGGGAAGCTCAGCTTGACCTTGCCTTCGCCCTTCCAGTCAATATCCTCAATGCTGCGGGCCCAGGCCAGGTGCGAATGCAGGGAATCGATGGAGAGGCCGATCAGCTTGGTGTTGATCTTTTCAAACTCTCCCGCCATTCTGGTGAAGGTGATAAACTCCGTTGTGCAGACAGGCGTAAAATCCGCCGGATGGGAAAACAGCACAACCCAGCTGCCCCTGTAATCCTCCGGGAAATTCACCTTGCCCATCGTGGTCATCGCGCGAAACGCCGGCGCCGGATCGCCAATCATCGGCATTCTGTTGACAGCAATATTCTCTTCCATGGGGAACCCTCCTTTAAATCCAGTATAAGACTATTTTACCAAATGAAGGCCTGTCTGTCCAGTACTCCGGCGTGAAAGAGACCTTATTGAAAAGACGGAAAACATTGGCAAATATGGCATCCGTCTTATCCTCCACTCACAGCTGCGTTCCGACGAAGATTCAAAGTCCCTATAGTGGATTTTGAAAACCCTACTATAGGAGAGTTTCAGGAAATAACCTCCCCGACCCTTTCATCTGATGGGGTAATCGAAAACTGTCAGTAAAAAAACAGCCCGCCGAAGCGGACTGTTTTTTATATTCTAGTTTTCAAGAATAATTACTTCTTCAGATTTGCAAGGAATGCATTCACATTGGCGACATATGCTTCTGTGACAGCATCAACATTTGCTGCAACATTCTCATAGAACACAGCCGCGTTTGCTGCAGCTTTATCAGCATAATACTGATGAATTTCTACACCATCAATATACACAGTCATTGCACCCTCATTCCAAACGAGAGCAGCCAGGAAAGGATTCTCCTTAGCCCATTTTGCGGCAGCAGCATCCACCTTGGCCTTGCAGTTAGCATAGATAGAATCAGTATCAACACTGACCCATACCTTGCCAACAGTGCCGTAGAAATTACCAAGCGCTGTATTCAGCTTGTCCTTCGCAGCGGCAAGATCCGAGGCGCCATCAGCAAAAGCTGTTGTTGTAAACAGACTGGCAAACAACAGGACGCTGAGAAGAGCCGCGAGCACTTTTTTAACGGATTTCTTCATAAATGTCTGTCCT
>CADBNC010000092.1 GCA_902795885.1 Oscillospiraceae bacterium
AAACCATACAGTCCTTCCAAACCAGCGCACCAGTATCGGGCTGACGGTATAATATAGGCGAATGAAGGCTCTGCCGTACCAGGTTTCGGCCAGGATATTGTCCCGGAAACGCCGCCATATACCAGCCATCGGCAGACTCATATAACCGAATGCTCTGTATTGCCTTCTCATACCCCTGGTCAGCTGCTTTCCGGAACCATTCCATCCCTGCATTATAATGGAGCTTCGTTTTATTCCGTAGAATTCAAATGGGCCTTCCAGCCCGAACAACTGGCTGAACGAAGCCAATATGTGGGATTCGGCGAGAAAGCCGACTGCGAACAGGCCGGGCAGGCTGGGTTTATTCAGCCTGCCCGGCCTGTCTTCATATTTGCAGGTCCGGCACAGCTATGCCGCGGGTTTGCTGTATTTAATGACCATGCCGCTGTTGGCAGGGTTGGAGAATTCACCAGGAAAGAGCTTCACATACCGCTGGATGGTTTTTGTGCTCACCTTCGCATATTCTGCGGCATCTGAGAGCTCCACGATGCCCTCTCCTCTTGTATCCAGGGCAGCAAAGATTCCTTCCAGCACCTTGCGCGCATGGGCCTCCTTTTCTTCTTTGGATGCACGTTTGCGGCTTGCTGCCAGGTTTGCTTCCCGGCTTCCCAGTACATACAGGGCGGAAAGATCTTCATCCAGCCTGTGCACAGGGTAGTCATACCAGAAATTGACAGGTTCATGCTGGGCAAATTCCCGCAGGGTAAACTCCATGCGCCAGGCACTCGCTCCCGCCGGCGTCTCATGGGCCGCGCGGTATTTATCCGTTACATTGAGCTCAATAATATCCAGAAGCGCGTCCGCGTCCCGGGCAAACACGCCCGAGCCGGAAGCCCGGTCCATCGCCTTCTTCTGCCCCTGCGGGCCCTTGGAATGATGGTGGCAGTAGATGACGGTCGCCCCGGTCTCATTGATGATCTCATCCAGCTGGCGGCAGAAATAGGACATGTCGGTAGCGCTGTTTTCATCTCCGGTAATCACCTTGTACATCGGGTCCAGGATAATCACGTCGTATCCCTGCGCTTCTGCGATGATGTTGTCTTTCAGCTGATCCAGAGGCGCAGTCTCCCCTCTCCAGTTGAGCATATCGAGACCTTTCGGTATCGAGGTTCCGCCGGTCATATGGCGGCTGATCGCAAAAAAACGGTTAATACTGGTGGTTTCGTCGTTTTCCAGGTCAATATACAGCACCCGGCTTTTTGCACAGGGAAAGCCGAGCCAGCTGCCGCCCGAAGCAAGCGCCAGGGCGAGCTCCATCAGCAGGCCGGTTTTGGCTGCCTTTGAAGGGCCCGCCAAAAGCATCTTGCGGCGTTTGCGCAGGATCCCTCCAATCAGCTCGTCCGGGAGCCTGGGCAGCTTGCGGTCGTTGAAGTCACTCAGTCTGATCTTATGCGAATTGTTCCAGGTCATTTCAGTTTCAAATCCTCCTCTCCGGGCTTGTTCGCCCGTTTTCATGATTTGATTCTATCAAAAATGCTGTCCAAAAATCCTCCCTTTCAGAAGCCGGACAGCAATTTTTTTCGTTATGAAAATAAGACATTTTGTTTCTGAACGTGAATTTTTTAACGAGCGTTAAATTTGGGGGTCCGTCCAGAAACGCACGGAAGAAGGCAATGGCTGATGCCTTCTTCCGTGCGTTTCGGACTGAAGGGACGGACTGGACGGACAGACAAGTATATAAAAGCCCTTCCGTCGTGTCCAGTTCTGTTGCAATTTGGTTACAAGGCGTGCTGCAGCCTGCCGTGGAGCTGGTCTCCGGAAAGATCGGGCATTACCAGGTCAGCAGCTTCGAATCACCGACCAGGCGCCCATAAGCCTCTCCATGGACCAGGCTGCGTTGGCCGGGCTGGTGGAGGGCAGGCAGACTGCCTCGCGGCCGGTCAGCGGGAGGAGATGCTTCTGATACAGGCGGAAGGCGGTCTGCCCGTTGGTGTAGATGGCGCGGACAGGCGCTCCCTCCAGCAGCGGGCGGATATCATTGGGCGTAACATCGCGGATGCTGCTGTCAGACGAACCGACAATGCTGCACTCCCCGATCACGTCCCAGAGTGCCAGATGGTGCCGCAGCAGGAAGGCGCGCTTCTCCTCCACCGTGGGCGGGAGGGTCTCCCCAAAGATCGCCGAAACCAGCGGCCAGAAGCGGTTCTGCGGATGCCCGTAGAAGAAGGCAATTTCCCGGGACTTGACGGAGGGGAAGCTGCCGAGAATCAGAACCTCGGACTGCGCATTCCAGGCCGGTGGAAAAGGGTGCAGCAGGTGGTCTGCGGGCCCTGAGGCTTCCCTTTTACGCGACATGGCAGCTTGCGATATAAATCAGGCCATCAGCCGAAGGGATGCCCGGATCTTCGATGACGAACTCCACAGAGCGCTGCTGTTCTTCCATTCCCAGGACAAAGTGGCAGAGGGCAATCCCGAGGTCAATCTTCTGCAGATCCCATCCATCCTTTCCCAGAAAGCCCTTGCTGCGCTTTTCATAGAAATGCACGGTGTCTCCGGATACCACAACCCGCCAGGGCTGCCTGTTCACGGCCGAGGGAGACAGCCGCACGAGCTCCAGGACATCCGCCAGGTCTCCGGCGGCTACCCGGCTGAGAGGCGTATCGAACCCGCCGTTGAAAAACAGCTCTTCGAAGGGGAGTCTGGAATCCGCCTTGACGCCCTTGCGCATCAGCGTCTCCCGCACGGACATCTTTCCGGCCGGATAGCCGAGGGGCGTAATGCAGGGCATCACTTCGCCTGGCTCCAGCTGCATCGCGCGTTCAAAGGCGGCGCGGTCCATGGTCCCCGCGATCCAGGTGGTCCCGAGACCCCTGTCGGCGGCAAAGAGGACGATCTTTTCCATGGCAAAGCCAAAGGCCTCCTCCGCGTGGGGGCAGCGCTGCAGTTTGCCGGCAAAATACGTATCGGTTCCGGCAATCACCGGGCTGGAAAGCCCGTGCTCCTTCGCGTCCAGAATTCGCCAGGTGATGGGAATCCCATAAGGGGTTTCCACGGTGTTGGCAAAGTTCAGCACCGCTTCGGCATCGGAAGCGCTGACCGGCTGCCCGTCAAAGGTGCGGACGCTTCGGCGATTTCGGATCAATTCTGCAGTTTTCATATTCAGGACCTCCTGGAAAAATATTGATCAGGGGCAGGAATCCGGAAGAAAGCCCGGCCTCTTCTACCTTGGAATTACAAGACTCACGGCACAGAGCGCCAGGGATATCGCCATTACGATATCCACCGTCTTCTGATGGGCGTGCAGCAGCTTCTGCAGCTTCGCTCCCAGAAAAAGCCAGACCAGATTGCTGCCCGGGCCCATTAGAGTCAGCGCCAGCGCTGTCCCCACGAGCCAGGGGAGCGATCTGGTATATGGCAGAACAAAGGTGCCCAGGGCCGTGATACAGAACAGAATCACCTTTACATTCGTAAGATTCAGCAGCAGCCCGGTGATGAAGTTCGGCTGCCGGGTTTCTTTGTCCGGCTCTGCGCCGGCGCTTTTCAGAATGCGCCAGGCCATCCAGAGGATATACGCCGCGCCGACCCACGAAAGCAGCGAAACCGCACTTCCCAGGAGAGTTCCCAGCAGCCGGTTGATCACAACCGCCAGCAGCGCGTCAATAAAAAAGCCCGCAATCAGCCCGCGCCATTGCCGTAGTGCCGTTTCCTTCCCGTAATGCAGGGCGGCGGAGAGCGTGCAGAGATTGGCTGGCCCGGGTGTAATGCAGGCAATGAAGCAGTAGATCAGAAAAGAGGGTATGATCGAACGCGGCATAAGGGTATCATCTCGCTTGGAGGAAGTATCGTTGAATAACAGCGCCAGTATAGCACATGTTTGGGCATCTGACTACTGCATCATGGAATTCTCTTCGGGTTTTCAGGCAATAAAAACAGATAACCCCAATCCATGTAGTCAGGCCTGTGACGCTTGTGTGACAGCCCGTATGCTAAAATGCATTTATAGAAAGAGGAAATGCAAACGCCCATACATGTCCTGCTCCTGAATATACTATGTACACCCGAACACCGGCCTGCTTCATATGACAGACCGGTGTTCGGGTGTTTTCAGGGGCAGCCAACTGTTTCATCCTCTCGCGAGATCGATGCTGCTGACCGGGAGGCTGCCGGCGGAT
>CADBNC010000093.1 GCA_902795885.1 Oscillospiraceae bacterium
CATCTGACCAACTATGTGGTCAACCGCGGCAGCGACAAGCGCATGCACATCAGCGTCGACGCGGAGAACTACCGCAGCAAGCGTGAGGAATCGCTGACCCGCCTGGCCGAGAAGATGGCCGAGAAGGCCATCAAGTACAGGCGCAGCATGGCCCTGGAGCCGATGAACTCCTATGAGCGCCATGTCATCCACACCGCCCTGCAGAACTATGAGGGCGTAACCACTGCCTCTACCGGGACTGAGCCGAACCGCCGCGTGGTAGTCAGCTATGTCAGGACCGAGCAGTCTTCGTCCCGCAAGCCCCAGAGCCGCGAGTGGGCCTGACAGGCCAAAGGCGGCACACCCGGGGCAGGACTGTCCGTCGGGCAGGACTGCCTGATCTCGCATCTGTGATTTTTCATTCTTTTATCACTGGATCGGAGGATAACGAATATGTACTTTGAAAAGGTCAGAAGCGCTCTTGCACAGCAGTTTGAGCTGGACCCGGAAAGCATCACCATGGATACCAACCTGCTTGAAGATCTCGGCGCGGATTCTCTGGACGTTGTTGAGCTGATCATGTCCCTTGAGGACGAGTTCAATGTCAGCATTTCCGATAACGACGCGGCCGAGCTCTATACCGTTGGCCGTATTGTGGAGTATCTCGAGAACCAGCAGTAAGCAGCGGTTTTCCGGATTCTTCAGATCACCCGGGCACCATCCCGGACACAAACACACCCCTCCGCGCACAGCGCAGAGGGGTGTGTTCCTTATATGCTTTGATTTGCCCAGCCGTCAGCGGGAAATCCGACTCTCTTCAAAAGATCAAAGTGTCCAGACCAGTGTTTCGGGGCTGCGCAGCTTCTGATGCTTGTAAATCGGGATCCGGTATTCAGCCCCCAGCCTGCGGACGAGGTCCTTGTAGCAGCCTTTCATCTTATCGTGGAAGAAAATAGCCTCCACACCGCCCTCGATGGCGTCAATCGCGCTGCATGCTCTGGTAAAGCCGCTCTCATCTTCGTATCCGCCGGAAACCAGCCACTGGTTTGCCAGGATATGAGTCACGCCGAAGGCCTCATTCCCCCACATGCGGTGGGAAGCCTCAGCGAAGTTCGGCTCAAAATGCACACCGCCCACGCACAGAATATTGTGAACGACAGCCCCGTCGTCATCGAAGACATGCGTCAGGGTCCTGGCCAGGGCACGGCATGCCGTCCGATCGTTCCAGCATTTGGGATCGCTGCCGACCTCGATATCCACCATCGGAACCGGGAACTGCAGAAGCAGCGACGCATCCCCGTGTCCGTCATGCACACCGGACCAGTGGGTGGCCTCTGTTACAACGCTGTACTGCTCAAGGCCGAGAGCAACACGGTTCTCTTCATAGGCACGGATCAGGTTGCGCATCAGGCGGGGCTTTGCCTTTCCAAAGCATCCGGATGCCATATCGCCGAGGGAATGAACCGTCAGCACATCGTCGGGTGCATTCGGACCCTCATGCCAGGTAACCATCCCCGACATGTCCGCATCGGCAAAATACCGGTTCATATCCGGGAGAAAGCGGGGGTAGTCAAGGCAGAGCGCAATATCCGTCCCGACAAAATAAAACTCATTTTCGTTTTCTTTCCGGAAGCGAACCGGCTCCCCGCAGAAGGAAAACCCTGCGTCCTCCTGCATAATGCCTTCTTCTTCGAGTATATCCCAGACATTTGCGGCCACATAGCCCCAGTTGTGATTTTTACAGATAAAATATACCGCTTTCATTCCGTGTGCTTCCTGTGTTTATCTTCCCCTGCGCCAGGCGACATACTCTTCCAGCGTCAGGCCTCTTGCCGTGATTTCGGCTGCAAACTTTTCCCCTACATACCGATAGTGCCATGGCTCATAGATGATGCCGGTGATGTCGGTTGTACCATTGGGATAGCGCAGGATAAAGCCGTATTCCGCCGCATGCTCCTTGAGCCATTTCTGTGTACCTGTGGTCTCCTGCCATTCGGTCAGATACGGGAAGGTTTCATCGATGATATCCGCCGCCAGCCCAAGCTGATGCTCGCTGGTGCCGGGAGGGGCAACCTCCAGGGCAGCCAGCTCCTCGGCTTCCTCAATTGTGCACCATTTTTCCAGTTGAACCCGCACGACCTTGTTTTCAAACAGCTCCGTCTGAAACTCTTGTGTGCGGTATGCCGAGCAGATCATCGGAAAGCCGGCGCCCTCTTCCCGGCAGTCCTGCATCATATTCCACGCCTTTGCGGCACAGCGTGCGTCCAGCTTATAGTCCTCCACCACTGTATCCAGTTCCGGCACATAGCCTTCCTCCAGCGGCACTTCGGCGCTGACAATGGTTAGCAGGTCAAGCTGCAGGTCATCCAGGCGGGCCTGCTTCTCCCCGGGGAGCGAAGCGAGACGGCTGAGGGCTTCCTGCTGTTTCTTTTCTCCCTCAAAGGCCAGGTCATCATAG
>CADBNC010000094.1 GCA_902795885.1 Oscillospiraceae bacterium
ACTTCTGCGTAGCATTCATTGCTGTGCTGGTGTTCTTCGCTTTCTTCCTGATCGCAAATCAGCTGTCTCTCGGTGTAATAGCAGGCATCGGTATGCTGGTGGCCGTCGCTTTCAGGAATTGTGCACGACAGGGCCGCCAGATAACAGGCGTCTGTGTGCTCATGTGGTTCAATCTCCGGCAACGGGCACACCAGCATCCCATCCTGGTAGCAGTCATCATTGTGGATATGGCTGACCATGCCCGGCATGGCCGTGCATTCCAGAATACGCTTTTTGTAGGTGGCGGCTTCACCGTTATACCGGAGCACCCAGAACGTCGCCCCTGCAATGATAACAGCCAGAATGACCAGTGCGGTAACCCATTTCCGCCTGGTTTTGATGAACCTTGTAAAGCGGTTCTCTGACCCGTTTGTTTTTTTCTCCATAACAGCCTCCTCTTCTTACAGAAGCTATCTATCTGCTGCCTGACTGTTCCACCCGGCTGATCTCTGTTGTATCTTCTGCGGCTATTGAGTCAGGTCATTTAGCATGTACACAATATTCCAATATAATTATACCATAAGTACCTGAAAAATGTATCATCAAACTCGTCTGAATATCTTAATTTTTTATTATTTGAACTGTTTACTCCGGTTTGTTTTCGTTGTCCGATTTTATTTTACCACAGAGAGAATCTATAAAAGCGTCAACAAAATGTTTTATTTATGCTGTGCTAAGGTATATTTAAGTCTTGTCCTTTATACTGCCACGCAACAGAAATACTACGATTATTCATCTGACCCCACTTTTCTGGGTGGATTTTTCGTATTGGATAGTGTGGTGATCATCTCAATGTCAAAATCTGTCAACGAACTTGCTGTCAAAGCCGCCGGCAGCGAGGCTCTGCGCGAGGATTTTATCCGTCAGCAGGAGCCGCTGATTCTAAAAACCGCCTCACGGGCATCCTGGCGCTATATTACGAAAAGCGATGACGAATGGTCGATCGCGCTCGGAGCGTTCTCTGATGCCATCGACAAATATCAGGCTTCTCAGGGAGATTTTATCCCGTTCTCGCAGATGCTTATGAAACGCGCTTTGATCGACTTTCATCGTAAATCATCGCTCCATCCGGTGGAAATCAGCACCTCGCCTTTTGTTTTGGAAGGCCTGGATGATGCGAAAGAGGCAAGTGATGCCGAGAAGGTCATATACATCGCGGTTGTCAAACAGAGCCAGGCATCTGCGGATCGCAGTCTTCAGGAAGAAATAATTTCGGCAAATGAACTGCTTCAGCAGTATGGCTTTCGTTTTTTTGATCTGACGGAATGCTCCCCGCGGCAGGCGAAAACAAAGCAGGAATGCGCGAAAGCAATCCGCATCATGCTCTCAGACGATAACCTGATGAAGAGCCTGGAAAAGAGCCGAAAGCTCCCTGTCCGGAAGCTTGCTGCGGATTCCGGCGTCTCCCGGAAGACCCTGGACCGGTACAGGAAGTATCTCATCATGGCTGTTCTGATTCTTCATGGAGAGTATCCGCAGATAGCGGAATATCTGAAGTTCGTATGGAAGGAGGAGAGCGTATGAATGCCGTCATTGTAGACATTCAGGGGAAATATGCTGCTGCGCTGGATGAGAACGGCAGTCTCGTGAAAATCCCAAATGTAAACTATACCATTGGGCAGACAATAGAGCTTCACGAATTGCAGCAGGTTCGGAAACTCTCACTCAAAAAGATGGGAACGCTTGCCGCGGCCGCCGCACTGGCTCTCTGTATCGGCACCGGAACAGTTTATGCATTGCCCTACGGGACAGTCAATCTCGAAGCAGATTCCGCAATAGAATATACCATCAACCGTTTTGACCGTGTACTGAACGTTCGGGCACTCAACGAAGAAGGTGAAGTCGTACTCTCCTCTCTTAATGAGCAGAAACTCCTGTACCGCCCGATAGAGGACGCAATTGCCGTCACACTGGAGCAGCAGAGAACCGATGAAGAAAATAAGCTTTCTATCCAGATCGTTGCAGAAACAAAAAGCGAGCGTCATACCGAACGCCTGCAGGAACAGCTGATCAGCAATATTCCAGAGGGTTTTCCTGTTCGCCCGGATGGTATGCCAAACACATTTGGGTCGGGAATCCCCGAAAATCAGCCTGATAATCCCGGCTCACGACCCGATTCTTTCCCGGATGAAGAGAGAAGCGGCGGCCACACACAGAGCGGCTCTCCAAATGATCCGGCAGAGAACCTGACGCCTTCTCCGAGTGGCCTTTCGGGCAGCGGCCAAGAGCCTGTACGGATTCAGGAGCAGTCGGGGAGCATAGACAGCAAAGTTCCTTCTGCGTTCTCACCAAATGATGTCCCCTTTGATTTAGAAGATCAGCCAGATTCAACTGCCACGTCATCTTCCGTCAATCAGCCGCCTGCAGACAGCAGCACCGTGGAGAATGCTTTGCCTGGCTCTCGCCCTGAAGGATCTGTAAATTCAGAGGCACCTGCCGGTGGTCCCGCTTTGCGAAGCGAGATAGCAGTGCCGGGTGGGATCAATGCATCAGATGGAGCTGCTTCATCCGGATCAATACCGCCTGGAATGCACGGAACCGGTGGACCTCCTCGATAAAATCTTTTCCCACGACCCCACTTTTTTGAACCGGATTCTCGTATTATCTGGTGTCAGAAAAAATCAAGCATAGAAAGAAGGAATATTCGATGAAAAAAACAGTCAGAACACGCATCGCCGCTGCAGCCATGACGCTGCTGATGGTCACTTCTCTCTCCGTCGTTGCATTTGCGGACGGTCCGCAGGGAGGGCCGCAGATGGGTGGTATGCAGCCGGGAAGCATGCAGATGGGTCAGTCAATGGGAGGCAATCGGCCAACGGGTGGTCAACAGATAAGCAGCAGCGAGTTCACGGGGAATATGCAGAGCAGTCAAAACGGCCCCATGGGGAATCAGCAGGCAGCCCCGGGCTTTGGCAGCAATGAGCAGCAGGGTTCCATGAACGAAATGCCGAATGCTCCTCAGGGCAATTCCAGCTCCGACAGGCAGCAGGATACTCCTCGCTTTGACAGCGTCGATGGACGGCAGGATCCCATGAACGGACAGCAGCCGCCTGAAGCCCCCAATGGTCAGGAGCCGCCAGAGAAACCAGGGGGTGACGGCAACAGAACGCCTCCCGCCAATGCCCCAATGAATGGCCAACCGGCACAGGAGAATGGCGAAGAACCTCTCGAGAAACCGGAAAGCGACGATCTCTTTTCCCAGCAGAACCTCCCCGAAGACGAGCAGAGTATGTTCCGACTCTTTCAGCAGTTCCTTGACTGGTTAAAAGGAAACAGCGAAAAGTAAACAAGCAGCAGAACTGGCAGATTGGGAAAACGATTCCCAATCTGCCAGTTCTTATTAGGACATTCTTTCAGCTCATCCGCCTGCAGATATAAAATTCAGCACAAATCTGCGATGCAGCTCTTCCGCTCCCTCGCCGGAAATCATCACGCGGGTCTGCGGAAAAGAGAAGGAGCCAATCTTTCTCTCCTCCATCGCTTCGATTTTTACTTTGCAGTCTCCTACATCTGTGGCCAAGAAAAACGCATGGATTCTTTTAACCGGGACTGCCCAGATTTCATCAAAGGCAGACAGTTTGGTTTCACCGGGAGCTGCCATATCACGCCTCATTCACAAGCTTCCCTGTCATGTATTCCGGTACCAGAGCGAACATCAGTGTCCTCCAGCCGGCATGCTCAACCTCTTTTTCGATGTATTCTTCGTCATCCGTAAACCGGCGGGAAAGAAGGCGGGCTATCCGATATATTTCCTCCCGGTCATCCACAAACTCAATTCGGCCGAACACAATCACACTTTTGATATTCAGCGCCCATTCGCCATCTCTGCGGAAGCCGCTGTCATATACACAGTATGATACCTTATTGTCCTTTTTGATGGCATCGACCTTGTGGCCTTTCATGCCGCTGTGAAAATAGATTTTCCCATCTTCCTCGCAATAATAGTGATTTGTAGGCAGGCCATAGGGATAGCCATCGTCTCCGTTCACGGAGAGCACACCCCGCAATTCGGTCTTCAGGATGTCTCTGCATTCCTCATCCGTCAGTTGCTGTTTTTTACGGTTCATTTCTCTGAACATGCTATTCCTTCCTCTCATATTCCCGTTTTTATTCATATCTTCTGCCACAACAGGTACCTTTTCTTCTGGCTGCTAAGGCGGCACATGATGGTTCTGCTTCTGTGATTCCACAGTTTACCATAAACAAATGCGGCTGTAAAATAAAACTGGCTAACGCATCACCGCAGTCTTAGGTTTTTCATTGATTTCCCTCTTTTATTTGGCTATAATACGGTCTGCTGTATCAGAGGAGGCCGGCTATGCCATACGATTTTTATGTGCGATCAAAACAGGATCTGATCGATGCCGTTCAGACTTTTGGGATCGTTCCCTATTTTGCCACATCCATCCCCGGTTTTTCACTGGAGGAACACTGCCATCCCTCCATCCTGTTCTCCGACACAGGCGATGATACCTGGGCATGGAAGGGACCTGTCATTCAGGTCACCGGCTGCGCATACGGCAAATTTTTTGAAAAGAAATCAGCTTATGTCAGCAGGGAATGGTTCACAGATCTGGCTAATTACCGCCGTGATGGCTACGACTTTGACTCCCGATATGATGACGGTCTCGCAAAGTTCCAGGACAAGCAGCTGTTCGATCTGATCGATGCGCAGGCTCCTGTTCTGTCCAAAGTCTTGCGCCAGTCCGGCGGCTATGCCTACAGCGGCCGCTGGCAGAAAACCGAAGGCAAAAAGGGCTTTGACACCTCAATCAACCGTCTGCAGGAACAGTGCTATGTGATTATCAGCAACTTCGTTTATACCGTCGACAAAAAAGGAAATCAGCGCGGCTGGGGAGTCGCAGAATACAGCACCCCGGAAAAGTTCATGGGCGAGAGTTTTACATTAAATGTCTACCGGCGAACGCCGGCAGAATCCTATGCCCGGCTGATGGAGCATCTTCTTTCTCTTTTCCCGAACATCCCGGAGGAGAAGCTCAAAAAGTTCTTGAAATAGCAAAGGCTTTCCGCCGATGGTGAAGATTAATCCTCACCCGGCGGAAAGCTTTTTCATGCTGTTTTTCAGTTGGTTCTTCGCCAGCAAAGAGTTACTCTGAGAATTACAGTTCCTCTGTTGTTTCAACAGTCTTTGATCCCCTGTATTCCAGGCAGAGCATGGTCAGGTCGTCAAACTGCTGCGCGTCGCCTGCGAAGGCATCCACATCAGCGCGTATCCCTTTCAGAACACCCTGGGGATTACATCCGCCAAGAGTATTCAGCGTTTTTTCCAGACGCCCCATGCCGTAGAACTCGCCGGCAGTGTTGTTGGCCTCCGGGACACCGTCTGTATATACGAAGACAGCATCTCCGGGCTGCAGCTGTAATTCATAGTCAGTGTACTTCGCGCGCTGCAGGGCTCCCAGAACCATACCGTGTTTGTCCTTCAAAACCCGGTACACACCGTCCTGCCCGCGGATAATCGGATTCTCATGGCCGGCATTGGTGCAGATCAGGGCGCCGGTGCTCAGTGTCAAGATGCCGAGCCATACCGTTACAAACATCCTGGACTTGTTGTTTTTGCAGATCTCCGCGTTCACCGCATTCAGGATCTCGGCGGGGCTTCCTCCCTGCTGTGCGCGATAGTTGATCAGAATCTTGGCTGACATCATAAACAGCGCCGCCGGTACACCCTTGTCCGAAACATCCGCAATAACGAGTGCAAGATGATCTTCGTCAATCAGGAAGAAATCATAAAAATCCCCGCCGACCTCTTTTGCCGGATCCATGCTGGCGTAGAGGTCAAACTCTGTGCGATTCGGGAACGGCGGGAAGATATGCGGCAGCATGGCTTCCTGTATCTGGGATGCTGTCCGAAGCTCCGTACTCACACGTTCCTTTTCCGCCGTTACCCGGGTCAGGTTTTCCGTATAGCTGACAATGCGGCTCTGCATGGACTGGATTTCGCGGTACAGATCCCCAATCTCATCCCGTGAACGGATATTCAGCTGAATAACGTCATCCTCTGTAAATACATGATCTTCCGCCGCAAAGCCTGTGGCCGCCTCCGCAAGCTGGCGCAGCGGGCGAACAGCAATGCGGTCCATGAGCAGCATGCTGACTGCAATGGCGATAACGGTCTGCAGCAGGACAAAAATCAGGCTGTTTGTCAGAAACGCATAGCGTTCCTTCACGATATCCGTCATGTTGATGTCCACGCCGGCAATGGCAAATGCTTCGCCTGTTTCAAAATTACAGATTGGTTCGATCGCCGTACAGAGCCAACCGAACTCCGATTTGTAAACCGTTGGCGGGATACGGGAATTGTCCTCATACGCGTCGAATACCTCGAGAGGTATTTCCTGTGTTCCGAGATAGAAGAGATTTTCCTCAGGATCCGCAATATTATAGGTAGCGCCGTCAATGTCGATCTGCAGATAAGCTGAATCTATGCCCAGATAGTCTTTGATCGCCTGCAGCGAGTCGATGATCATCTCATAATCATCGTACAGCGTCAGCTTATTCTCATCGTCCGCAGTCTGTTCCTGGTTCTCCGGCTCTTCCGCTTGTTCATCGGTCAACTCAGCCTGGGTTTCCTTTTCATTGTCTTCATTATTCAGATAAAAATAGGAAGGCTGTGTATCCATCCATGTGCGCAGGATACTCTCATCCCCGGAGGCCTTTGCCCTGTCATAGGCCTCCTGAAAAGGCTCTGAGGTTATTGCGTTCCAGATATTTTCCACATTATACGGATCAACATTGTTCGAGCAGGCCTCAGCCGCACGCTGAAGCCTCTCGTTATAGCTGTTGTCCACCCGTTGGCAGAAGACATAGTAGGCAATGGACATCAGACCGGCCGAGATCACAAGAATGATGCCAATGATCAGAAGATTCAGTTTTCCGCGCAGGGAATGGAGTCCACCCGGGTGTTTCATATACCGCTCCTTTCTCTGATCATAAGCTTATATCTTCTTTCTGATCCGCAGGATGTTTTTCCCCTCCCGGTATTCATAGTCAACATTATCCATTGTCTTTCTGACCATAAAAATGCCAAGTCCACCTGGCTTGCGCTTCCGTGCCGGCAGGGTGATATCGGGGTCTTCTCTTTCCAGTGGGTTAAAAGCCTTTCCGTTGTCCAGAAAGGTGATAATAACGGAAACCGGATCATCTTCGATCTCGACCTGTACAGTTGCGGGACCCGTCCCGGGTTTATATGCATAATTGGCAATATTCCCGAACAGCTCGTCAATGGCAATATCGATCTGTGCCTGAACCGCAAAAGAACATCCAAGCGTTTCCAGCTCTGTATTGACAAAATCGGTAACCGCCGGAATGTTTTCCGCCACTGCTTCCAGCGTGAGCTCCTTCATGCTCTGTCTCCCCTCTCCCCGGCTTTGCTTCCGCTTAAATGAGGGTCAGAATATCCAGGAATCCCGTGATGTCAAACACGTCCCGAATCAGATCGCTGACATGACTGAGCTCCAGTTTGCCGTCAGTCTCCTCCAGGTTCTGCTCCAGATTGAGCAAAACGCGCAGCCCCGCGGATGAGATGTAATCCACTTTCGCAAAATCCAGCACAACGTGATTCACTGCGGGCGGCAGCGGGTCAACGGCAGCCTGGAGCAGCGGGGCAGTGCTGGTGTCGATTCTGCCGTCCAGCACAATTGTCAGCTGGCTTTCTTCCTGTTTCTCTTCCAAATTCAGCATCGAGTTTTCCTCCTTTGAGATGTATGTTTTCCTGCTGTAAGAATGTTGGTGCTATATCATCCGGATCAGTATTGATACCGGCTTCTGTATTTTTTCAACACCAGCATGGTAATCACCAGACTGATCAGCTCTGCAGCCGGCCAGGCGCTCCAGAGCCCGGGACCGCCGAAGAGCGCCGTCATGCCATAGAGGCAGATCGTAAGTACGACAAAGGTACGCAGAGATGACAGAACCATGGACACCAGTCCATTGGAAAAAGCGGTAAACAGCCCGGATCCAAAGATATTGATCCCGACAAACAGGCAAGCCGGAAGCGAGATCAGGTATCCCAGAGACGCAATACGGAAGAAATCCGTCCCTCTGTCAAAGAAAATACCGATGGCATGGTTTCGGAAAAGGTAGAGCAGCACCATGATCACAGCGCCAAGGATCAGTGACCAGAGGATGCTCAGGCGATAGACATTCTTTCTCTCTTCGGTGTTCCCGCTTCCGTAATGGTAGGAGAAGACCGGCTCCACGGCGGAAGTATAGCCCATGAAGACCATCATGATCATCACCTGCACATAGGTCACAACAGTCAGCGCGCTGACGCCGGTCTCGCCATAGCAACGGTATGCCAGGTGGTTCATAAACAGTACCGTTATGCCCTGGGC
Source organism: Oscillospiraceae bacterium (assembly GCA_902795885.1). GTDB lineage: Bacteria > Bacillota > Clostridia > Oscillospirales > Oscillospiraceae > Limivicinus. The sequence goes on from CADBNC010000094.1 coordinate 8,397, forward strand.
GAGGTTTGACACCATATCCGATGAGCCGTTAAAGCAGATGGCACCGATTTCACGAATATTCGGTTTTGCAAGCTCCAGATGGTACGAGCTTTTTCTTGCAATGCCATAAAACCAGACGGCATAGGCAATCGTGCTGCAATAGCCGATCACCGTGGCAATGGCCGCTCCTTTGACACCCATGTCCATGTTATGCATGAACACATAGTCCAGCACGCAGTTGAGCACCCCGCCGACCATAATCACCACCGCGGCAACCACGGTTTTGCCTTCCCCTATGATCAGAATACCAAGTTCCGACTGCAGCAGAATCGCGATGCAGAATGTGCTCAGCGTCATATAATAGGGGCGCAGATACTCGATATTGCCGTCCGTTGCACCACACAGACGCATAATCGGATCTGCAAAAACCAGGCAGATCGCCGTGCAGATAATCCCGCACAGAACTGTAAAACTGATAACACGGGAGAAGGTCTCGCCTGCTTCCTTCCGCTTCCCTTCGCCGACCTTTCGGACAATCACGGCGTTGCCGCCGGTTCCGATCATGATGCCGACCGCAATAAAAATACTGATAATTGGATAGTAAAGGTTGATGCAGCTGATGGCCATCTCGCCAACAAAGCGTTCAATAAAGATCCCGTCAACCATCTGATACACTGCAATGAAGACAAATGTGAAAATGCTCGGCGCAACAAACTTCAGCAATGACCAGAAGGTGAAGTGCTGTGAAAGTTCCTTTTCCTGATCCATGTTCTCCTGATTCTCTCCCGCTTATTTCTTTCTGCTGAAGATACCGGTTATTGTCCGGAAGATGTTTCTTCTGTCTTCCAGTTTCTCCCTGATTTCGCCAATCGTCACATCCGCCTGAGAGTTGTGGGTCACCAGAGCCTGGGCAAGCTTGACATAGATGTCCTTGAAGTGCTCCATGCTCTCTTCCGTATAGCGGCTTGCGGCAAAGTCGATCATCAGGGTCAAACCGTTGGCTCCGTCCAGGATTTCCATATCCAGGATGGTCTGAGATGCCGCCTGGTTCTGGCGGATATCCACCATTTCCACATCAAAGCCGTCCAATCCGCCCATGTCGCGGATATCCTGCTGGTAAAGCAGATAGGCGCTCTCGCCGTTGGCGACCTGATTGTGGCTGTCCACATAGGGATAGCAGCTGTATTCAATACCCTTCTGCACCTGTTCATGCACATCGGCAAAGACATTGCGCAGGGTATCGCTGTCGTGGAAGCGCAGGCCAATGGGCAGATCACGGAAAAGCAGGCCGACAGTTGTCATGTTCTGGATATTTTCACGGCCGTTGTAGATCCACGAGATTTTCACATCCGGAGTATGATTGTAGATGGAGATGGCCAGCGCCGCCACGGTAATGAAGAATTCGTTGCGGCTGATCCGGTAGGCCTTCTCCAGAGCGTTCATCTGCGGCTGCAGGATGCCCAGCGGCGCGAAAAGCTCGCCCATCTCATTCTCGCGGGACTGATGATCGATTTTCGGGTAGCAGGACCACTCGATCCCGTCATATCTCTCCTCAAAGTAGCGCCGGCTTTCTTCATAAAAGTCTGTATCCACGGCATCTTCACGGCGCTGCAGCATCAGATAATAGTAGTCGGGATCTCCTCCCATGTCCATATACGCTTTGCCGACATCGCTCATGAACACCTTTAGCGATGTTCCGTCAAATACCGAGTGATGTACATCAAAGAACACATACCCGGCCTTTTCCGTTTCAAAGACCCTGCAGCGGCAGAGCCGCCCTCCGACAATCTTGAAAGGATAGACCAACGTATCGCGCACAAAGCGGAATTCAAACTCCGTCAGATGCTCCACTGTGATTTTCTGCTGAAGCTCGGGATGATAGCTCTGCACCAGTTCATGATCCTTGTTCCATGAGAATCTGGTCATCAGTGCCGGGTGTCTCCCGATGGCGGTCTGCATCGCCTCGGCCATCTTCTCCATGTCAATCAAGTCCTTGTCGAGCTTCATCATCGAGAAGAGGTTATACATGGTGGAATTCGGCGTATACATCTGATAGTCCACCATATAAAGCTGTTCCGTGGTCAGCGGATGCTCTGCCTGCAGCGCTCGGGCATTCTGCTCATCAACGGGCTCTCCATCATCGCTATCCTGCATTTCTTCATAAAGAGCTGCAATCTTCTCCGGGGTTCTGCCACGGAAAATGATATTGGCGCTGAGCCCGGGGAGCTCGCACTGTGTAACCATATCAATCGACGCGAGAGAGTCTCCGCCCAGCTCATAGAAATCGTCATGGATGCCGACCCGGCCAAGTCTGAGGACCTTTGCCATCGCGTCGCATATAACTTTCTGGGTGTCGTTCTCCGGCGCAACGTAGCTGCTCTGGAAATCGCTGGCATCCGGTGCCGGCAAAGCCTTTCTGTCCAGCTTGCCGCTTGCCTTCAGAGGAACCTCGTCGATTTTCATGAAGTAAGCAGGGATCATATAATACGGCAGACGCTTCATCAGCTCTTCGCGCAAAACCGACGGATCGAAGCTTACATCCTCCAGGTAATAGGCGCACAGATAGCTCTTGTCCTCTTCCTCAAATCCTCTGGCCGCGCACCATTTGATGCCGAGCGCTTCCTTGACGGCAGCCTCAATCTCGGCAGGCTCGATACGGTTGCCGTTGATTTTGATCATATCTCCGCTGCGGCCGAGCAGGACATAGTTTCCGTTTTCATCCCGCATTGCGAGGTCGCCCGAGTGATAGACACCATTGACGAAGGCCTTTGCAGTCTCTTCCGGGAGATTAATATACCCGCGGACATAGGGGTTTACAAAACAGAGCTCACCGGTCTCCCCGTCTGCCACCTCGTTTCCGTCTTCACCAAGCAGCATGATTTTTGTCTCAACCTGTGGCTGCCCGATAGGACAGGTCTCATAGGCTTTGTCAATCTTGAAAAAGCCGACGGCAAAGCCGCTCTCGCTGGCGGCATAGATGTTGATCAGCTCCAGATTCTTGTTGTACAGGTTGTTCGCCGGCTCGCTTCCGACAAACAGCATACGCAGGAAGGGGCCGGTATTGTTCCCCAGCTTCCGCACGTAAGAGGGGGTCAGGAAGGTGATGGTGATGCGCTTTGTCAGGAAGAACTTCGCCAGCTCCTTCGGGTTCTTGATGGTGGCATAGGAAACGATATAGTTTTTGCCGCAGTGGACATTCAGCGCTGCCAGAATCACGATCACCGTTGCAACAAAGTTCATCGGAGCCAAAGTTGCCAGTCTGTCCTTGCCATCAAAGGGAACTTCTCCGTTGACGCGGATGGAATCAATCGCCCGTTGGAGATTTCCGTATTCATGCAGAACACCCTTGGGGTTGCCGGTTGTCCCGGAGGTATAAATCGCATAGGCCGCATCGTGATCGTCAGTCATCTCACATCCGGCAAGAGACTCGCCGTTCATGATCACGTCCCAGTTTTCCTTGGAAATCTCGACCTTACAGCCACAGTCTTTCCGGATAAAGTCAATTCTCTCCGGTGCGTAGGTATCCTCCACCAGTGCCCAGGCAGCACCGGCCTTCCATACGCCGACCATGGCGATTACCGGCAGTACCCCTCTCGGAAGGTCGATCAGAACGAAATCTTCTTTCCCGATCTTCTGATCCTTCAGCCAGTGGTAAATCCGGCCGGACAGATCATCCAGCTGCGCATAGGTAATACCCTTTGGGTTCGTTTCATCGAAAAGAATCGCCGCATCCGGAGTTATCGCGGTATAGCGCTGCAGCTTTTGAATAATTGTTTCCATAGGTCTCTCCTCTTGTCGATCAGAATAGCCCTCTGTTTTGATATTACGATAATAGATAATTATCCTTCATTCGTCCACATTTGTCAAGAAATACCGTCTGAGGTCTATCGTGTTATCCGGCCTGTATCTTCCCTGATTCTATCCGGTTCCGGAGGTATCTGTGCAGCACTGCCTTCGGCTGCCTCAACGGAAACTCTTCACCCAGTTCAGCAGAGAATCCCGCCAGACATTTTCCGCCACATCCCGGCGCATCTGCTCTGTCACCGGTCCGTTTGCCGCCAGCTTCTGCAGAATAGCTGCCTGCAGCTGCCCAATGGTCATATTCTCATAAGGCATGCTGAGATCCACCGCCGGCTCAGCGTCTGTCCTGTTTCCGTCTGTGTCCCTGATGCTCTCCGCAGAAGGTGCCTCTTTGAAAGCGACTGCCGGCTGAGGCAGGCTGCCAATCGGTTCATACTCTGCGAAGTCCCGGCTTTCGGGGATCAGGATCTCTCCGTCGCAGGGCGCAAGGCGCAGCTGCAGCTTTCCGTTTTCTGCCTTTATCCGCCTACCGTGCAGAGCGCCGCGGTACTCTCCTCCCGCGCAGGGAATCGTGACTTCCACTTCACGGTCCTCGTTGTTCACCGCGACCAGCACATCCCCCCTGCGAAATGCATACTGCCCTGTGCTCAGATGCAGCTGCTCGTAATCGCCGTAAGCCAAGGCCTTCTCCGTGCGGTAGATCTGCCCCAGTGCCCGCACTGTCTCCAGGCAGAAATTCGGCCGGGCCTTCAGATCCGCGAGGGAAAGAGCCGGGCGGATCTCGTCATCCGGACCTCCGCGTGCCTTGTGCCCGTCAATGCCGAATTCCGAACCATAGTAGACCGAGGGGATACCCGGCAGGCAGAAAAGCAGAATATGTACCGGCAGCCAGTGCCGCTTGTCGTGCAGCTTGGTGTGGATTCGCTCTACATCATGGTTGTCAACAAAGCTGTAGAGCTTCCGGCAGTCAATGCCATTCTGCATGAACCGGTTCAGCGTATGCGCAATTTCAAAATAATTATGATCATTATGCCCGCTGAAGAGTGCCTTATGCAGGGCATAGTCTGTCACGGCGTGCAGCATGCCTTCATTCACCCAGCGCTGGTATTCCCCATGGATTACCTCGCCCATGAGCCAGAATTCCGGCTTTATCGTACCTGCAAGGCCTCGCAGCGTGTGCATAAAGCCAAAATCGAGCACATCCGCCGCGTCAAGGCGCAGCCCGTCGATATCAAATTCCTGCACCCAGAAGCGTACTGTTTCCAGGTGATAGTCCACTACCTGCGGGTTACGGAGATTCAGCTTAGCCAGCAGGTTGTATCCACCCCAGTTGTCATAGGAAAAGCCGTCGTTGTATTCGTTGTTGTTCCAGAAGTTCACATTGCAGAACCAGTCTTTATAAGCGGACTGCTCCCTGCGCTCCCGCAGATCCTGGAAGGCGAAGAAATCTCTCCCGCTGTGGTTGAATACAGCGTCCAGCACAACGCGGATGCCGTTTTCATGGCAGAAGCGGACCAAATCCTTCAGGTCATCGTTATTCCCCAGGCGCCTGTCCAGCCGTCGATAATCTGTAGTATCGTAACCGTGGCTCCCGGATTCAAAAAGCGGCCCGATGTAAAGTGCGGTCACGCCGAGTGTGCGCAGATGTTCAATCCATGGCCACATCTCACGCAGGCGGTGTGCCTCCCCATCGGTCGGTGTATTCCCGCCGGGATTGTTCTTCGGCGCTCCGCAGAGTCCCAGCGGATAAATGTGATAAAAAAAGGCCTCATCATACCATGCCATATATGTTTCTCCTGTTCAGGCAGAATAGTAAGTCTCTTCCGGCATCTGCATGCCGATATTTTGTGATTATAACAGAAAGCTTCTGACCCTTCAACAAACACCGCAACTCTTCTGTCGCACATTTTTTCCTTGACCTCCCCGTCTTCTCCATAGTAAAATCATGTCATTCTGTTTTGATTCATTTTGAAAAGAGGGCAGCTTCTTCATGACTGGTATCATTGATGTTGGCGGCGGCATGCGCGGCATTTATGCCGCCGGAGTTCTGGACTGCTGTCTGGACGAGAAGGTGTGTTTTGATCTGGGAATCGGCATTTCCGCAGGCAGTGCCAATATCTCGTCCTTCTTTGCAGGGCAGCGGGGAAGAAATCTTCGCTACTATACTGAATATACTTTCCGCAAAGAATATATGAGTCTGCATAATTTCCGCACGGAAGGCAGCTTTCTGGACCTGGATTACATCTACAGCACGCTCTCGGATTCTGACGGAGAAAATCCTCTTGACTACAGCGCGATAGCTTCCAATCCTGCTTCACTTCTGGTAATTGCCTGCGATGCCCGCACCGGAGAAGCAAAGTACTTTGATAAGAGCGATCTTGCCCAGGATAATTATGATATCTTCAAGGCCTCCTGCGCGATTCCCTTTGTCTGCAAACCATATTTTATTCAGGGCGTGCCTTATTACGACGGCGCTCTCTCGGACACCATTCCCCTTGAAAAGGCTTTCTCCTCCGGCTGTGACAGGGTCGTGCTGCTTTTGACAAAGCCGCGGGATTTCGTGCGGACGGATACCAAAGACCGCTTCCTCGCTGCAAGAATTGAAAAGCAGTATCCCCGGGCAGCTGCGTGCCTGCGGAGCCGTGCAGAGAGGTATAACAGGGGCGTTGCCCGGGCGAAAGAGCTGGAGAAGGAAGGCAGAGTCCTGATTGTTGCCCCGGAGAACACCGAAGGCGTAGATACTCTGACCCGGGACAAGGGCGCCTTTTACCGTCTGTATACCAGAGGATACCGCGATGGCCATGCCGTCCGGGAATTTCTGGAAAAAGCATAACAGAATATATTAAGTAATCGGAGGATAATGATCATGTTCCTGAAACTTACAAAGCAGTTCGGCAAATCCATCTGTGTTGTGCTCTATGCCGTCTTCGCTGCTCTTGCCGCGAAAAAGAAGCCCTGGCCGCTGGTCATTCTCTTTGGCATGCATGCCTCTGAATACGTCCTCATCGGGCGGAAGGTTGCCTCCTTACATAGTTTGTCCCCTCTGGAGGGGCTGATCCAGTGCCTTTCCTTCGGCTTTACCTGGTGGCTGCCGATCAAAAAAGGCTGATTTTTCTGGTTATCCGCACAATATGCTCCCTCTGCGAAAACAACCGCAGAGGGAGCTATCCATATTTCGGGAAAAAGAATTCTGCTTCTAAGGTTCTCTTAAGCTATGGGCTTTATAATGGCACCTGTAATCAATCATGAAAGACAGGATACATTATGAAAAACAGAAATATCAGGAATACACTCTGTATGCTCCTCTCCGCGGTGCTGATGATCACCGCTTTGTCCGCCGGCAGCTTTGCCGTAAGCGCAAGTGCCGATTCTGAGCCTCCCGCCCTGCCGGATGGTGGGATGCCCGGCGAACCTCCTGACGGGATGGGCGCGCCCCCTGAAGGAATGGGTACCCCTCCTGACGGTGCACCAGGCGGTGAAATGGGCACACCCCCCGACGGGATGGGTGGCCCTGGCGGAATGCCAGGCGGAGCGCCCGGCAGCACAGAAATCAATTATTCCGGTGCTGTAGAAATCACCTCCGGCGATACACAGACTGATCAGACTTATGAGAGCACAACAGTCGATCAGAGTGCTCTGCTGATCAGTACTTCAGAAGATGTTACCATCACCAGCCCTACAGTAGTCAAAACCGGAAGCTCCAATGGTGGTGACAGCTGCAACTTCTATGGCCTGAACGCCGCTGTCCTCGTAAAGGATGGCTCTACAGCCACCATTGAAAGCGGAACCATCACCTCAGATGCTGACGGAGCAAACGGGATTTTCTCCTATGGAGGCAATGGCGGCCGCAACGGGGCCGAGGGAGACGGCACCACTGTCATTATCCGCGATACCGTTATCAACACCACCGGAAATGGATCCGGCGGCATTATGACTACAGGCGGCGGCACGACTTTTGCCTATGACCTGATCGTTACAACCTCCGGCGGCTCATCCGCGCCGATCCGCACGGACCGCGGTGGCGGCACAGTCCTGGTCGATGGTGGTACCTATACCTCCAATGGACTTGGCTCTCCGGCAATCTATTCCACAGCCGACATCACCGTTTCCAACGCTATGCTCACCTCCAACCTCTCCGAAGGAGTCTGCATTGAGGGAAAGAACTCCATCACCCTGAACAACTGTTACCTGACAGCAAACAACACCAAATGCAACGGCAATGCCACGTTCCTTGACAGCATTATGATCTACCAGTCGATGTCCGGCGATGCCGACAGCGGAACCTCTTCCTTCAACATGACTGGTGGCTCCCTGACCAGCAAAAACGGCCATATCTTCCATGTGACCAACACCAACGCCATCATCAATCTCAAAGACGTTGCTCTGATAAATGAGGATTCCGAAAACATCCTGCTTTCGGTCTGTGACGACGGCTGGAGCGGAGCCGGTAATATTGCCACGCTCAACGCCGACAGTCAGGAGCTGAACGGCACGGTTCTGGTGGGCAGCAACTCCACTTTGAGTCTGAACCTCTCAAACGGGTCTTCCTTCACCGGCGCAGTCAGCGGTAAGATTACAAACACCAAAGGGGAAACTGTTTCCACAGAAGCAGGCACAGTCAATGTGACTCTCGACAGCACCAGCACCTGGACGCTTACCGCCGATACGTCGATCACCTCCTTCGAGGGCGATGCTGCAAATATTATCTCCAACGGCTATACGCTCTATGTCGGCGGAACAGCCCTGACCGGGACCCGGTGATACAGTCATATGCAAGCCGGCAGCATCCGACCCGCTCGAAACAAGAAAAAGCTCTGCAGGTTTTCAGCCATGCAGAGCTTTTTCTTTATCGTTTTGCTCGCTGTTCAGGCATTCTGCACAAGTGTCTTCCGAACCGCAGCAGGGATCGTATGGTCATTGGGCGGGATAAACTGCACCATCACCGTTATACTTGTTTCAACGTCTCTGGTAACAATCCTGACAGTTCCCCCGCAGTTCAGGCCAAGAGAATACAGGCTTCCATCCCGTATACTGGCGTTAAGGACACAGTCCTCATAAGTGATTTTCAGATCTGCCAGTTCCGGGATAATGCTTTCCACAATCCCGCCAATTCTGTCCGCTTCCAGGGAAAGGGAATACATCTGCCCGCTGCCAAGCTCTTCGCACGAATAGTCTCCCTGCAGGAAGAGCTCCCGAATCAGCGGTATAATCTCCGCTGCATCCAGAAGTCTTGTCTCTGCCGTGCTTAGCACATTTCCATCGGCTGTACAGGCAGCCTTGTCGGTAAAGTAGATGCGGAACAAATGGCTGCTGACACAGCTGATACCGGTTCCTTCCGTATCCTGCCTGAAGTAGCTGTACGAATCGTCCAGCGACAATACTCCGCAGTCCGCATTTACGGTAATCGTTGCGTCTACCGTGTCCGCCCGGTCATTTTTTATCCAGGCGGCAAAAAGGCGCAGCATGTCTCCCGTCATAAACTCGGATCCCTCTCCGCCCGAGCGGACTGCATCCAGGACCGTCTGGGGCACAACAGGCCGTTCGGAGAGAGGCTCTGGCTGGAGGCGTGCCAGGAAGCTGAATTCCGTTTCATCCTCCATAAGGCCTTTGCCAACAAAGCGAATCTCTGTCAGTGTACCATTCTGAACATCCATTTCGCCAAAGAATTCATCTATGCGTACGGTAGTGCCGATATCCTCACTCAGATAAAGAGTCAGAATATCCTCTGCTGCTTCGCTGTCAATCTCTGTACGGTAGCGGACGATCTCTCCGACCTCTTCCCGGACAACATGCCCTCTGCGTACCGCATTGAGAGCAAGATGAAGCATCTGTCTCTGGTCAATTTGATTATTCATCAGCCTGAACGCCCTGCCGTTTTCCAGATAGAGTGTTCCGTTGACAAGATAGACATCTATTCCGTACTGGTCGGCGCAGAGTATCATATTGTCGTCTTCGGAAATCTGCTGCAGCGTACTGGCAAGCTCCACCTCTTCCTCGCCCATACGGATGCTGATTTCACTGCGGAAATCCATTTCCTCTGTGGTGAGCGTTTTCAGAATCCTGTAGCCTGCAAACCCCGACTGCAGCCAGCCGGTCTGGAGTACAACCCCAGCTCCCAAAAGCACAGCCGCAAAAATAATGCAAAGAAGGATAAAGCGTTTCCTGTGACCCCTGATCCAACCGCCGAGTTTTGATTCCTTTCTCTGACGAGCCGGATGTCTCGGGCGCTGCTTCATTATTCTGACAATGCGCACAAAGAGACTGACCAGAAGAATCAGGATCAGAATCGCACCTGCCAGATAGGCCACGAACCACCAGGACTGTACCGTCGTCACCAGACAGATCTCCGGTGCCGTTCCCGCGGTCTCAAAGCTGTAATAGCTTCCGAATACTTCCGCCCTCAGGCGCTCATAACCCTCTTCCGTTTTCAGATACAGACGATAGTCCGTTGTTCTTCCATCCGGGCTCATATAATGGATGGTATGTGTCTCCTGTCCATCTTCCGGAAAGCTCAGACGCAGTTTTTCCGCAACAGCAACACAGATGGAATAATCCGGCTCATGAAACACCGATCGAATCTGCTCTTTTGCCGTCTGAAGCCACCCGGGGCGGAACTGTTTGAGATCATCATCCTCGATGGGAAGTATTTCCGCGGTTACGGTGTCGCTCTCCTGAAACTGCCCAATCACATAGGCCGCGGGACGTCCGTTTTCACGGGTCAGGGCAGTCCCGAGAGCCGTTTCACTGCGGCGGTAGCTTGCTGTAACGGTTGTATCAAAACGCAGATCGGTGAGATCCGTTCGATCCCAAACCGCATATGCCCCGTCACGGCTTGCAAGAATCGGGAAAACCTCTCTTCCGAAAGAGGCGCCATAATCAAAACTGACTTCCTTGACGGTCTCCCCATCCACAACAAAGCGAAGTGTAAAGACCTTGCTTTCTTCCGGCAGCGTCAGGAGAGAATCGAACACCGAAAAGAGCATTGGCTCCGCTTCTCCAAAAATGCTGATCCTGTTGAGACCGGCAAAGCCTGCCGGAACAAAATAGTTATTCTGATACCGGCCTTCTGCTCCACCGGATATTGCTCCGGAAAACTGTGGCCGTTCTTCGATCTCCACCAGCGCATAGCAGGATGATACTTCACTTGGCCGGTCGTCCTGACCGGTGGCGGTGTAGCCGTTTCCAAGGATACCCCCCACATACTTTGTTCCCTTGAGGCTGCAGCGGGATACACAGTTCTGTACAGTTCCGTAACAGAGCCCGGCGATACCGCCTGCATAGGCGCCGTCCTCCAGGCCAACGGATTTATATGCTGCGCAGTTCGTGATATACCCGATATCCGCCTTTCCGGCGATACCTCCCACGCATTCATACCAGCCATAAACCGCAGCGTCATTGACCGAGCGGGATATCACACTGCGATAGGAAAACCTCTTGCGAAGTACTGCGTCCGTACTGGTAAGATCAAGATCCGGATCCAGCGCATTTTCCAGCGCCATCACCCCGGCAATACCGCCAACGTTTGTCTCTCCGTTTATTTCTCCCAGATTACGGCAGTCTGTAATTTTCCCCAGTGTGATTGCATCTGCCGTCGCCTCAGCCGATTCATCCACAATAATGTCTTCGTTCTGCGAAGAAGACAAAAGATCAACCGTCTGAAGTGCGCTTCCATAGAGAGCCCCCAGATTACCGGAGATAGCCTGCAGGTCTTCCTTCAGAACACTAGAGCCTTCTCCCAGGCTGTCAGACATCGACTGAAGCTGACCTGCCATTCCGGAAACCGTATCCACAATGACAGTCCGCAGGCCATCTACTGATTCCGGATCCGAAAGACTGAGTTCGCGGAAAGCCTGCTCAATCGGATTCAGAAACCCGGAGAGGCTGGAAAGCTGGTCAGAGAGGTCGCTGGAAAGCACATCGGCATCGTGGATTGCATCGTTGATGGATTTGTGCAGCGCATATACACGATAGCTCAGGCCGGCTGTCAGGCTGCCCGGCTGGGTCACCTCAACATAAGGCTCCGCCTGACCCGTGATGCCGCCTACGTCTTTCCTTCCGTAGACCGCCCCTTCGTTGCGGGATCCGTTGATATACCCCTTGCTGCGCCCAGCAATTCCGCCCACATTATACCCAAGGCGGGAATATCCTACAGCAGATTTACTCACGCACGCTTCAATAAAGCCCTCGTTATACCCGCAGATTCCGCCTGTATCTGTGGTGATTCCGGCGGTCTCTGTATTCAGGCTGTGGAAGAAATTCAATACACTGCTGGTGTCAATATCGTCCAGATTCAGGGCAGGATCAACACTTTCCGTGTTGACATAGCAGCTACTCTCACAGGAAAGCAGTGTGCCGTAGTTCATACCGCAGATGGCGCCGGTCTGGTTCAGGCCGGATACTGTTGTGGTGCTGCGGCAGCCCGTGACAATTCCCGTCACTTCATTGCGCCCGACCAGACCTCCGGTTTCCAGTTTTCCTGTAACCGTTCCGGTGAAGGAACAGTTCTGTATACTTCCCCGGTTGAGTCCAACCAGGCCGCCCGTCATATTGTTGTCTCCGCCTGGCGTAACCACACCGGTAACAGAGAGATTTTTGATAATCGCGTCCTGCCCGGTTTCCAGGAAGAATCCGCAGGGGGCCATTGGGTCAGTCACTTTCAGATCAAAAATGCTGTGCCCGCGTCCATCAAAGCTGCCGTTAAACAGCGGGATTGGCTGAAAGTCCACATCCGAGACGGACAGATCATTATCCAGCACCACCGGCAGACGGTTGGACCAGGTATCCAGAGAGCAATTTTCTGAGAAAGCGATCAGGTCCTCTACTGTCCGGATATGAAGCACTTCCTTGTCGTAATTTCCCTCTGAGCGTTCCAGCTCTATGGGTGTATGCGGATAAGACTGTATTTGTGTGGCTGAACCGGTCGGTCCGTAATAGGGTGTCGAGCTGCTGCCCCGATTTGTGGAATCAAATACAGAAATTCTGTCCCAGACCGCATAGAGAGTCAGATTCGCGTTTTCATCATACTCATCCCCCGGATACCAGGCTACTCTTCCAGATGTTCTCTCAGTAGCCCAGCCCAGGAATGTATAGTGCGATCGGACCGGCTTTTCTTCGCTGAGCGTCAGGGGAACATCCTCGGTCTTGGTCTGCTGTTCGGGCGCATTTGTTCCTCCGTTGGCATAGTATCGGACGGTATATTTCGGCGTCCCTGCCGCCGCATAGACATTCGTTACTTTAAAGCCCCAGTCCCCGGCTCCGGTTTGTGAGCTCTGGAGATAAATGCGTACGGTATTGTCATACACTGTCACGGTTCGTCCCGACAGGAGGTTTCCTGTAAAAATACCCGCCGGGTTCTTGCTGCCATCCGTGACGGTGACAGTATCCGGCAGCGCAAGGGAGCTTGGGGCATCAAAAGTCAGCGTAAGGCTGCTGGCATTGGGATCCTCATATTGCCAGAATTGGTTCACAGGCCGGGAATAGGGATGCTCCGACTCCAGCTTTGCCCAGTCTGTGACCTCCACGGCGTCATTGGTCACCGTAACCGTACAGGAGGCGGCCGCCGGCTGCCCGTCCGCGTCCAGAACTGCAGTCGTGTCCCCGCTTCCGTTATCATACAGAACCGCAGCCGTAATGGTTGCGATGCCCTGATGGCTCTTCGCCTGCACCTCGCCGTCAATCACCGCAGCCACATTTTCATCCGAGCTGCTCCACGCTATGGTCAGATTCGGGTTGTCTGCCGGGTCCACAGAGGCCGTCAGTGTTTCCCGGTCAAGGGCCTCCATAGACAGCTCGTTTCTGTCCAGGGTAATGCTGGCTGTCGGGGGTGTTTCCGGATCTGCGGGCGCTCCGAGAAGGCCATCCTCTCCGGCCGCGGCCGTAATCGAATTGCCGGTCATCAACGGTGGCACATCGAGGTTCTCAAGCGGATTTGTAAAATCCTGTGCCGGAACCAGTTCTTCGTTCTCCTGCGCTTCAGTTACACTGACCACCTGGAAGCCCCAGCCGGTATAGCCGTCATGATCGCTGACCAGCCAGATTCTCACGGTATTTCCCGGGATGGCCACGCTCTTCCCCGCAATGGAGGAAATATTATCCGGGCTGTAAGTATACTGCCCGTTGTCTCCAAACTGCAGAAGGAGAAAGTCGCCTGCCCCAAGGCTGGTTTCCTGTGCAAAGCTGATGGACAGATTATCTGCGCCCACCAGTCCAAATTCCCAGAACCGGTTTTCTCCGTCCCGGTATGGGTGTTCCGATCCGAGATCGGCAATGCTGCTGACTACAGTGCCGTCGCTTCGTACGGTCACCGAGCAGCTGGCTGATGGCAAACTTCCATCTTCTGTACCTGCTGCTGCAGCCGCTGTGATAATCGCAAGGCCGCTTCCCGCCGCACCTCTGCCAACCGCTGTTACAAGCCCATTTTCATCGACTGTGGCAACCGTTGGGTCGGAGCTGCTCCAGCTCACCGTCTGATCACAGTCTTCCGGATAGATCTGCGCAGAAAGCTGAACCTGGTCCAGCGCATCCAGGGCCGCTGTCTCAATATCCAGCGTTATCTTCTCCGCATATGCTGCGGTGGAGACAGCTTCCTGTGTATTTTCCTCCGCCTGATTCAGAATCTCTTCCGCATTCGGCGTCCCTGTTTTCTCCTGCGGCTTTTCTTCCCGGCCGCCCGTTTCATTTTTTCCCGCATCTGCTGCTTCGTCATTGAGCGTGACCGCAGAACCCGCCATCCCGCTCGTATCAGCTTTCTCTTCGTTCATGCCATCCGGAGTCGGGCTTCCTTCCTGCTTCCGGGGTTCTGAAAAGACATTCTCAATACCGGTTTCATCCACGCTCTGCGCGGGGATCACTGCTGTCTTATCCTGTCCGCCTTCCTCTTCGGCTGATACCCCGACCGGTATCATACTCTGGAAAAACGACACACACAGGAGCAGAGCCAGGATAACAGAGCTGACTTTTTTCTTTTTCACTGCTTTTCTCCTTCCCCGTTCTGAGGCAAACCCGCTTTTTTAGATGGAATCCCGACATCCGGAGATGTTCCGATTCCGGTGAAAGCGGCTGCTTCGCTCTCCTCATGCGGGGTTTGTTCCGCTTCGTCATACGCCTGCTTCTTTTCCCCTTCTTCAGGCGGCACTGCACCCTTTTCTGCTTCGGGGTCACTCGGATCTGCTTTTTCTCCGGAAGGCTCCGGACTCTCGGCTGCCCGTACCGGTTCCAGTGATCCCGAAATCAGCCGCAGATCCGCATCGCCGTCTATCGTCCCCCGGAAGAAGCCGATAACATTTCCGTTGATCCGGCCTGCCACCCTGCCGTCAACCGCAATGGGAACACTGGTTCGGCGCTCCCGGCTCACCTTCGGCATGGCAAAAGACGTTTTCTCAATGATCTTTCCGCCCAGAAGAAGAATCTGTGGCAGCACAAACATAACCAGCACAATCGAAATCAGTGTGCCGCGTCCGATGGCCTCTCCGATGCCATTAATGGTACAGTCCGTTGTAATAATGCTGATCAGAAGTCCAGAGACCGCAAGAATCGTTCCGGAGGTAAGGATTGTCGGGAAGGCAAAGTTCATTGCCTCAATGATGGCATCTTTGCGTTCCATTGTCTTCACATTGTCCGTATACCGGTTGGCAATGACTATGGCATAATCGATATTGGCGCCCATTTGAATCGAACTCACCACCAGCTGGGTCATAAAGAAAACATCTTCATGTACCAGCGTCGGATAGCCGAAGTTCATCCAGATCGCACCCTGTATCACAGCAATCAGCAGCACCGGCATCCCGGCGGAGTTGAACGTAAACAGAAGAACTACCAGAACGATCAGGATGGATACAACACTGACGACAACGTTATCCACCTCGAAGGAGTTTTTAAATTCATACTGGTTGGTGGAGTTGCCGACCACATAAACATCGCCCTTTGGATAGTGCCTTTGCGCGATCTCCCGGATCGTATCGGTAAAGCGGAAGGTCTCGTCCCCGGATTCCGGCAGTGTCAGATAAACCAGCATGCGGTCATAATTTTCACCCTCCAGCTGCCGCTTGCCGACCAGCATCTGTGTCCGGGCACTCGCCAGGGTATCTGCCTGCTCTCCCTCCAGGTTGATATATCCCTCATCAACTTTATCCCCTACATAGAGAAGCACATCAATGAGAGGAATCCTGTATTTTGAAATCCCGCTGATCAGTTTGTCATAGCTTCCGTCCTGGATAGCATAGACCGAATACAGCAGCTCTGCAGTCTCATAGTCCAGCTTCAGCAAATCCGCAAATTCTCTGGGTGAGAGTTTATCCGCCAGTTTATACCCGCCCATGGCGTCAATTCCGGCAATCGCAGTAACGGAATCCACCTGAGGCAGCGACTCCAGTTCATCAACCAGATTCTTCTCTTCACTGTAATCCCCGCCCGGTACCACCAGTGCCACCATCGTCCGGGACGAGAAGGTATCGCTGATCATTTTACTTGCGATCTGATCCTCGTTCTGCCGTGGTGTGGTCAGGGTATCATAGCCATATACATAGGGGCAGCGGTTGGAAAGGGACATCGCCGCGACAACGAGCACGACAAAAACCGGTGGGATAATCGCGCGGGTTGCCCATGCAAAGCGCCCGACAAACGGGATTTTCGGGACGAAGGTTTTGTGCTTTGTCCTGTCCATCAGATTGCCGAAAATCATCAGGAAGCCTGGCATCACAAGGAACACGGAGAGCAGCGAAAACAAAATCGCCTTGATCAGGCAAACAGCCATATCCGGCCCCAGGCGGAACTGCATAAACATCATGGCAATCAGACCGCCGACGGTTGTCAGGCTGCTGGCTCCAATTTCCGGAATTGCCTTTGACAGCGAGATGATCACAGCCTCCCGCCGTTCATGCGTCTCGTATTCTTCCTTGAAGCGGTTGCTGTAAATAACCGCGTAGTCAAGGGCCAGCGCCAGCTGCAGAATAGTGGTTACCGAATCCGAGACAAAGGAAATCTTTCCCAGGACGAAGTTGCTTCCCATGTTCAGAACAGCAGCTACCACAAAGGTAAGACCAACCACTGCCACATCCGCATAGGTATCCGTTGTAAAAGCCAGAACCGCCACCACAATCACTGCCACAAAGGCCGTGATCATATTGACCTCTTTCTTGATCGTCTCGGCCATCGTGTCAATTACCGTTGTTGATACAAAGGTATCGTACTCCGAGAGCATTTCCTGAATGATGTTCAGCGTGGTTATGCAGCGCTCATCCGTCTCCTCATAGTCAAAGGTAACAGAAAACAGCGCAGAAGCCTGATTGTAGTGCTCGGTGGTATTGTCGAAATCGAGCATCTGGACGCCTTCCACCTGTTTCAGCTCTTCGTAAAGAGCTTCTGCCTCTTCGTAGGAAATATTGCCAACCATAAAGTTTGCCGTGCCGTAGGTGATAAACTCTTTCTCCATCACGTCAAGCCCGACTTTTGTGGTGGAATCAGCCGGAAGATAGGCCGTGAGGTCATTTTCCACCTCAACCCAGTTGACCGCCACAGCAGAAAAAATGATCCCGATAATCACAATCAGGAAAATCAGGTTTCTTTTATCGACGATAAACGTCGCAAGCTTCATCATAAAGTTATTCTGTTTTTCCGGTTTCTGATCCATACGTTTAGCCTCAACTCAAAATGCCGAATCCGAGATTATGACAACCATCTTACCGCAAACGCCTCCACAAGTTCAAGTGTCAAACTGCACAAAATGTCCGGGGTATTCTTCTGATCCCGCGGTTTCTGTCCCTGTCTGCCGGCAAGAGGGTTACGTATGTGAATTATAGTCAGAATGCTAAACCGGAACTAAACAGCCAGAAGATTCACAACAACCTGCACCCATAACAAGCAGCACCGCCCTGGCCGGATGGCTGGGACGGTGCTGCGCACACATTCTCTTTTCTTTTATTTCTTTATTTCTTCATGCCCGCGTTTTCCGGGTTCCAGAGCTTATCATAAGCAAAGCCCGTAACTTTTTCGAGCGTGAGGATTTCTTCTTCTGTTGGGGCTTCGGTTTCCAGACCTTTCCGGCGGGCGATGTCCTTCTGTACAATCTGAAATTCCTTTCTGGCAATCGGGAAGAAGACATTCACAACAAGCAGAAGAAGGCTCAGGATTGCAGGAGCCAGGACAAAAATAAGAGCGATTCCTCTCTGCGTGGATACGGCCTGCCGGGCACCTGTGCTTGCGATCACCTCATCATACCCGACAGCCGCGAGCAGGAAGCCAATCAGCGCCGCGGATATTCCGGAAGATACTTTCCGGATAAAGGTTGCCATGCTGGAGACCACACCGGGCCTGCGGTCCGAGGTTATCCTTCCCAGTCCTGGTATATCCGTTTCAGCCGCATTACTTCACTCTCCGGCAGAGGCTCCTGCAGGGGGTTGTTTCCAATCACATAGCACGGTTCGAAAAACGGCACCAGCGTGACATCTCTGATCTCCGGCCGGATATCGACTCTTGCAAAACGTCCATTTTCAAGTGCAAAGATAGCATGGTCGCGATAATACCCGATGTACGACACAATCTCCGATTTCTGAAGATCTCCTCTGCTCAGCCTGTAAAGCTCCTCACTGTCCGTGATGAAAACAACCTGCACAGCCGTCTTCTTCGCTTCTGCGTAGGCGGCGCACACCGCGTCTTTCTTCGGGAAGCCGTAGTAGAACGTGGAAAGAAACGGAGTCACGACCGAATGGCACCCCAGTTTCTCCGCCGTACGGAAGATGTTCTGATAGCAGCGGTGGAGAATCAGGATCTCATTTCCCCGCGTGTTCTCCCAGCGGGGCGCCGCCGCGAGAATGAGATGCTTAAACGGGGGAACCGTTGTTTCCGCTGCTTCTGCACTTCCGACAGGGAGGAATACTTTTTGAGACAGCGCAGCCCGGCCTTCTTCCGGGATCAGCCTCTGGTAGAACGGGGCATCTGCCACAAGCATCCTGTTTTCCACGGCAATAACAGCCGCTTCGGCAGGTACTGCCGAAATATCGGTTTCTCTTACAACTTCATAGGGCATAGTCTGTTGCCGCTCCAGTCCGTTCAGATAATGTATGGCGATCTTCTTTTTTATTCACAGGATTACGGCGTGTCGGCTTCACCACGCATGTTCTTTCTGATCTCCGACAGTACTTTTCGAAATACCGAGCTTAATGATGAAGCAAAAAACCGTGATTCGAGTTCGACCCCCAGCGGATGCTCAAACGTGCGCTCTTCCCCATCTTTTTCGATCTTCACACTTACCTTCTCTTCGGTAAAGGTAATCTCCCTGCAATGGTATTTTTTGTGGGCAACGAACAGCAGGATTTTGAGATAAAACATGGGTGCAGCATAGTAGTAGGTCAGATAGAAGAAGTAACCCGTCAGTGCAAGAATCGGTATCATCTGAAATATATCCATCTGTAAAGCCCTCCCAGGTTCACAAGCGCCGCAGAGAGTCCAATTGCCTTCCGTACACAGCTGATATAGTTCGCGCCCGCGGCGGGATAATCCCCGCAGCGGGCTTCCGTTTCTTTTCAGGCTGCAGTTTTACTTTTCTCCGATTACACGCACTGCGGGCGCCTGCACGCCGTTCTCACCAAGCTTTTCGGTGATCGCCTGGGTCAGGTCAAAATAGACATCCCAGTAATCTTCCGTCTTGCACCAGGCACGGGCTGTAAACTGCATGGCCTCGTTCGTTCCACCGGAAATGCGGGCGAAGGGGGCCGGATCCCTGAGTACCTTTTCGTTCTGCCCCATAACCTCCAGCATGAGATCCTGGATCTTCTGCGGATCCTCGCTCTTTGCCGAAGCAAAGGAAAGATCGACACGGCGGGTTTCCTCCGCGGAATAGTCGATAATATTTGTGTTCATCAGCGCGCCGTTCGGTACGTTGATTCTGCAGTTGTCAACTGTATTGAGGACGGTATAGAAAAGGTTGATTTCCTTCACCGTGCCTGCAACACCGGAGGTTTCCACATAGTCGCCGACTTTGAACGGGCGGAAAATAACAAGCATGATACCTCCCGCGAGGTTGGACAGCGACCCCTGCAGAGAGAGGGCAATCGCGGCACCTGCGGTACCGAGAACCGTGATAACCGATGCCATCGGTACGCCGAGAATTGCGACGATCGAGACAACCAGAATGATGTAGAGGAGCCATTTTACAGCACTGAGAACAAATGTGCGGGTATTCGGCTCAATCTTGTCCAGGAACTTCATCTTTGTGATCAGGCCGATGATCTTATTGACGATGGCCTTCCCGACGAACCAGACAACAATGGCCAACAATACTTTTCCGACAACCGTTGTGCAGAGATTCGCAATTGCTTCCATGAAGAGATACCTCCTTAGTCAGATTTCGTTATTATTATAGACGATCAGGATCTTCATGTCCATCTTTTTTGTGCACTTTAACTCTCTTTTGTCTCAAACATCTGCACAGCCTGCTTCAGATGGTCCGTAATCGGAAGATGCTGGGGACATACCCCCTCACACTGGCGGCATTCCACGCAGTCCGAAGCCCTGTGGCCTTCCGGCGCTGCCTGAAAATAGCTCTCCCGCGCTTCTGCCATCTGCCCGTTGCCAAGCTGTTTGTTCATGGCGGCAAAAATATCAGGAATCCGGATCTGCTGCGGGCATCCTTTCGTGCAGTAGCTGCAGGCGGTACAGGGAACAGTGGAGGATTTGCCCAGAATGCGCTGCGCCCTGTGAATGGCCTTCTGTTCTTCCTCATTCAGCGGCTGGAAGTTCTTCATATACGAGAGGTTGTCCCGCATCTGGTCAACATTGGACATGCCGGACAAAACCGTCAGGATCCCATCCAGTGACGCGACAAAACGGATCGCCCATGACGCGCAGGACATGCCCGGATGAATCTGCTTGAACAGTTTTCTCACTTCCTCCGGCGGATTGGCCAGGTTTCCGCCCTTCACAGGCTCCATAACCGTGATCAGCTTTCCGTGCTTTCTGGCAACTTCATAGTTGGCCCGGGAGGTCACCTTCGGGTTCTCCCAGTCGGCGTAGTTGATCTGCAGCTGGACGAAGTCAACCTCCGGATGCTCAGTCAGGAGTTTGTCCAGCAGTTCCGGCCCTGCGTGGAAAGAGAATCCGAGATTCCGGATCAGGCCCTTCTCCTTTTGCTCGCTGACAAAATCCCAGAGATGGAATTTCTCATACCGGGTATAGTTGTCCGCCATCAGGGAATGCAGCAGATAATAGTCAAAATAGCCCGCGCCCGTACGCTCGAGGCTTGTTTTAAACTGCTTTTTCGCGGACTTTTCCGTCGGCGCAACCATGGCATTCATCTTGGTGGCAAGTGTGAAGGAATCTCGCGGGTGCCGTTCCACAAGCGCTTTCCTGGCAGCGTTTTCCGAGCCCAGATAGACATGGGCTGTATCAAAATAGGTGAACCCTGCGTCAAGGAACATATCCACCATTGTTTTCACCTGTTCAATATCAAAAACCATGCCTTTTTTCGGCAGGCGCATCAGACCGAAGCCAAGCTTCGGTGTTTCTTTTCCATAAATCACGGGCATGATGTGTTCTCCTTTCATGGCTGCTGTGTTTTTCCGACTGTCAGAATAATACCATGTCCCCGGCCGCTCTGATGATAACGGCCCTGAACCCTCATCCAACGCGCAGAACAAGCGAGACAACAACAGCTGCAATCACGATGATGGCCACAAAAATGACAGTGGCTCTTTTCATCATCTGCTGCCGGTGCTTTTTCATCTCTTCCTGCTCCCGTCGGATGGCCTCCTGCTTTGCCTTTGCTTTCGCCCTGGCGGTTTTCGCGTTCTTCTCTGCGCTTTTTGCGACGTTGGAATAGAACTTTTTCGCATCGCCGATTGTATCATTGTGGACTTCTTCCGCAAATGTCTTCACGGAATTGACCAGATCGTTTAATTCATTTTTATCCATTGCCCTGTCCTTCCCTGACCATACTGTGCCGCGAGCCGTAACGGTCTTCTCTTCGCGGCGAATCTGCCCTGCTTCTTCAAGTTTATATTTTACCATAGCCCGCGCTCTCCCTGCAACAAAAAGACGGATGCCGTTTTCAGACATCCGTCTTTCCAGTCCGTTTTCCTCCAAAGGAAACATAGCTTCAGCCTGCAGCGAAGAGTGGTTATCGCTGCAGGCTGAATGGTTTGTATTTTCCGGCGTTATCAACCCGGATTTTCAGATGCCATACCACCTCCCGGCATCGCGTCGGAAGCTGACTATCATTCGGTTCCGTCATGCATGGCCCGGTCTGCCAGCATACAGCCAGTCCGAATAGATATCCCCCGACCAATTGTTGTCTTTTTGTGCGTGTATAAGCCCGCCGGCCTTTCTTACATTTTTAAACCCTGAATCCTTCAGCCTGCTGACAGCGCGGTCTGACGCATATTCATCACTGTGATCAGCCATAATAAACATGCCTTCATCAGCCAGCACACGCCATATTTCTCTGAAATATCCTATTGCGTCCGGTGAAATGACAACATCAAAGCACTCGTCATAATAGTTCAGGGAATGGAACCCCTGTACAAAAAACTCGGAGTTCGGGATGCCCCTCCCGCGTGCCGCGGAGACATTCTCCCGCGAGCCCGCTACACCGGTAAAGCGGGCAGAAGATTTTTCGGCGATATTGCTGATCAGTTCGCCATCGCCGCACTGCATATCCAGAAGATGGTTAAAATGAGCCGGAAGCGCAGAAATAATCGCCTGATGGAGATCCATATTCAATCCTCATTTCCTGATAGCAAACCTGTCATGCGGACAACCTTCTTCTGCGGGTATAAAAGAAGCCGGCCGAATTCCACCTAACTTGACAGTTGAAATTCCCGCCGGTCTTCTGTTGATATTCACTTGTCAAGTTGTCTGCATTGTATCCGAAATCCCATACTTTCGTCAATAATTTGCGACAATATTTGAGGAAGATTTAACAACTTTGGAACATTTTGCTGACCAAAGCAGGTCCAGCCGCTGTTCAGCCACTGACGCAGCCATCGGGCGACAGGCACCCTGGTCTGGCCGCTCCTGTCGGGCAGGAGGCTTATCTCCGGTTATAGGCTTCGATACCCTTCGCCAGCAGCTCCATGGACCGCGCAATATCCTTCCGGTTAATGACGTAGGCCATGCGGATTTCATTTCTCCCCGTGTTCGGCGTCCGGTAAAAGCTCTCTGCCGGCGTAAACATCAGCGTATCGCCCTGATCCTCAAACTCCTCCAGCATCCAGATCTGGAACTTCTCCGCATCGTCAACCGGCAGGGCAGCCATCACATAGAAGGCCCCCTCGGGTTCGGAATACACAACACCGGGGATCTTTTTCAGCCCTTCCATCAAAGTATCCTTACGCGCCCTGTATTCTCTGCGGACAGCATCATAGTATTCGTTCCCGACCGTATACAGCGCGGCAGCCGCAATCTGGTCCAGCGTTGCGACGCAGAGTCTTCCCTGGCACCACTTCATCATATGATTATACAGCTCCTGATTGCGTGTGATCACACAGCCGATGCGGGCACCGCATGCGGAAAAGCGCTTGGAAACGGAGTCGATCACCACCACGTTTTCATCATAGCCCTCCAGCTGCAGAAGGCTCATCAGCGGTTCTCCTCCATAGACAAACTCGCGATACACTTCATCGCCAATCAGAAAGAGACCGTGCTCTCTGGCGATGTCCGCCATCAGTCTGAGCTCCTCTGCCGTCAGGACCGTGCCTGTCGGATTACCGGGATTCGTAATCAGAATCGCACGTGTGCGCTCGTTGATGCACGCCTCTATCCGCTCCCGTATCGCATAGCGGTACCCCTCAGAGGGCCTGGTCGTAACGGGATGAATCTGCCCTCCCGTTAGCGTGACGAAGGTGGAATAATTCGGATAAAAGGGTTCGGGTATGATGATTTCGTCCCCTTCGTCCAGAATCGCGCTGAGCGTCATCTGCAGCGCTTCCGAGCCTCCTGCTGAGATCAGGATGCTGTTCTCTTCCAGCGACGCGCCGATTTTGGCATAGTATTTCCGGATGGCATCGATCAGCACCGGCACGCCCGCGCTCTGGGCATAGGCAAGCACAGGCTGATCAAAGCCCTTCACCGCGTCAAAAAATACCGATGGTGTTTCAATATCGGGCTGCCCGATATTCAGATGGTAGATTCGTCTGCCCTGCTGCTCGGCCTTCAGCGCATAGGGTCCGAATTTACGGATCGGCGAAAGCCCGCATTTTTCAATTTTTTTCGAAAATTTCATGGATATGCCCCCCTGGCTTTATTACCGCAGCATCGGCTGTAAGCATGAACCCGATACCGTGCAGCTTCACACGGATTATACGTCAGGATGCCTCCTGCTTATGCCGATTCCGTCGTCTTATGTAAATTTTACCACCCTTCCGGGCCGCCGTCAACAGAACCCGGTTCTGCCTTCCGCAGCTTTTCGTTCGTCTCCGCTTGACAATTCCTCCCCATCGTTCTAAACTTAATTTTATAATTATTATATTTATAAAGCAGGAGGACACCCTCTATAAGGCAATCTCACATAATGCTTTTCTGAAGGTCTGGGTTCTCTGCGGATACTACGACCTGGCCACACCGTTTTATGCCAGCGAGTGGGTTTACCGGCATGTCTTTCTGAAGGACGCCGACAGTGACCGGGTGCAGTTCACCTATTATCCTTCCGGGCACATGATCTATCTGAACGACGAGGCCTGCGCGCGTTTCCATCAGGAGGCAGAGGACTGGTTTCGGAACTGAGCGCTGACAGCTCTGATGCTGGCCCAAGAGCACAGGGCGCAGGTAACCACAACCCAATACCCGGAATGAATTATTCTTTCCGGAGCAGACAACACAGTGACCGCAGCAGGGGCTTCTCCCCGCTGCGGTCACTTCTTCTTGTGATATGCGAAAGAATTATTTCAGCAGTTCGCTCAGGATCTCCATCATCTTTGGGATGTCATAGGGCTTGGCGAGATGGCCGTTCATGCCTGCTTCCAGGGCAAGCTTCCGGTCCTCCTCAAAAGCGTTGGCCGTAACGGCAACGATCGGGATCTCCGCCTTCTCCCGGTCTTCAAAACCACGGATCGTACGCGCCGCTTCATACCCGTCCATAACAGGCATCTGGATATCCATCAGGATAACATCGAATGTGCCGGCAGGGGCTTCCTCCATCATATGCACAGCCTCTTCACCGTTGTTGGCGATGACAATTTCCAGACCGAATTCCGTGAGAATCGCCTGGGCGATCATCTGGTTCATTTCGTTGTCTTCCGCCAGCAGAATCTTCTTTCCCGAAAAATCAAGGGCGTTCTCTTCCTCTGCTTTTTCCTCTGTTTTGGTCTGGAACGGGGCGGCAAGCACATTGCGAAGCTCAGAAAGGAAGATCGGCTTGGAGCAGAAGGCGTTTACTCCTGCTTCCTCTGCTTCCTGCTCAATCTCTCCCCAGTCATACGCAGTGAGGATGATAATCGGAGCATGATCGCCGACGGTCTTCCTGATTTGGCGGGTAAGCTCAACGCCGTTCATATCCGGCATCTGCCAGTCGATGATATACGCATTGAACGCCTCTGCCTGCCTCATCGCCTCTCTCGTCCGGATGACAGCCTCTTTACCCGAGCTCGCCCATTCCGGCTTCATGCCGATGCTGCGAAGCATGGAGCAAACAGAGAGGCAGGTATCCGTATCGTCATCCACCACAAGCGCGCTGAGACCCTGCAGTTCAGAGACAATCTCATTGCGGGTGTGATTGTGGCTCAGCCGGCAGGGCAGGGTAACGATAAACTCGGTGCCTTTCCCTTCCTCGCTGTTGACAGAGATCGTGCCGCCCATCATATCCACAATGCTCTTTGTGATTGCCATACCGAGGCCAGTTCCCTGAATACCGCTGACGGTGCTGGTCTTTTCACGGGTAAAGGCTTCAAACATGGTTTTCTGGAATTCTCTGCTCATGCCGATCCCGTTATCCTTGACACGGAACTCAAACACCGCATGCTCAGGAATCGGGGATTTCTTTTCCGTTACGCAGAAGCTGATCGTTCCGCCGTTTGGCGTGAACTTGATTGCGTTGGACAGGATATTCAGAAACACCTGATTCAGGCGCAGCTTGTCGATGATAATGTCTTCATTGATGACGTCCTGCGTGTCGATGTTGAAGTTCAGCTGCTTTGCCCGGATGTTCGCCTGGATAATGGTGTGCAGGTCATGAATCAAATCCGGCAGATGGATCTCCGTCTCATCCAGCGTCATCTTGCCGCTCTCAATCCGGCTCATATCCAGCACATCGTTGATGAGCGACAGCAGGTGCTGGCTGGATACGGTGATCTTGCTCAGATAATCCTCCACCTTCTCCTTCTGGTCAATATGGGAAGACGCCAGTGCGGTGAATCCCACAATCGCGTTCATCGGCGTGCGGATATCATGGGACATGTTGTTCAGGAAGGTGGTTTTTGCCCGGTTGGCATGCTCCGCGGCCACCAGCGCGTCCGCAAGCGCGTCTCTCTGCGCGCG
>CADBNC010000095.1 GCA_902795885.1 Oscillospiraceae bacterium
CCTGATTCCAGCGATGACGACAGAACCGTCGTTCTGGACGAGGTAAACATCGAACCGCCTGATTCCAGCGATGATGACAGAACCGTCGTTCTGGACGAGGTAAACATCGAATTTCCTGTTTCCAGCGATGACGACAGAACCGTTATCCTGGACGAGACAAGCTTCGAACTTTCTGATTCTGGCGATGATGACAGAACGGTCGTCCTGGACGAGCAAGATGGGGACATTGATGATAATCCGACCTTGCCTCCCGCAAGCGTGTCCGACTTTTTGCGCCAGGGGTTGGGGTCAAACGCAAGCATCGAACAGGTTCAGCAAGCGTGGGAAAAGCCTCATAACGCCCAGAATGCCTTTGCAAAAGGGCCTCGCTGGTGCCCCAATTGCCACGCTGGAGTAGAGCCTGACATGCTCTTCTGCTTCATGTGCGGCACAAAACTGAGATAAATTTGAAGATTCCTTCTAAGTGAACAGATAATCTGTAACAAAGCTGACCTACACGTGTATAAATAATCGAAAGCGCTAAACAAAAGAAAGCACAACACAAAAAATAACAGGAAGGAATTATTATGATGAACGAAAAATACACAAAGCTTGAGGCACTTTTAGCCGATGAAGAAAAGATGGAGAAGGTTTTTGTTGAAGATGTGGCTCAGACTCTAAAGAACCTCGCCGCCGAAGGAATCGATATGTCCGAGGATGAACTCGCACAGCTTGCAAATGGTGTAATGGCAGGACTTGAAGCACCCGCGGCAAATGATGAACTCAATGAAGAAGCGCTTGAAAACGTAGCTGGTGGCGGGCCGATTCTCTACATAATTGGTCATCATCATGCAGTAGGCGGAAAAAAGCAAAGCAAAGTGCTGAGTCACTTCAAATCCTATAAAGACGGATATGCAAATGGGAAGAAAATGGTGGGTGGCTGATTAACCTGCCAGAGCACTACACAGCACGGCATAATGAAGCCTTTATGGTAGAAAACCTACCCATACTCAAAACCACCGGTTGATAATGAACCGGTGGGTTTGAGCTGTTATTCCTTTGGTTCTGCCTCTGCCTGGTAGGAAATGGTCTCATAGTCGCAGGAAGTTTTGGTCTCGATGTATCTGACTCCGATCAGGAGTGGTTTAAGCTCATACTCATAGGACCAGTCGGACCAATGATCCGTTTGAAAGGCCACGCCTTCAATCATGCCCCCGAAGATACTGGGGCCCAGGTCACCTGTTGTTCTGCAACGGATATCTCCATCCTCCTCAGCCGAGTAGGTATAGGTTGTCTTCCCGACTGAACTCCCGTTCTGCTGCCAGTCAGCTTCTGACAGATATCCGTCTTCATTATACTGGAAAAGAGTTTCCACGTGATCTCCGTTGACGTCATACACAATAGCCGTCGGTTTGCCTTCCGAATCATAGGCAAAATCGTAAACAACGGTTTGCCCGCCCTTAATCCGGGTCACCGAGCTCTGAACCCCATTCTCATATGAGATCTCGTAAACATCGACTTCTTCCCCGTTAACAAGGATTTTGAGCGCAGTGATGTTGCCGTCCGAGTTCCATGTATAGGCAGCATCTGTCTCCTGCCCGCCTTCGATATGCTGCCAGCGTGTGCAGAATCCGTTTTCATCATATTCATAATTATTAATAATTGGGGATGAGAACCACTGATTTGTAATCAGATATGCGTAGATGGCCTTTTCCTCCCGCACAACCTGCCTGTTATCGCCGTATGTATATACGGTATCTTCCACCAGACGGTTATTGGAGAGAATAACATCCTCGTCCCGGACCAGGAGACCGTCTTCAAAAGTGTAGCGATTTCCCGCCGATATTCCGTTCATTGTCCGGTTAGCCGAGGTGGTTACACGTATCAGGTTTCCCGCATCGTCATATTCATATGTATAGTCCGGCTTCTCCGCGTTCCCCGTCGTTCCGGAGAAGACATCCGGATCGTCCGGGTAGACAAGCTGTTCTTTCGTTTCCTGCACTTCGCCGAAATCGTCATAGGTATAGTCCCTCACGAGGTCAAAAATTCTTCCCGTAATAACGAATGAACTTGAAGGCAATTGCTGCCCCGAAATTGTTTCCCGAACGACAGCTTTCTTCTTTTTAGTGACATAAACGATTTCCGGTTCCGGTTCTTCCGTGGGTTCCGGTACTGCGGCAGCCTCAGTTTCCAGCTTCGGATCAGCCTCCGGCTCTGTCGCGGCTTCTGTTTCTGGTTTTTCATTCTCCTGAGAGTCCTCGACTGCTGAAACAGCAGGAATGTTTTCAGGCGTCTCACTCTCTCCTTTTGAACTGGCCGATCTGGATGACAGCACAACCCCTGCTATAACAGCCACAGCGGCAAGCAAAATTACCGGGAGCATCCATTTGGCTTTTATTCTTTTTTCCGGTGCTCGTGGGGCTGAAGGCTGCCCAGCGCCCAATGAATCCGGAGCCGGTTTCATGATTTCATCTGCTTCCAACTGCCTCTCCGGTTTTTTCTCTGGCTGTTTCTCAGGTTTTATATTTTCCTCTGGCGGCAGCTGTTTCTCGGGTTTCTCCTCCGCCTGTTTCTCCTCTGATGCTGGCATAGCCACTCCGGTACCAGAAATCTGCGGGTCATTCTCATTTAGCTGTATGATTTCAAAGGTTGCACAGCCCGGACCAAGCGATATCTGATCGCCTGCCTTCAGCATCACTGGCTGATGTGGAGGAAGCCTATCACTGCCGTTTAGAATGGTTCCATATTTTGAATCCAGATCCGTCACACAGATCTTCCCCTCAGAGACCGAAACCGCACAATGATTCTTTGATGCACCCGGTGTACCATTGGGAAGAATAATATCACTATCTGGATTGCGTCCGATTTTTAACCGGCTCATGACATCTCTTGTCTCGCCAGTGAGTGGGCCTGTAAGCCATCGAATCGCATAGCTGCCTGAAGCTTCTTTTAAGTCTGCCATTTTATCTATCCTTCCCCTTCTGTTCAATTTCGATTATCGCATCTGTATGGAAAAGTCTGTTTAATTGATTGTATCATCTGAGTATTTCCCTGGTCAATCGTATAGCCTTTTTTCTCTCAGACATTTGAACATGTTTTATTGTTATAGCAATAATTCATAAACAAGAGTTCTGATAACAATAGATAATATTCCTTGGTTGAGCGCATTTTTATCAAAACGATGTAACAAAGTCAGGAGCCATGTGTATATACAGTTGAAGATGTTCCTATGGAACAATCGTTAATAATAACGTAAAGGAGAATGAATCATGGAAGAAAAGCTTGCCAAGTTGGAAGAACTGTTTAAGGATGGCGCTGCTGCAGCAAACGTATTCACGCAGGATGCAGATGAAACCCTGGAAAACCTTAAAGCTCAGGGGATTGAATTGACAGAGCAGGAATTTTCAGACTTTGTTCATGGCTTTCTTTCTGTAGGTGATCTGCCTGAAGTGAACGAAGAGCTGACGGAAGAAATGCTTGAAAACGTCGCTGGCGGGAAAAAATTCGGATTCCTTCATGGTATTTATGACTCTATGAAGGCATGCAGCAAAAATTCATGCGCTCCAAAAAATGGTACGAAACTATATAATAAAGGCGTGACGATCGGCAACTGGATCTATGGTCCCGGCTGCAACATGTAATAACACTAAAACATCTTCTTTTTAGCAGTCACAATAGAGTTCTATCCACCGGTTTGAGGAAAACTTGTCTCAGCCGGTGGATTTGATTATTGATCAAGTAAAAGCTTAACCCTTATACTCGCACTTTGGTGAGGATTTCCCTGCGCCGAGAAACCACTCCGCGTTCTTTTTGAAGTCCGAACTATACCACTGCACCTGGGTCCCCCGGTATCCGAGAACCCTCAGCTTGGGCGTATTCTGCAGCATGCCATAGTTGATCTCTTTCAGCGAAACCGGCAGGACAATTGTCTCCAGCTCCTTGCAGTCTTCAAAGGCCTTCTCGCCTATTTTCGTCAGTCCTTCCGGAAGCGAGATGGTCTTGACTTTCGAGCAGCCGGAGAAGGCTCCGTTCCCAATGACCAGATCGTCGCAGGACTCGATGGTGATGGAGTTCAGCTTCGTGCAGTTGGAAAAAGCGTAGCTTTTAATCTCATGCAGCTGATTTGACCAGGTAATAAAGTTCAGCGCCAGGCAGCCGGAGAATGCCCTCTCGCCAACCACTTTTACGCTGTCTTCCATATGCACGGTTACAAGCGTGTTGTTCGACTCAAAACTGTGGGCGGCAATATCTGAGCCTGTCTTAAAATAGGTGAATGCCGTACATCCCTCAAAGATCATGTTCCCCATGTACTTTACATTCGTGCCAAACACGGCATTCTGCAGCGCTGTGCATTTGGAGAAAGCATAGTCGCCAACGGATGTAACGGATTCAGAAAGCACGGCGTCCTTCAGCTTTGTGCAGCCTGTAAAGGCATATTCGCCAACCTTCTGCACGTTCTTTCCAAATGCCACATCTGCCAGCGTTGTGCATCCTGAAAAAGCGGAATAAGCGACCTCTTTGACATCATCCCCGATGATGACATTCTGCAGCTTATCCCAGTTCTGAAAAGCCTTCTCACCGATCCGGCCGACGCCCTTGCCCAGCTTCAGTGTCTTGATATTGGCAACATAATCGCTGAAAACACTTCGATTCTTCAGGTTCTCTTCAACATCTGCGTTCTCCAGGAGAAGCGTGCCATCCGAATAGACCGTAATCCCGAGTCCGTTTTCAGTGGTTTCCTCATAGAGAACGTTTTGCCTTGCAGGGGAAGCGGCTTCCGTCTGCTGCGCCTCTGTCTGCTGGGCATCGCCCTCTGTTCTGGTTGTCTCCAGTTCGCCAAGGCTGTCCGGATCCGGTTTGTTTGAACCACAGGCGCTCATGGAAATCACCATTCCAATTGCGAGCACCGCTGCCAGTATTTTGTTCCACATCTCCGATCAAACTCCTATTCCGATTTCATGATAAACAAACGATGCGCCGCCGGATGAAATGACATCGCCGTCATGCAGTTCGACAGTCTCGTTCTTGTTCAGTTCACTGCCATTAAATACAGCTCTGGATTCTGAACCGTTTCTCAAAATCATTCTGTTCTGTTCACGGAAAATCTCGATACTCTCTCCCGGTCTGCCTCGGCTGTTTCCTGCCGGATTCTGCTGCTCCCATCCAGGCACCTGCAGGGTCGACCTGCTTTCCAAAAGAAGCTTTGCGTCACCTGTTTTCTGGTTTTTCAGTATGTATAGCTTCTGCTCCAGGCTGACCTGAACATATGCCATGCCATATACGAGGAAGAATTGCTCGTTTGCGAGAATCAGTTCCGAATAAGGCGTAAGATTCGCTGTCTCAAAATGCGCCATCTTCTTTCCGTTGACCACCGTTTTGTTGGTCGCCCCCAGCTCGCGCAGGGTCAGGCTCTTTCCATTTTTCATGATCTGGGCATGCTTCTTGCTGATACTCCCATTGCCATGAAAAGCCAGATCCGCTTCGCCTCCGCTTCGGCCCAGAACTGTGATATCCTTCTCGATTCGAAAAATCTCTCCTGTTTTTTCACGAATCAGAAGGGCCGGTACATGAACATAATCATTGGCATTATCCGCCACTATTTGGTCCTCTTCTGGCTGCATCGCAAAAACCTGGGTTTTGATGCTTTCCTCATCATCGTTCTGGGCGGGGGGATCATTCTGGGCGGGAGGCAATACCTCGGGGGACAATTCTTCTGGCGCCGCATCCGGAATGACCTCCTCATTTCGGTATTCCCTTACATGGCGGCGCCATTGATCCAGCAGTTCTTTTGAGGCTCCTCCCTGCTTTTCTCCGCATCCGGCCAGCGCCGGCGAGGAAAGCAGCCTGCCGTAAAAGGATTCTTCATACAGCTCAAACATTCTGATATAGTTTGAACTGCTCATCTGGAGCTGCATTCCCAGCGGCATCTGAAAATCTTCGAGCACAATTGTCAGGAGCGGTTTGTTGTTTGCCACCGCAAAGCTGACTTCGTTGCGGCAGTTATGGGATTCTGCCGAAGCGGCAGAAACAGCCGCCACACAGATCTTTGCATCGCGAAGGTGCGCCGCAATCACATCCGGCCAGTGATCGCCCGGATGAACGCCGTCATCATACCAGATACGATAGCCTTCAATGGCAAGCCGTTCAATAATGGGATAAACCAAGCCGGCATCGTCATGGCAATAGCTGAAAAAAATGTAATCCTGCTTTCCTTCGCAGGGGTCGGTATAACATCTCACTGGGCTTCCTCCATCATTCGATCATAAGCAGTTCATGCAGATTTGTCTTCTCAAAATCTGCGAGGATATTCGGTGGGACGTTTCTCAATGTCAGAGTTCCCCTGCCCATCTGATCCATTCTCTGCTGTACGGACAGAAGGGCAATCTGGCAGGCATTGGCTATGTAACGCAGGTCTTTGCAGTCCAGGATAATATCCATCCCCACCGTTGAGAGGGCAACAAGCTCATCATAAAAATAATGCTCTGTATCGCTCCTCAGCGAACCGCTCACCGTTACAGTGACCTCTTTTTCGCTCATTGTTTCGTGTACGGAGAGTATCTCTTCATGCCCGTCTGACAGGGTCCACGAATCCTGCCCATAAGTTCTTGTTAATGCCATACTGTTTTCCCTCAGTCCACAAGCTGTCTCGATGCAAGCTGATAGAACAGCCCGTTTCTCTTCATAAGATTCTCATAATTGCCTTCCTCAGCAATTTTTCCTTCATCAATCACGATGATTCTGTCACAGTTCTTAATTGTACTCAGACGGTGCGCCACAACAATACGCGTCACATTCATTTTATCAAGGCTCTCACACACAGCCGCCTGTGTCACATTGTCCAGGGCACTTGTCGCCTCATCAAAAATCAGGATCGCGGGATGGCTGATAATTGCACGCGCAATCAGAATTCTCTGCTGCTGACCGCCGGAAATTGTCCCCGATGTTTCGCTGAGGACCGTATGGATCCCCATCGGCATTTTGTTGATATCCTCTTTCAGACCAACGGCTTCAATAACTGCCGTTACATCCTTCATCGTCGCCTTTGGCGCTGTTATCGTTATGTTTTCATAGATACTTCCTGCAATGAGCTTTCCGTTTTGCAGAACAACGCCAAGCTTTTTGCGAACTTCTCTCTTGTCAAGCTGACGAAGGTTTTTCCCATCATAGCATACCTGACCCTGATCCGGTTCCTCAAAGCCAAGCAGGAGCTTCAATAAAGTGGATTTCCCGCAGCCGGATGCACCGACGATCCCAATATATTCACCCGGGGCTATCTTCAGGTCTATCCCGTTGAGTATGTTCGCACCGTTTTTATCGTAGGCAAACCGCACATTGTGGAAGCTGACTTCCCCGCGCAGCTCTCCCGGAGCTTCTCTGTCACCGTTATCCTCTTCGGCTGTTTCCAGCATTGGCTGAACCCGTTCATAGACTGGCTTCAGAAGATAGAGGCTCAGCAGGCTGTCTATCATGGCAAGAACAGCCGCGGAAAAAGCCCCGAAGGCCGCGTTGAAAGCCATATACTGGCCGCTGGTGATGTTGGACTGTTTCTTTACCACAACAAGATAAAACACCATGGAAAAGACTGTGGTAATGATCCCGGACAGTGCAAGGCGAACCGCCGAAAAACGATTCTTTGAGATTTCGAGTGTCTGCTCCTCTGCATATGGCACAAGATATTCGTATGCTGCGCGGTCCTCCACTCCGGCCAGGCGGATTTTTTCTATGCCGGTGAGGAACTGAAACAGCTTTGCGCTGGCCTGCCCTTTTCTTTGTTCAATCTTTTTATCATACTGGATTGACTTCCGGCTGAAAAGGAACAGCAGCCCTGCGTACAGAAGAAGCATCAGCAATGCCCACCAGGACAGTTTGGCAGAGTATCGGAACATCTTGTACAGATAAAGAAGAGAGAAAAATGTTGCCAGACCCGTCAGCAGCGTGGATTTGACATAGGTAACCCCTATAGAATGCATGTATTCGAGTCTCTGGGCCAGATCAGCGCTCTCATACTCCCGGAAGAAGCTCTCTGGCAGATGGAATATACGGTAATAGACCGCATTTTGCAGATCATATCCCACATGGCTGCAGATTCGCGATTCTGTCAGATTGCTCACCATGTCAAAAAACAGATTGCCCAGCATAAATGTTGCGACGACAATGCAGATTTGAATCAGCTGGCTGTAGTTTCCCAGGGGGATATAGTCGTCATATATTTTCTGATTCAGGGAAGGCAGCAGTATTCCAATTAGCGCCCCCACCAGGCCCAGCACGGCTACCCAGGCAACATCTGCGGGGCGGATGCTCCTTGCTCCGAAGCGGATCAGATCCTTTTTGCCAATGCTTTCCCGCGGGAGGGTTCGTATCAGCAGGAAGGCCTCGGGGTTAATGGTTTCGGCGACACTCTGCGTCAGCTTCGCAGTTTCTCCTGTCTCCCCATTATAAAGAATATACCCTTCCTGTCCCTTCGGGACGCAGGACACCGGAATCTGATCAATAAAGCCGATGATCGTGCCGCAGTCTTTTTTGTACCATTCTTTTTCAAGCACAATGCTGCGGCACCCGATCCGCGAGGCCCGGGCAATGCCGGCAACTGTGATGGTATCGCCACAGAGGGCGGACAGCTTTTCCGCTTCGATCAGGTCGATTGCGCTGTGCCTGCAGGCATAGGCCATTGCCCGGTAAAGGGGATGATCCCCGACAATTCGCTCCTCTCCGGCTTCGAACGCCTGTTTGATGACACCATAATTTGCGATGTTGACGCCGGGCTTTTGTCTGTCACCAAG
>CADBNC010000096.1 GCA_902795885.1 Oscillospiraceae bacterium
CGAGATCTGGGACAGCGACAGCTGGAACGAGGTCTTCATGACCGAGACCACGCCCGAGAATATCGCGGCTGTAATGGAAGAGCTTGACTTCTGATGGATGGTCATGTATCGGTTCTGCTCGATGAGTGCATAGAAAATCTGAATATCCGGCCGGATGGGATCTATGTGGACGGAACACTCGGCCTCGGGGGCCATTCCCGCCGCATCGCCGAAAGGCTTTCCGCCGGCGGGCGCCTGATTGCGATTGACCGGGATACCACGGCGCTGGAACGCGCATCCGAGGTGCTGCGCCCATGGGCAGAGCGTGTTACGCTTGTGCACGGGACCTTCGGCAATATCAGGGGGATCCTTGAAGAGCAGGGCATCCCGGGCGTGGATGGCGTGCTGCTGGATCTTGGCGTCTCATCCCCGCAGCTGGACGAGGCGGAGAGAGGCTTCTCCTACCGGATGGACGCTCCGCTGGATATGCGCATGGACCGCAGCTCCGGGAAAACCGCCGCAGATGTGGTGAACAGCTATCCCGAGGAAGCCCTGACGGATATTCTTTTCCAATATGGTGAAGAGCGATATGCCCGGCGGATCAGCCGGGCAATTGTTGCAGCCCGGGCAGAGCACCCCATTGAAACAACCCTGGAGCTGGCCGAGCTCATCCGCGGCGCCATGCCCGCACCGGCGCTCCGCGAAAAGCAGCACCCGGCCAAAAGAAGCTTTCAGGCCATCCGCATCGAGGTCAACGACGAGCTGCGTGAGGTGAAGGATGTCATGCGGGACGCGCCGGACTGCCTGAACAGGGGCGGCCGCCTCTGCGTCATTTCCTTCCATTCGCTGGAAGACCGCATCGTCAAGCAGGCCATCAATGCCCGGGAGCATGGCTGTGTCTGCCCACGCGAAGCCCCTGTCTGCACCTGCGGCTTCGTGCAGACCCTGCGAAGCATCACAAGAAAACCGATTCTGCCGAGCCCGGAGGAGTGTGCCCGGAATCCCCGTGCGCACAGCGCAAAGCTCCGCGTGGCAGAGAAAGTGTAAATATGAAACTCAAGGAACTGATCGCCGATATTCCCGTGCGAAGAATGTCGGCCGATCCGGAAACGGAAATAAGCGGGATCAGCTATGATTCCCGCAGGACAAAGCCGGGTGACCTGTTTGTGGCCATCCGCGGCTTTGAAACCGATGGACACCGCTATATCCCCGCGGCGGTTCGAAACGGCGCCGCGGCAATCCTCTGTGAGGAGATCCCCGGGGAGGATATCCCCTTCATCGAGGCGGAGGACAGCCGGAAGGGGCTTGCCCTCTGCAGCCGCGCGTTTTACGGCGACCCCTCGGGGGAGATGCGCATCATCGGGATCACGGGAACCAGCGGCAAGACCAGCGTCAGCATCCTGCTCAAGCAGCTGCTGGAGAAAACCCGGGGCCTGCATGTGGGCCTGATCGGAACAAACGGCATCATCATCGGCGAAGAGGAACTGCCCAGCGAGCATACCACGCCCGAGAGCTGCGATCTGCAGAGGCTGTTCCGCGAGATGAAGGACCGGGGATGCACCCATGTGGTGATGGAGGTTTCGTCCCATGCCCTGGCGCTGGACCGCGTGGCGGGTGTGCACTTTGACACGGCGGTGTATACAAACCTTTCCCAGGACCATCTGGATTTCCACAGAGACATGGAGGACTACGCCTCCGCCAAAAGGAAGCTCTTTTCCATGTGCGGGGCAGCCTGCATCAATACGGATGATCCCTGGGCCGGCTTTATGGCAGAGGGAATCCGCTGCCCGGTGCTGACCTACGGCCAGAATGAAAAGGCGCAGCTGCGGGCAGAGAACCCGGCCTTCCTGGCAGACCGCGTCTGCTTTACGGCCTGCCTGGGGAACGAACGTGTCCCGGCGGAGCTGCATATCCCCGGCGTGTTCTCCGTCTCCAACGCTCTGGCTGTGATTGCTGCGGCCATGGGAGAGGGCATCCCGCTCAGGGAATGCGCCGCCGCCCTCGGAACCCTGCACGGTGTCAAGGGCAGGCTGGAGAACATCCCCACCGGGCGCGGCTTCAGCGTCCTGCGGGATTATTCCCACAAGCCCGACGCGCTGGAGAAGGTTCTGCGCAGCCTGCGGCCCTCCACGGCCGGGCGCCTGATCTGCGTCTTTGGCTGCGGCGGCGACCGGGACCGCCTCAAGCGCCCGCTGATGGGCAGAATTGCCCTGCAGAACGCAGATTTTGTTATCGTGACCAGCGACAACCCCCGCACCGAAGAGCCGGAGGCCATTATCGACGAAATCGTGGCCGGCATGGACGGGGCTGACACCCCCTGGTGCCGCATCTGCGACAGGGTGGAGGCCATTCACAGAGCCATGGACATGGCAGAGGACGGAGACGTGATTCTGCTGGCCGGCAAGGGGCACGAGGACTATCAGGTGATCGGGCACGAGAAGCGCCACATGGACGAGCGCGAGATTGTGCTGGACTATCTGAAGCAGCTCTGAAGCTCATACAGACTTTATGGGAGAGACGCCTATGACTATCAAAATGCTTTGCGCATTTCTGCTGGCTTTTCTTTTTGCCACCGCGTTCGGTAAATATTATATTCCCTGGCTGATCAAGGAAAACGCCAGACAGGCGATCAAGGAAAACGGGCCCACCTGGCATGGCAACAAGGCGGGCACGCCGACCATGGGCGGTGTGATGTTCATTCTCGGCTGTGTGCTGGTCTGCCTGACGCTGGGCTTCCCGGGCATGCTGCAGGGGCACTTTGAGCATATTTTTGTGCTGGCCTTCTCGCTGGTGTTCGGCGCCATCGGCTTCCTGGATGACTGGAAGAAGGTCCAGCAGAAGCAGAATACCGGCCTTACGACAAAGCAGAAGTTCGCGCTGCAGCTGGTGGCGGCGGTGCTGTTCGTCTGGATCATGCGGAAGGCAGGCTATATCAGCGCCAAGATCTATTTCCCCCTCTCCGGAAGAGAAGTCCCCGTGCCGCTGTGGTTTTACTATGTCTTTGCGGTGTTTGTGGTGGTCGGGACTGTCAACGCGGTGAATATTATCGACGGCGTGGACGGCCTTGCCTCGGGCACCTCGATCCCGGTATTCCTGTTTTTCGTGCTGGTCAGCTTCGCCTGGGGCACCGAGTTTCTGCAGCTGGGCATGTTTGCCTCGGCCATGGTCGGGGGCCTGGTTGGCTTTCTGACGTTTAACTTCAACCCGGCAAAGGTGTTTATGGGCGACACGGGAAGCCTCTTCCTGGGCGGTGCCATCGCTGCGCTGGCCTTCGCGTATGACATGCCGCTGATCCTGCTGATGCTGTGCGTCATGTTCATCATCGAGACCCTCTCGGATATCATTCAGGTTTCCTATTTCAAGATCACCGGGGGGAAGAGAGTATTCCGCATGGCCCCCTTCCACCACCATCTGGAGATGGGCGGCTGGACCGGGCGCAAATGGAAGGAGAAGGAGCTGTTCATGCTCTTTACAAGCGTCTCCTTCATCTGCATGGTGCTGTCCTTCCTGACGGTCTACAACCGGTATATGTACTGAGACACGCGGAGTGAAAGGAAAAGCATGAGACTTATATTAACCTGTGGCGGAACGGCGGGGCATATCAACCCCGCCATTGCTGTGGCTGAACGTATTCAGGAGCTGAACGCCGGGAGCGAGATCCTCTTTATCGGCGCCGAGGGCAGGATGGAGATGGAGCTGGTCCCCCGTGAGGGATACCGCATTCTCCCCCTGCCGGTCAGCAACCTGAGCCGCGGCCATCATCTGAAGGATATACGGCACAACCTGGACGCCGCCAGAAACCTCGTCGTATCCGAGCGCAGCGCCCGGAAAATCCTGCAGGACTTTCAGCCGGATGTGGTGCTGGGGACGGGCGGCTATGTCTGCTTCCCGGTGCTGCGGGAGGCGGGGAAGCTGGGCATCCCGGCCCTGCTGCATGAGAGCAACGCCGTCCCCGGCCTCACGACGCGCATGCTGGCCGACCATATCAGCTGCCTGCTGCTGGGCTACGAGGAAAGCCGGAGCAGTTATCCCGGCGTGCGGGATGTGCGTGTCACGGGAACGCCCGTCCGCGGGAAGTTTGGCCTCTATACGCGGGAGCGCGCCCGGAAGGAGCTGGGCATCCCCGCCGAGATGCCTCTTGTGGTATCCATGTGGGGCTCTCTCGGCTCCGGACATATGAACGAGATGATGATGCGCATGCTGCCGCTGATGAAGGGGCAGAAGGATTTCTGCGTCATCCACTCCACCGGCTCGTCCTATCACGCCTCCATCAGCAGGAAGCTGGAGAAGGACAGGCTCAACCCTGCCGACTGCAATGTGGAGATCCGAGAGTATATCTATGACACGCCCCGGGTCCTGGCGGCGGCGGATCTGGTGCTGTGCCGCGCCGGAGCCTCGACCCTCGCCGAGCTCAGCCGCATCGGAAAGCCGGCGCTGATCGTCCCTTCCCCCAACGTGACGAACCACCATCAGGAGAAGAACGCCAGACTGGTGGAGCGCGCGGGCGGGGCGAAGGTGCTTCTGGAGGGCGAGTTTGACGAGAAGACCCTCCTGGATGAAATCGGCGGCCTGCTCCGTGACCGGCAGCGCCTGCAGAAAATGGCGGACGGCATGGCGGCTCTCTCGGTACGGGATTCGCTGGACCAGATCGTGGACGCCGTGCTGGAATACGGCCGGAAGCGGGGCTGAGCAGGGGGCGGAAAAAAATCTTCCCCTGAAAGAAGTCTTGTGGTATAATTCCATCCGCACACCGGCGGCAGGAGAGAATGAGAATCCCGGAGGAAGAGGATGGCATCCAGATCATGGAAGGACAGGCTGAACCTGTCGGCGCTCACGGATGAGACACAGGAAGAATATATGCGCGCAAGGCGCAGAAGGGGCTTCAGCAGACCGCTGATTTTTGTGGTGGTCATTGTTGTGGCCATCCTTGTGCTCAGTCTTTTCTTCCGCGTGGAGGATATCCAGGTGGAGGGCAACAGCCACTATACGGATGAAGAGATTATCCGTGCCATTGATATCGAAGAGGGCGACAACCTCTTCTTCTTCGACCGTTTCGCGGCGGTGAGCCGTGTGTTTTCGAAGCTGCCATATATTGAGGAGCTCTCGCTGCACCGTGCCCTGCCCAACCGCATCACCATCGAGGTTCAGGAGAGCAGCGCCCTTGCCTACCTGATTCTGGGCGATGAGGAATGGACCATGGACCACAACGGCAAGGTCCTCGGAAAAGCCGCCGAGGGCGAAACCGGGCAGCTCGTGCCGGTGGTGAACTTCAACCCCGGGACGCTCTTTATCGGCGAGAAGCTGACAGCCGCCAGCGGGAACGAAGAGGAAGTGGAATACCTGATCGATATTCTCCGTCAGATTGAGGGGCGGGATATGGTCTCCCAGATCCTGCGGGTGGACTTCGCAAATCCCCAGAGTCCTGAAATCGCCTACGGCGGGCGCTATACCATCGTGCTGGGCCGGCATGCCCAGGTGGACAAGAAATTCGCCATGCTCTCAGGCGTCCTCGCGACGCTGAAGGAAGGGGATATCGGCGTCATCAACCTCTCCGACGGCCAGACGGCACGCTTCAGCCCCAACTGACGAAAAGACCTGCCCGCGGCTGCGAAAGCGGGAGCCCTGCAGGCAGAATGACAGAGCAGATCAGCGCCTCTCCGGACCTGCTGCATGCCGGAGAGGTGTTTACATAAGGTAAAAATGACAAAGTGATTACAAAAAAGTTGCCTTCGAATGAAAAAAACTATTGACCTTCGAGCAAAAATGTAATATTATAAGGGCCATAGATACAGAATAATTACGCAATAGTGGCGTTACAGATTCGGACAGGAGGAACAGGGATATGGATTTTAAGGCCGAGGTTGGTCCTGAAAACGTTGTTACAATTAAGGTGATTGGTGTCGGCGGCGCCGGCAACAACGTTGTTAACCGCATGGTGAAGGATGGCACACAGGGCGTTGAGTTCATCGCTGTCAATACAGATAAGCAGGCGCTGGCGGTTTCCAGCGCAGATCAGAAAATCCAGATCGGGGAGAAGATCACCCACGGCCAGGGCGCCGGGTCTGATCCCGAAGTCGGCAGGCGTTCCGCGGAAGAGAGCAGGAATGCCATCAGCGCCGTTCTGGAAGATACAGACATGGTCTTCATCACCGCCGGTATGGGCGGCGGCACAGGCACTGGCGCAGCCCCGACGGTTGCGGATATTGCCAAGGATGCCGGGATTCTCACGGTCGGTGTTGTGACAAAGCCCTTCAAGTTCGAGGGCAAGCGCCGCATGGACCAGGCCAACGCCGGTATCAGCGAGCTGCTCGGCAAGGTGGATTCTCTTCTGATTATCCCCAATGACAGGCTTAAGTATGCCACGGACCAGAAGGTCACGCTGGCAAACGCCTTTGAGATTGCCGACGATGTGCTCCGCCAGGCAGTGACGAGTATTGCCGATCTCATCAAGAACACCGGCTTTAT
This sequence comes from Oscillospiraceae bacterium, assembly GCA_902795885.1. Lineage (GTDB taxonomy): Bacteria > Bacillota > Clostridia > Oscillospirales > Oscillospiraceae > Limivicinus. The sequence continues at coordinate 6,445 of CADBNC010000096.1, forward strand.
CAACCTCGATTTCGCCGATGTTACCTGCATCATGAAGGATGCCGGCTACGCCCATATGGGCGTTGGCCATGCCGCAGGCAAGGGCAAGGCGGAAGAGGCTGCGCGCATTGCGGTTTCCAGCCCCCTGATGGAGACTTCCATCAATGGCGCCCACGGCGTTCTCATCAATATCACAGGCTCCTCTGATATGGGCCTGGAGGATGTGGAAGCAGCTGCAGATCTGGTTCAGGAGGCTGCCCATCCCGATGCCAATATCATCTTTGGCGCCAGCTTCGATGAGAGCATGCAGGATGAAATCCGCGTTACGGTTATTGCCACCGGTTTTGAAGAAGGCGCTGCTGAAGCTGCAGCAGCCGAAAAGGCAGCGGCTTCCCGCAGAGTACAGCCTGCAGCGGCTCCTGCTGCCCCGGCAAAGCCCGCCGCAGCCAGCCCTGCTCCTTCCGTGCCTCCTGTTTTCCAGGCGGCCTCGGGGCTGAATCCTGTTGTGCCCGGCGCTGCCCCGGCGGTCGAGGCAGAAGCCGAACCGGAACCGGAAGCTCCCGCAGAAGATCCCTTTGACAATATCTTCAAGATCTTCAATACGAAGTAAGATCCCCGGCATCAGCAATCGCGGCCCGGTGACCCGGATGCCCGATCCAGATCCAATACCCTGCGTGTAGTAGCAGTTTCAGATGAGAAACTGTCACTTGCAAAGAAAGCCCCTCCCCCGGAGGGGCTTTTGAGCTAAACAGGCACAGAGACCCCGCCTGCCTGCGGATGCGGGCGGGCCTCCGGCCTGAAGGAATCCCTGCCGGATGCGGAGGTGAGGCAGAATGCGGCTGGCAGAAGCACTGCTGAAGCTTTTGAACACAATCATATCGCTCCTGCTTGGCGCGCTCCTCGTCATAGCAGGGTTCTTCTGCGTCTATGCCATCTGGGACGCGCAGCAGGTTTATCAGCAGGTGGATGATCTCGCAGTCTCCCTGCAGGCCTTCCGCCCCGGGACGGGCGCGCAGGAGGAGACCCGGCCGGGCCTGGCCGAGCTGCAGCAGATGAACCCCGATGTCTGCGGCTGGCTCACGCTGGAGGGCACGGCCATCGACTATCCCGTTCTGCAGGGGCGGACGAATCTGGTCTACCTGAGCACCGATGCTTTCGGAAAATACTCCCTGGCGGGGAGCATCTTCCTGGATTCCCGGAACAGCCGGGAGGCGGACGACCCTTATCTGCTGGTCTATGGGCATCATATGGATGACCACCGCATGTTCGGCGATCTGGAGCTCTACCTGGACAGGGCCTTTTTCGACGCACAGCAGGGGGGAGCGTTCCTCACGCCCCGCAGGTCCTTCCGGGTCCTGCCCTTCCTGTGCATGAGCGCGAAGGAGACCGAGCAGCTCTTCTTCGACCCGGAGCTTGCCTCGCTCTCGCTCCCGGCGCTGCTGGATGAGGCGGAAAGGCGGGCCGTCTGCCTGGACAAAGGCCTGCTGGAGGAGATGAAGGCGGCAGCGCAGGATGAATCCCGCGAGCCGCCGCCTGTGCTGGCGATGGCCACCTGTGCTGAGGGGGCGGCAGAGGACAGAACCCTGCTGCTCGCTGCCCTGCGGCCTTTCGGGGAGGAGGGGGAAGCGCGTGGATAGTGCAAAAAGAAGAAAAAAGCTGATCCGGGGATATGCCCTTCTTGCCCTGCGCCTGCTGCTTCTGGCGGCTGTGCTGCTGTTCCTGTTCGGCAGGGTCCTC
>CADBNC010000097.1 GCA_902795885.1 Oscillospiraceae bacterium
AGGGTGCAGGATTCGAACCCGCGTGGACTTTCGCCCTAACGGTTTTCAAGACCGCCCCGTTATGACCGCTTCGGTAACCCTCCGTTTGTACCTGCAGGAACAGGGAGAAAACCCCTGCTTCCTCGCAGCGAAATGCATTATAGCAGATATTTACTCATCCTGCAAGAGAAAAAAGCAACAAGGGAAGGGCGCGCTTGTGCCGGGGAAACGGAAAATGAGTTCCTAAAGAAATCATAAAGAAAGTTACAAAAAATTGACAGACGATTGGAAAGGTGCTAAACTGTATAAAGTTTAGAGAAAGATCAGATTTACAGAAAGAGACTGTTAGCATGAAGGAATGGATAAGCCGCTGTGAGGCGGATACCGAGCAGGCCGGGGCAGAGCTCGCGGGCATGCTTTCTGCGCCCTGCACGGTTTGCCTGTATGGCCCGATGGGCGCCGGAAAGACAGCGTTTGTACGCGGTATGGCAGCAGGTCTGAAGATCCGCGATATCGTTTCAAGCCCTACATTTACGATTGTCAATGAATATCCGGGGAATCCGGAACTGATACATTTTGATATGTACCGCCTGAGCAGCTCGGAAGAGCTGTTCGAGATCGGCTGGGAGGACTATCTTGCAAGAGAGGCCATCCTGGCTGTGGAATGGAGCGAGAATGTGGAAGATATCTTCGACGGAAGCGAAGTTCGCGTGCAGATAGAGAAGCTCTCGGATACCGGGCGCAGAATTACGGCAGAAGGAGGCGGGCAATGCTGACACTTGCATTTGAATCCTCTGCCAAAGCGGCATCTGTGGCTCTGCTGGAGGACGAGAGACTGGTCTGCCAGGCATATCAGTGCAGTGGCCTGACCCACAGCCGCACGCTCCTGCCCATGGCGGAGAGCATGCTGCAGACGGCAGGCATTTCCCTTTCGCAGATTGACCGCTTCGCAGTTGCCTGCGGTCCCGGTTCTTTTACGGGCATCCGTATCGGCGTTTCAGCGGTGAAGGGGCTTGCCTGGGGGGCCGAGAAGCCGTGCGTTGGCGTCTCAACACTCGCGGCAATGGCCTGGAACGGGGCAGGTGCCGGCGGGCCTGTGTGCCCCGTGATGGACGCAAGACGCTCGGAGGTATATAACGCCCTGTTTCGCGTGGAAAACGGCCGGCCGGTGCGCCTCTGTCCGGACCGGGCGATCTCTCTGGAGAAGCTTGCGGAGGAGATTACTGCTTTGTATGAAGCGGACAGAGAGTCGCCTCCGGTATTCCTCACGGGAGACGGCGCGGCAATCACAGCTTCGTACCTTTCCGAGCGGGGTATCGCGTTTCGCCTTGCGCCTGAGAACCTTCGCTGGCAGACCGCATGGGGTGTCGGCATGGAGGCAAAGGATCTTCCGGACAGCACACCTGAGCTTCTGCTGCCGGTTTATCTGCGGCTTTCCCAGGCAGAACGGGAGCGCCAGGCGAAAATGAAAGAGTGAATTCACTGCCGGTATTATGGCAGTTTTTGAGAGGAGTTCATATTATGGGCAATCTTTGCGTTTTTGATCATCCGCTGATTCAGCACAAGCTTTCCATTCTCCGCGACAAAAATACCAGCGTGAAGGAATTCCGTGAGATTATTTCTGAGATCGCCATGCTGATGTGCTACGAGGCCACCCGGGATCTTCCCTTGGAGGAGATCGAGGTTGAGACCCCTGTGGCAAAGGCCAAATGCAGACGCATTGCCGGCAAGAAGCTTGCCGTTGTGCCGATTTTGCGCGCAGGCCTCGGCATGGTTGACGGCATGGTCAGCATGATGCCAAACGTCAAGGTGGGCCACATCGGCCTGTTCCGTGATCCCGAGACGCTGGAGCCGGTGAAGTATTATTTCAAGATGCCGCCCGACATCCAGGAGAGAGATGCGATCGTGGTTGACCCGATGCTGGCAACAGGCGGCAGTGCCTCTGCTGCCATCCGCTTCCTGAAGGAAACCGGCGTCCGTCACATCAAGCTGATGAGCATCATCGGTGCGCCGGAGGGCGTAAAGAAAATGACGGAGGATCATCCGGATGTGGACATTTTTGTCGCCGCAATGGATGATCACCTCAATGAGCACGGCTATATCGTACCCGGACTGGGCGATGCCGGTGACAGAATTTTTGGTACAAAATAAGCCGGAATATCCGGCGTAAAAGATCTGAGCGCAGCAATGAAAACGAAAACAAGACCCTTAACGATCGCGGCCATTGTGCTTCTGGCGGGCATTCTGCTGGGTGTGGCGGGCTTCTTCCTCTATCGCGCAGGTGTAAGTGCCGGCGTCGAAAGAGAAAGCGCCGCCCTGCAGGCACAGGCGCTGGCAGCCGCAGAGGCGGAGCCTTCCCCGGAGCCGACCCCAACCCCGACTCCTACTCCCACACCGACCCCGACGCCAACCCCCTACGTTTCCCCGATTGATTTTGAATCTCTCTGGGAAGTGAACCCGCACGTGATCGGCTGGATCGATATCCCGGGGACCACAATCCAGTATCCGATCCTGCAGCATCCGACGATGGATGACTACTATCTCGAGGTGACGCCGGAAGGAAACGCAGGGCTTCCCGGGTCCATCTACTGCAATGCACTTGAAGGGCAGCACTTTGACACCTTCAACACGGTTATCTACGGCCACAATATGGCGGATGGGTCCATGTTCGGGCAGCTTCGGAATTATGCGGATCCGGAGTTTGCGAAAAGCCATCCGGATATCATTATTTACACACCAACGGAGGAGATCCACTATAAGGTGTGTGCGAATGTGATCTATACGGATGAATATGTCACCATGATTTATGATGACAACATTGCCCAGGATCGGGATGCCTTCCTCCGCTCGGCACACAATAATTTTGCCGGCACCTACTGGCTGGATGAATATGAAGTGACCGGAGACAGCCATATCATTACGCTGCAGACCTGTATCGGTGACGATGCCTTCAGGCGCTTTATCATTGCAGTGGCGGATGAAGTGATTTCGACCGGCAGGGTTGTCTATGACCCTTGAAGCATCTTCGCGGATCGAGGATGACCGGAAGGAAAACAACGGGGGAGACATGAGCAGAGAAACATACGAAGAGATGCCCTGCTTTCAGGAGGCAGAGGTTCTTCTCCCGGAGCTGGCGGATCTGAGACCGTGGGCGGTTATTGCCTGTGACCAGTTTACATCCCAGCCCGAATACTGGGAAGAGACGGAAAGAATTGCCGGCGAAGGGCCATCGGCCCTTCGGCTGATTCTTCCCGAAGTCTATCTTGATCAGAATGCCGGGGAAAAGATTGCCGGCATTCAGAAAAACATGCATGCATGGCTGCAGGACGGCCTGTTCCATGCGTACCCGGATTGCTTTGTGTATACGGAGCGCCGGATGGAAAGCGGCATCTGCAGAAGAGGCGTTGTCGGTATGGTGGATCTGGAGGCCTATGACTATACAGGCAGGGAGGACGCCAGCGTCCGTGCAACGGAAGAGACCGTGACGGAGAGAATCCCTCCCCGGATGGCGATCCGAAGGGATGCTCCGCTGGAGCTGCCTCACATTCTGCTTCTCTGCAATGATGCGGAGAGAAAGGTCATTGAACCTTTGGATGCTATGAAAGAAAGGCTTCCGCTGCTGTATGATTTTGAACTGATGCAGCATGGCGGCCATATCCGGGGCTGGCTGGTTGCCGGAGAGAACGCTGCAGCACTGAGAGAACGGCTGAAGGAATACGAGCAGGCAGAGCGAAAAAGGCATCCACAGGCCCGGCTGGTCTATGCTGTGGGGGACGGGAATCATTCACTTGCCACGGCGAAGGCGTGCTATGAAGAGCGAAAGCGCCTGCACCCCGAGATGGATTTTAGCCGGCACCCATCACGCTACGCCCTTTGCGAGCTGAACAATATCCATGACCCGGATCAGCGATTTGAACCGATCCACCGTGTCGTGAAGGACTGCGATGCGGCACTTTTGCTGCAGGATGCGCAGAAGACGCTGAATGTTCCGGGAGGAACTGCAGTGCCATGGATCAGCGAGGGAAAGCGGGGTACGCTGTATCTGCCGAAAGACGGAAATGCTCTGGCACTTTCGCATTTGCAGGGCTTCCTGGATGAATGGCTCTGCACTCACAGCGGAACGCTGGACTATATCCATGGTGAAAAAGCCCTTTCAGCGCTGGCAGATCATGCGAACACAGTCGGCTTTCTGCTGCCGGCAATTGAGAAGGAAAGCCTGTTCCCTGGGATTCTGCACAGAGGGACACTCCCGCGGAAGACCTTTTCAATGGGAGAGGCGGAAGAAAAGCGTTATTATCTGGAAGCGAGAAGGATTCTGTAATCAGGAGAGGAGCAGAGTATTGTGAAACGGGCTTACAGGCTGCTTGCAGCGGGCCTGATGATCCTGCATCTGTATGCAGCCGGACAGGCGGAGGCATCTGCGTCATTCACCATTGTGGAGGATGACAGCCAGATCATGCTGATCGAAGACAGCGCTCCGGCACCTGCCGTCTCAGGCTGGGATTCCGGCGCGGAGATGGTGATCCGTCAGACTCCGCAGGCAGATGACACAATTATTGTGACACCGGAGACCACAGCCGGCAGCGGTCAGCAGGACATGGTTATGGCAGACCGCGGCGAGGCGGAGGATGTTTTCCAGAGGGCAGAGACCAGCTATTACAGTGGGGACTTTGCCGGGGCTGTCCGCCTGATGCGCGAGAACCTTGACATGAACTATGCACCCATGCAGGGCCTTCTTGGACTGTGCTATTACCTTGGTTACGGTGTCGGGACGAACGACAACGAGGCCTATCGGCTCTTCAGTCTCGCAGCAGACCAGGGGGATGCAGGTGCGCTTTACTGTAAGGCAAGAAGCACGGAACTTGGCTATGGTACGGCTGCGGATCCGCCTGCAGCAAAAAATATGTACGAAGATGCCGTATCGGCAATGCAGTCGCAGGCAGAGTCAGAAAGTGACCCTTACACCCGCGGTAGGCTCTACTATTTTCTCGGCTGTGCCCATGTCTATGGCAAGGGCGTCAGACAGAATGTAGATCAGGGACTGGATTATCTGTCACGCTCCTTTGCACTGGGCGATTTGAATGCGGCATACAGCCTGGGGGCATTCTACCGCAATGGGGGAGAGATTGGCTACTTCACCTGCCAGAAGGATCCGGCGCAGGCGCTCGCCTGCTATGAGGCGGCCGCACAGAGGGGCATTCCGGATGCAATGTACCGCGCGGGTATGATGTATCTGAACGGAGAGGGCACCGTGGCCGATTCCACGAAGGCTGGGGTGTATCTGCAGATGGCGGCGGCCTCGGGGGTGTCTGAAGCGGAGCGCGTCATCAATGAATGGGTGGCAGCGAACGGATAACGGGCGGATGTTCCGCATCCGATGAACCGGAAGATGTTAGCGGCAGAGCCCGGTGAAGAAGAACACGGAATAAATCCGAAATTGAATTCATAACTGTAAAACGAACCGGGATTCCGTCTCAGAAGAGGCCGAACCCCGGTTCGATGTATGTTATTATGATGTTTTCACAGTCTGTGCCGCTCAGGACAGCAGCATCTCGTCGCTTTCAACCTGTGTTCCGGAAAGCTCGGCAAACTTGTCCATCAAATCCTGGCGGGTCAGATGGGCCTTTTCCTCACCGGAAACATCCAGTATTACGTGGCCCTTGTCCATCATGATCAGACGGTTCCCGTGGCGGATGGCATCGCCCATATTGTGCGTGATCATCAGGGTGGTGAGTTTGTTCTCCGCCACAATGGCATCGGAGAGTTCCAGAACCTTCGCAGCGGTAGCAGGGTCAAGGGCGGCGGTATGCTCGTCGAGAAGCAGAAGCTTCGGCTGGCGCAGGGATGCCATCAGAAGTGTAAGCGCCTGCCGCTGGCCGCCGGAAAGGAGACCGACCTTGACCGTCATACGTTCTTCGAGGCCGAGGCCGAGGGTTTTCAGCTGCTCGTAGTATTCGGCAGTCTCTTCCTTCGTCACCCCCCAGCTGAGCCCGCGCTTCTGCCCGCGACGGCGTGCGAGGGCGAGGTTTTCAACCAGCTGCATGTTCGGTGCAGTACCCATCATCGGATCCTGAAAGACACGCCCGATCAGCCATGCGCGCTTATGCTCGGGAAGCGCGGTCACGTCATGCTCATCCAGAAGGATTCGCCCCTCATCGATGGGCCAGACGCCGGCGATGGCGTTGAGCATGGTGGATTTGCCTGCACCATTGCCGCCGATCACCGTCACAAAGTCACCCGGCTCCAGATGGAGAGAGAGGTTGTGCAGTGCACGCTTTTCGTTGATTGTACCGGGGTTAAAGGTCTTGCTTACATTCTGCAGGTCAAGCATTGCGGTCTGCCCCCTTTTTCCTGAATTTTGCAAAGGAACTGATGCGCTGGCTGCGCAGATAGGGGACAGCCAGGAAGAGCGCAACAATGACAGCCGTGAAGAGCTTCAGGTCATTGGAGTTGAGCTTCAGCCAGAGAACCAGAATGATCACGAGGTAATACAGCACACCGCCCAGCACAACGAAGACCAGCGTGCCATAGAAGTTCAGATGCTTGCCCAGAAGGGCGTTTCCAATGACTTCGCCGATGATAACGGCTGCAAGGCCAATGACAATGGCACCGCGGCCCATGTTGATATCGACAAAGCCCTGGTACTGGCTCATCAGTCCGCCAGCCAGTGCAACGATTCCGTTTGAAAGGGAAAGGCCCAGAACCTTCATGGCATTGATGTTGATGCCAAGTGCGCGGCTCATATGCGGGTTGTTGCCGGTGGCACGAATCGCAGAGCCCTGCTCAGTTCCGAAATACCAGTACATGACGCTGATCAGAGCGAGGGCAAAAATGGCTCCGATCAGTATCGCCTTCGGAATGTTGCGGGAGGAAAGCAGCAGGCCGTATTTGTCCACACTGACGGCTTTGTTTGCAGACATGCCCATAATCCGCAGGTTAATCGAATAAAGGGAGAGCTGCGTCAGAATACCGGCAAGAATGGCAGGAATCCCCAGCTTCGTGTGCAGAAGTCCGGTAATCAGACCTGCAACCATTCCGGCCAGAATGGCAACCAGAATTGCAGCCCACGCCGGCCAGCCTGCAAGTATCAGCATGACCGTAACCGCACCACCGGTTGTAAACGAGCCGTCGACCGTCAGATCTGCCACATCCAGCAGGCGGAAGGTGATATAAATCCCCAATGCCATGATGCCCCAGATAATACCCTGGGAGACACCGCCCGGAAGGTTTTTTGCAAGCTTCAGTATATTCAGGGAAGCGAAATAAGCACTCACAGATGGAACTCCTTACAACTTACTAAAACGCCCGTTCCCCGCAGGGAACGGGCGGGCTTGTGTCAAAGATCAGGCGGCAGCCTCTTCGGAAGCCTCTTCAGTGGCTTCGTCGGCAGCACCGATGGCGACGTAATCCTCAGGAACCTCGATGCCGAGCGCTTCACAGTTGTCAGCATTGTATTCCTTGACAAACTCAGGCGCATACTCGATGGGCATGGCGGAAACATCTGCACCATTGACGAGAATCTCGTATGCCATGAGGCCGGTGGCGTAACCAATATCATAGTAGGAGATGGACAGTGTCACGCAGCCGCAGCCGGAGCAGAGACCTTCCTCACCGCAGACGATGGGGATGCCGGCGGGCAGGGCGATGTTGTTGATCGCCTCAGCGCAGGAAGCAGCGGTGTTATCGGTCGGAATATAGAGGACATCGTTGTCATCGCAGGCATTCTGCGCAACTGCAGCGACATCGTTGGAGTCTGTGAAGGTATAGGCGGTGACCTTGTAGCCCTTCTCCTCGAGAAGCGGGGTGATGGTCTCTACCTGATACTTGGAGTTGGCTTCGGCAGAGCAGTAGAGGATGCCAACGTTTTTGGCATCGGGGAAGATCTCAGCCAGCATGTCCGCCTGACCGTCCAGAGGAGCGAGGTCAGAGGTACCGGAGACGTTGATGCCGGTCACGCCGCTGAAATCATCCAGATCGAGGGCAACGCCGTACTCGGTGATGGAGGTGCCAAGAATGGGGATCTGGTTGGTTGCTGCCTGTGCAGCCTGCAGGGCGGGTGTGGCGTTGGCCATGATCAGGTCAACCTCGTCAGAGACGAAGGTGCCGATGATGGTGGCGCAGGTGGCGGAATCGCCGGCGGCGTTCTGCTCAGAGATCGTGACGCTCTCACCGAGCTTTTCCGTCAGCGCATCCTTGAAGCCCTGGGTCGCGGCGTCAAGAGCCGGATGCTGTACGAGCTGGCAGATGCCGACATTGTACTGCTCTTCCGCAGCGAAAGCGGAGACACCACAGACGCTGACAAGCATGATGAACGCGCAGAGAATGGCAATGGTCTTTTTCATTTTCTTTTCCTCCTTGTAAGCTTTACGGCAGACAATGAAAAAACCGCCCGGAAGAAGTCCGTGCGGTTCTTGCTTCATGAAAATCAAAAGAATTGCAGCACAAACTTCTATTACTCACAGACTGTAAAGTAATAGCGGTAAAAGTATGCGAAAACTGCAAACTTACCGGCTTTCATAAGCTGCCTCCCGTATGATGTGCTTGTCACTTTAGCACGTTTAAGTGCTAAAGTCAAGAGGGTCTTGTAATTTTTCTTGAGGAATGTTATCATGTACAAAATTTGTTCTGAAAGAAGAGACAGAGCTATGAAATATGTCATCGGCGCGCTGATCGGTCTGGCCTGGGGCAGTCTGCTGGCGTGGGTGAATTCCCTGATTAACCGGGCTGCGATCCGCACAAACAGCACCAGGAGCATGCTGCTGGCAAGCTTCGGCAGAACCCTGATCGATATTGCGGGGCTTGCGGCTGTGTTCTTCCTGCGCAATGCCCATCCCTTCAGCTTCGAAGCCATGATTGTCGGTACAGCTGCTGCTCTCGGCCTGCTGACGGTGGTTTTTGCCTATATGCTCTCCCGGCCGGACAAGGCACACAGGACTCAGCCAGGAGATTCAAAGAAGGCCGATAACAGCGACGAATGATAGAGACACCCTGCAGACGGAGGGGTCCTGTTCCTTCGCGCTCTGCGAAGAGAAAACCGAAAGGAGACAGCACAGATGGATAAAGCCCTGAAAGACCGCATCCCGGTGTTGAATTTCCTTTTCATGGTTGAAGTGATGCTTTATCACTGCGAGTCACCTGACAATTCGCTGGCTGTCAACGGAACCGACGTCTGGCTGAATGATCTCATCAGCTATTTTGTGGTGATGAACGGAATTGTCTGCATGAGCTTCTTCTTTCTGGTTACGGGCTTCCTGCTCTTCTACAAACTGGATTTTCAGAATCTCGGAACGAAGCTCAAAAAGCGTGTGTTTACACTCCTTGTGCCTTATGTGATCTGGGAACTCCTTTTTTCGCTGAAGGCGGTCGTGCAGGGAAGCGGATGGACGGCTTCGGAGCTGCTGAAACAGATTTTCTTTCTTCGGATCTGGCCGCCGCTCGGCGCCTTCTGGTATCTTTACGCCGTATTTCTGCTGGCGCTTCTCTCACCGGTGCTGCTGGTCCTTTTTCGCAGGAAAAAGCTGAGTGTGTTCCTGCTTGCCCTGATGATCCTGGCCCTCGAGGTGCTGAAAAAATACGCCTATCCCCGCTTTGGATATCTGGGCAATATCGTGCTGTACCTGCCTGCCTATATGACGGGGGCCATGTTTGGCATACATTATGACGGGCAGAAGGACGCTGACAGGATCCGCTTTTTGATTACAATGCTGTTTCTTGGCATGGTGCTGGATTATCAGTTCCCACAGTTTGCGCTGATGATGACAGCCCTGGCCGTGGCAGGAGCATCGATTTTTGTGTTCCCTGTGGCGCCGTGGATGGAGAACCGTAAAGTTTACAGGCTTTCCTTTCTGCTTCTGGCGCTGCACCAGACAGTCATTAGTCTGACTGTCGGGAAAATCCGGGCGCTCACAGCTATGCTTACACCATACATTTTTGTTGCCAATCTGACTGGAAGAATATTTGGAATACTGCTTTGCCTGGCAGCAGCGGCTGCTCTTCGGGCAGTTCTATTGAAGATTTCGCCCAAGCTGCTGCAGGTGATGACAGGAGGCAGGTGCTGATTCTCAGGCGGCGCAGAAACCCGAAAGGTGCATGGATGCGGACAGAAACCAGACAGAAAACGATACATACCGTGGTACCAGACCAAAAAGAGGGCATGTGGATGCAGACCATCCGCCATGCCCTTTCTGTGCTTCTTCTTTCTCTCTGTGTGCTGCTTTGTACAGGCTGCGGAAGTGAAGGAACGGGGGAGAGGCTCGGGCAGACACAGTCTGCCAATCAGGAGCTTCCTACAGTTGAAACAACTGTGGACCATACGGAAGCGAAAGCACGCGACGAAGGCGACCAGCCGCCCGCGGGCACACAGGAAGGGCAGACACCAGCGGTGGCTGCCCAGGAGGAAACCGAGCCGGCAAAGCTGGTCATCAATGAAATAATGGCCTCCAACAGGAGTTTTCTTGCTGACGGCAAAGGCCGCTTCGGCGACTGGATAGAAATCCGGAATCTGGGTGGACGCGTCAGCCTGGAGGGTTTCTCGCTCCTCTGCGGACGTGACAGATGGGCATTCCCGGCTGTCACAATGGAAGAGAGCGGCTTCCTCCTGCTCTTCTGCGACGGAACGGATGACAATAACGATGGCGAGCTTCACACGAACTTTGCCGTCTCTGCAGGGGGAGAGATGCTTGTTCTTTATGACAGTGCGGGCAGACAGCTTGACGATGTGCCTGCCATGGAGGCCTCGGCCGATGTAAGTCTGGCCCGCCAGGAGGACGGCAGCTTCCTTGAAACCAGGCTTCCGACGCCCGGGTACCCCAATACGGAGGATGGGTATGTGCAGTTCCAGACTGAAATGCGCGGCGCCGCAGAAGACCTCGTCATCAGCGAGGCTATGGTATACAACGAGCGCTTTAACATTGCAGACGCTGGATACACCGACTGGGTTGAGCTGAAAAACACCGGGAGCGAGCCTCTGGAGCTCTCTGACTATGCCCTCTCGGACAAGGGAAGCAGCAGACTTCTGTGGACCCTGCCGAAGGGGACACTGAACCCGGGAGAATATGTGGTTTACGGCTGCAGCACGGAGATCAGCGGTGAGAACGTGGCCCCTTTTGCCCTCAACGCGCAGGAAGAAGGATTATATCTGAGCCGGCGGAATGGGCAGCTTTGCGACTGGGCGCTGCTCCGGCAGATCCCGAGGGGATGCAGCTTCGGAAGGGGAGAGGATGGCTTCTATTACTTTGAAAAGCCGACTCCCGGAAGAAAGAACGCTTCGGGCACGCGCTTTCCCGGAGAAATGCCACGGCTGGGCGGAGGAGAGGACGCACGGGACGGCGTGTTTAACAACACGGAGGACGTGGTTCTGATACTGGAAGGACCGGGCGAGATCCGCTATACCACCGACGGCAGCGAACCCACACGCCAGTCTTATCTCTATACCGGGCCAATCCGGGTCGCGGGCACCTGCGTCATCCGGGCGGCGAGCTATGCGCAGGGGCATCTGCGCAGTGAAACACTGAGCCTGAGCTATATTCTGAATGCAAACCACAGTCTGCCGGTTGTCAGCGTGGTCTGCGATCCGGAGGATTTCTTTGACCCGGAAACCGGGGTCTATTTCACGCCGCAGCTGGATCTGGAAATCCCCGCGGCCGTGATGTTCTATGAAGACGGCGGTGGCTTCCGCCTCGACTGCGGCCTGAAGCTGCATGGAGCGACCTCGCGCTTTGTGCAAAAGCAAAAGTCCATGAAGCTGAACTTCCGGGGCTACTACGGGGGCGAGCTGCAGTATGATCTCTTTGGCAGGGATGTGCAGCGCTTTTCATCGGTTCTGCTCCGGGCAGCCCAGGAAGGCGACAGCTCCAGCTATATGCGCGATGCGCTGATGCACGAGGCCGCAATCCGCTGTTTTCCTGAGCTTCCTTCGCAGGATCACCGGTATGCCGTCCTGTATATAAACGGCGAATACCGGGGGCTTTATAACATCCGGGAGGCCCATTCGGAGGCGCATTTTGCCAATCATTTTGGTCAGAATGTGAAGCAGGTTACGCAGTGGAAAGAGAAATGGCCGGCAGATGGAAAGGTTGCGGATATATACAGCTTCGCCATGAAAAACGACCTCGGGGAGGATAAAAACTTCCGCCAGGTGGCGGAGGTCGTGGATCTGGACAGTGTTATCGCCTGGTGCATTATGCAGGCGTACAGCGGCAACTTTGATTTCAACTCACCAAACATGCGCTTTTACTGGTCCGAGCAGGATCAGAAGCTTCGCTATGCCCTTGTGGACCTTGATCTGGGGTTTTTTACGGCAGTAAATTATCCCGCGCTGTTTTCACAGGCGGGATATGAATACAACGGGCTGGCCGGCAGGCTGATGATGAATGAGCGATTCCGGCAGGTTTTCTGCAAACGTTTCTATGACGCGCTGACAGGTGAAATGTCGGATGAGAATATGCTCGCCATGGTGGACAGCTTCGCCGAAGAGATCGAGCCCGAAATCCCCCGGGAGAAGCAGCGCTGGGGCGGAAAGCCCGCGGACTGGGAAGGGCTGGTGGAGAATATCCGCAGCTATATCACCAAAGAGGACGGCAGGGCGAAGAAACTTGTCACCCTGCTGGTGAATCAGAAGGTCATCTCCGTTCAGGAGGCAAAAGATTATTTCGGCGAACTCTACGGATAGGGCAGGCAGTCTCGGCTGCAGATGCCGGCCTCAGGCAAGGGGCTGCTTGCGGATCTGCGCGAAGCGCCGGGGGTACGTCCGGGGTGTAGCGCTTGCTTTCCGTGCAAGAACCGCGGCGCGGGATGCGTCCAGCCCGGGAACGGTATAGTCCTGCAGCACAGGTGCAGGCGCCCCCAGACGCTTCATGGCGGGAAGGGCTTCGGCAAATTCTTCCCCGGCGGAGGCGGCCTTCATGGCCAGAAAGCAGCCGCCAACGGCCACATAGGGCAGGCAGAGCTCTGCCAGGATATTGAGCCTCGCAACGGCGCGGGATACAACGAAATCAAAGCCCTCGCGCATCTCACCCGGGAGCTCCTCTGCGCGGGCATGAAGACAGCGCACATCCGAAAACCCGAGAGCCTCACACAGCTCCTCCTGGAAGCGCACCCGCTTCTGAAGACTGTCCAGAAGCGTGAGCTTCATGGTGGGGCAGAGAATCTTCAAAACCAGCCCGGGAAATCCAGCTCCGCTGCCGATATCCAGTACACAGGGAATGGCTTCTTCTTCGGCATGCGGTTTGCGATTGGCGGAAGCCTCACTTCCCGATGAAAGAAGAAACGGAAGAATCGCCGCACAGTCCAGAAAATGAAGGCGGGCGATATCTTCTTCTCCTGTAATGGCAGTCAGATTCATCTGCTTTCCCCGCTCGGTGAGAAGGTCATGGAAAATGCGAAACCGTCGCAGCGTATCTGCATCCGGCGCAAAACCCAGAGACTGCAGCCCAGGGATGAGAACCTCTTCCAGAGTCATTGTCTGAAACCCTCCTTCAGCCTTCCATGGCAACTGTGCCGGACAGGCGAATCGATGCAGGGCGGGTGAATCACGCACATTGATGTGGCTGCTCGCGGCCCTGCGCTGCTATCATATCATGCGTAGGCCTGTTTGTGAAGGGGGCATGAGCTTCCACAGCGGAGAAGAGCTGCTTCCATCGGCAGGAAAAGGGAAATGGACACTTGATGTTTTGCCGCGGCTGTGGTATGCTTCCGGCGCAAACTGCGCCGCTTCCGGCAGAATGCCGGCGGAAGTTTGATTTTATACCAGTGAACTGATTCCAGAAAGATACGGGGTTTGAGAACACATGAGAATGCGGAAAAGGCACAACCTGGAACCACGGATGGAGCGCTGTGCGGAGTATATGGTTTCGGAACCGGAGATGTTGCGCGGCAGCTGGAAAAAAG
>CADBNC010000098.1 GCA_902795885.1 Oscillospiraceae bacterium
CACGCCCCGGGAATCGCGCCTGAGCACATCGGCGGCAATTTCCCGCATCTGCTCCACCGGAAGCGCATCAGAAGCCGGTGCGCCGCCACCGAAGGAAATGGTCTCCGGATCGTTCATGGCGCCGAAAAGACCCCGGATGATGGCCGCGGAACCCGCCATATAATCCATACGTTTTGCAAATTCTGGCATGTGTGTCTCCTTCCCTGTTTTCCCTGTACCGGTTGAGATTTCCGGAATTAATTGTTGCGTCTCGGATCAGTTTGTATCATAATATCAGCATCGATATTTTTCAAGTCATAATTGATCCGGTCGCGGAGACCGGATGATGCGCTCAGGAATACAGGAAAGGGTATAGAAACATGCTGCTGATTCGAAATGCACACATTCTTCCCATCGTGGGAGAAGAGATTGAAAACGGCTGTCTTCTGATTGAGGGCAGCAAAATTGCGGCCATCGGTCGGGAGATTCCGACCCCGCAGGAAGCGGAGATCATCGATGCGCAGGGCCGCCTGGTCACGCCCGGCTGCGTTGAAGCCCACTGCCATGTCGGCCTGGATAATGAGGGAATGAACTGGGAAGGGGCAGACTTCAACGAGATGGTGGATCCCATCACACCCCAGATGCGGGCCATTGATTCCATCAACCCGCTGGATGAGGGCCTTGCCGAAGCAATCCAGGGCGGCGTCACCACTGCCTGCACGGGTCCGGGCAGCGCAAATGTTGTGGGAGGAACCTTCGCGGTTATCAAGCTTCATGGAAAACGCGTGGATAAGATGGTTCTGAAAGACCCCGCGGCGATGAAGTGCGCCTTTGGCGAAAATCCAAAGGGCTGCTATGGAAAAGCCGGCGGAAAAGCCCCCATGACCCGCATGGGTACAGCGGCGCTCCTGCGCGAGCTGCTGTTCCGGGCAAAACGCTATTATGATGATAAACAGGCCGGGAAAGACCCTGCCTTCGATATGAAGCTGGAGGCCATGCTCCCCGTGATGGCCGGAGAGATCCCCCTCAAGTGCCACTGCCACCGGGCGGATGATATTCTCACTGCTATCCGTATAGCAAAGGAATTCGGCCTGCGGGCAACGCTGGATCACTGCACGGATGGTGAAGTGATAGCCGATGAACTCGCGGAGGAAGACTTTCCCGTGCTGGTTGGACCCACTCTGGGGCACAAGTCCAAGATCGAGCTTGCCAGTAAGAGCTTCACCACGCCCGGCATTTTGAGCCGGGCAGGCCTCTGTGTCAGCATCATTACGGACGCGCCGGTTATTCCGCTGCGGTTTCTGCCCATGTGCGCCGGCCTTGCCGTCAATTCCGGCCTGGACAGACAGGAAGCCTGGAAAGCCATTACCATCAATCCCGCCAGAACGCTTGGTGTGGATGATCGGGTTGGAAGTCTCGAGGCAGGGAAGGACGCGGATGTGGTCATCTGGACAGCCGATCCGCTGTCCACTGTCGGCGGTGAGGCGTATATCACCATCATTGACGGGAAGATCGTCTATCACAGGGCCTGATTATTGTCCGGTCATATGTCTGCCCGCATATGCGCACAGTCAGCCCGGATGCGGCAAGAGTGAGCCTTTGAACGGAAAAACAAATCCGGAAGCGGAAATTTTTTCTTGTTTTTTGTCATACATTATGTAATAATATGAGCCAATTGTAACGGGATCTCCCCGATGAAGCCCACGACGGGCGCGCTCTCCCTGACGGAGCTTCAAAATGAAACATTCTGAGCGCAGCAATTCTATGTAAAAGGAGAAAATGAAAACATGAAACGCTATCTGGCACTTCTGCTGAGCGTTGTGATGATCCTTTCTCTGGGCATCACGGCTTACGCAGACAACGACAAGGATAAGGATGTGCTCCGTGTTGCAGCCAACGCCGAGGCTTCCACGCTTGATCCTTCCCAGACCACCGATGCCTCTTCCCAGCAGATCTTCAACAATATTTTTGAGACGCTGGTTTATGAGGATGAGAATCAGAATATCGTCGGCAAGCTTGCCGAGAGCTATGAGCAGGTTGACGATACAACCTATGTGTTCCATCTGCGCCAGGGCATCATGTTTACCAACGGCGAAGAGCTGAAGGCCAGCGATGTTGTCTTCACCTATACCCGCAACGCCGATTCGCCCAAGGTTGCTTCCTATTTCCGCGATGTCGAGTCCGTCACGGCCACGGGTGATTATGAAGTTGAGATCAAGCTCACACAGCCCTCCGCGCCGTTCCTGACCGGCCTGACTTTCGCTTCCAATGCCATCGTCAATGAGAAGGCCATCACCGAGGCAGGCGACAATGCCGGTACCCAGCCCGTCGGCACCGGCCCATACAAGCTGCAGTCCTGGAACAAGGGCGTGAAGCTGACCCTCGAGCGCAACGAAGAGTACTGGGGTGAGAAGCCTGTCTTCCGCACGGTTGAAGTTGTCGCGGTCCCTGAGAGCACCAACCGTACTATCGAGCTCGAGAGTGGCAATGTGGATATCGCCCTTGAGATTCCCGAAACCGACCATAACCGTGTCCGTGAGACCGAAGGCCTCCAGCTGCTTGAGCAGCCCGCACGCGCCACCACGCTGCTTGGCATGAACTGCAGCAAGGCTCCGCTGGACGATGTCCGCGTCCGCCAGGCCATCTCCCATGCGTTGGATATCCCCACCATCGTCAAGGCGATCAAGGGCGATGCCGTTCAGGTTGCCTACAGCGAGATCAGCTCTCAGATGAAGTATTATAAGGAAGAAACCGACTCCCACGTGTATGATGTGGAAAAAGCCAAAGAGCTTCTGAAAGAAGCCGGCTATGAAGACGGGTTTGAGATCTCTGTTCTCTGCGATGAGAAGAAGGAGAACCTGGATATTGCCACCATCGTACAGCAGCTGCTGCAGCAGGTTGGCATCAAGGTGAAGATCAACACCATGGAATTTGCCACCATGTGCTCCGAGGCCTATGCCGGCAATTCTGAGCTGTTCATCGTTGGCTGGGGCAGCGGCACGATGGATCCGGATACGGTTCTCTTCAGCTGCTTCCATTCCTCCAACGCGGTGGAAGGCGGCAATAACTGGGCCCGCTTTGTGAACCCTGAGTGCGATGCGCTGCTGGAGAAGTCCCGCGTTGTCTTTGACGATGCCGAGCGCGGCGAGGTTTATGCCGAGATTCAGGATCTCCTGGCTGAAGAATGCCCCTGGATTAATATCTGGGAACGCAAATATTTCGTCGGTATCGGCGGCAACGTAGAATCCATGGTCATGGATCCGAACAGCTGCTACTCCTACTACAAGGTCAAGTAATCAATTCGTTTCCTACGGAGGTGCGGCATTTTACAATGCCGCACTTTTCTTGATTATCTGACTTCCGGAGGAATTTCCATGATAAAATACATCCTGAAGAGGATTCTGTATCTGATACCGGTCATGCTGCTGGTAACGCTGATCGTTTTTTTCCTCATGTCTATTACAAAGGGCGATCCCGCTCGCATCGTAGTGGGCGAATCCGCGTCTCTTGAAGAGGTGGAGGCCATGCGCGAGAGCATGGGTCTGAACGACCCCTTCTTTGTGCGCTATCTGCGCTATGTGCGTGACCTGTTTCTGCACGGCGATCTGGGCACCTCCTATAAAAGCGGCCTGCCTGTCATGAAGGAGATCATGAGCGCCCTGCCATCGACGATCAAGCTGTCCCTTGCGGCGATCATCATCGCAATTCTGGTGGGTATCCCCATCGGCATTATCTCTGCCACGAAGCAGTATTCCTTCTTCGATAACTTCACCATGATTCTGGGGCTGATCGGCATCTCGATGCCAATTTTCTGGCTCGGGCTGCTGCTCATTCTCCTTTTCTCCGTGCGGCTGGGCTGGTTTCCGCCCTCCGGACTCACCAGCTTCCGCCATGTGATTCTGCCGGCCTTTGCCCTCGGAACACAGTCAATCGCGGTCTTTGCGCGCATGACGCGCTCAAGCATGCTGGAGGTTATCCGCCAGGACTATATCCGCACCGTCCGGGCCAAGGGGCAGAAGGAATCCCGCATCACGCTGGACCATGTGCTGCGCAATGCCCTGGTTCCGATCGTCACGGTGGTCGGCATTCAGTTTGGCAACCTCCTCGGCGGTGCGGTTCTCTGCGAGACCATCTTCTCCATCAATGGTGTCGGCCGGCTGATGGTGGATGCCATTAAGCAGAGGGATTTCCCTGTCGTGCAGGGCGGCGTTCTGTTCATTTCGCTGGCTTTCTGCCTGATTAACCTGATCATCGATATCGCGTATGCGTTTCTCGATCCGAAGATCAAGTCCCAGTATAAGTAAGGGAGGGCAGAGAAATGAACCAGAAGAAAGAAAAGCGCTACAGTCTCACGAGAGAGACCTTTACCAGACTCATGAAGAACAGGCTCGCGATGTTTGGGCTGTTTATACTTTGTGTGCTTGTTATCACGGCCATCTTTGCAGACCAGATCGCCCCCTATTCCTATGACCAGATGGACCTGCTGAATGCCTACAAGGCCCCCTGCAAGGGGCATATCTTCGGCACGGATGAGTTCGGCCGCGATATCTTCAGCCGCGTGGTCTATGGCTCCCGCATCTCACTTAAAGTCGGCTTCATTGCGGTGAGCATTGCGGTGGTAGCCGGAGGTCTTCTGGGCGCCGTTGCCGGATATTACGGCGGCTGGACGGATAACCTGATCATGCGCGCGATGGATGTGATCATGTCGATCCCTGCAACGCTCCTTGCCATCTCAATCGCAGCCGCGCTGGGTGCAGGGCTTACAAACCTGATGATTGCCACGGGCATCGCCTCGATTCCGACCTACGCCAGAATAGTGCGCGCCTCGGTGCTGGGGATCAAGGAGCAGGAATTCGTGGAAGCGGCCAGAGCGGTCGGCACGCGGGATTTTACCATCCTGTGCAAGCACATCCTGCCGAACTGCCTTGCCCCTATCATCGTGCAGGCCACGCTGGGTGTTGCTTTTGCCATCCTGACGGCTGCCGGCCTCAGCTTTATCGGTCTCGGGATCGAGCCTCCCACGCCCGAATGGGGTGCAATGCTGTCCAACGCGCGTTCCTATATCCGCGATTATTCCTACATGTGCCTGTTCCCGGGCCTTGCCATCGCCCTGACCATCTTCAGCCTGAACGTGCTGGGGGATGGCCTGCGGGACGCGCTTGACCCGAAGCTCAGACAGTGATAAAGAGGGTACAGAGCAGATGAATGTTTTTTTGAAAATAGAAGGCCTGACAGTGGAATACCGCTCTGGCAACCGACATGTCCATGCCGTGAACGACCTTGACCTCCAGCTGGGCGAGGGCGAGGTGCTGGGCTTCGTTGGAGAGACCGGTGCGGGCAAGACTACCACTGCACTGAGTATCCTCCGTATTCTGCCCAATCCCCCTGCAAAGGTGCTGGGAGGAAAGGTGATCTTCAAGGATCAGGATATTATCCAACTCAGTGACCGGGAGATGCGCGCTATCCGCGGCGAGGAGATTGCCATGATCTTCCAGGATCCCATGACATCTCTTGACCCGGTGAAAACCGTGGGCGATCAGATATGCGAGATGATCCTCCTTCACCGCAACTGCAGTAAAAAAGAAGCCTGGGAGATGGCTGGCGACATGCTGGAGACGGTTGGCATTGACCGTGGGCGTGCCGGGGACTATCCGCATCAGTTCTCCGGAGGCATGAAGCAGCGTGTGGTGATTGCCATCGCTTTGTCCTGCAAGCCGTCGTTGCTGATTGCGGATGAACCTACCACCGCTCTGGACGTGACGATCCAGGCTCAGATTCTTGAGCTCATGAAGGAACTGAAGAAAAAATATCAGTCATCGATGATCATGATCACCCATGATCTTGGTATTGTGGCAGAGATCTGTGACAACGTGGCCATTATGTACGCCGGTGGCGTGCTGGAATATGGCAGTGTCATGGATATCTACAAGGATCCGCGCCACCCCTATACCAGAGCCCTGTTTGATTCCATCCCGGATGTGCACCGTGATCAGGCCCGGCTGAAAGTGATCTCCGGCCTGCCGCCCGATCCAACGGATATTCCCTCCGGCTGCCCATTCCATCCACGCTGCCCGCACTGCACCGAGCGCTGCAAAACTGAAAAGCCCGAAGTCGTGCATCTGAACGAAACCCACTGGGCAAGATGCTTCCTGGCGCAGGAAGAGGGGAGGTACGAGCATGAGTGAACCTCTGCTGGAGGTGCGCCACCTCAAAAAATATTTTACGACCAAAAAAGGCCTGCTCCACGCAGTGGACGATGTGAGCTTCTCCATTGAAGAAGGCAAGACACTTGGTCTCGTCGGCGAATCCGGCTGTGGCAAATCCACAACCGGCCGCGTTATTCTGCGCCTTCATGAAGCCACCGGCGGCGAGGTTCTTTATCGCGGCAGGAATATTCTGGAGCTCTCCCCTCGGGAGATGCGGGAGATGCGCCGTAAGATGCAGATCGTCTTCCAGGATCCCTATTCCTCCCTGAACCCCCGTATGAGCGTAAAAAGCCTTATTGAGGAATCGCTCCTGCAGCGTAGCCGTGGTATGAGCTCCGCCGAGCGCGAGCAGAAGGTTCTAGCCATCATGGATCTTGTTGGGTTGGAACGTCGCCTGGCCTATGCCTTTCCGCATGAGCTGGACGGAGGACGCCGGCAGCGCATCGGCATCGCGCGCGCCCTGATCCTCGAGCCTGAGTTCGTTGTGCTGGACGAGCCTGTTTCGGCACTGGATGTCTGCATCCAGGCACAGATTCTGAATCTGCTGATGGATCTGCAGAAGGAATTGAAGCTGACCTATCTGTTTATCTCCCACAATCTGAGCGTGGTGAAGCATATCAGCGACGAGATAGCCGTCATGTATCTTGGCAAGCTGGTGGAGAAGGCCGATCACGAGACGATCTTCAAAGACCCGAAGCACCCCTATACCAAAGCGCTGCTTTCGGCCATCCCGATCCCTGATCCCACGCTGCATCCCGAACGGATCATTCTGGAAGGGGATGTAGCGAGCCCAATCAATCCTTCCCCCGGCTGTCGCTTCCGTACACGCTGCCGCCATGCCATGCCGGTCTGCGGGGAAGCTGCACCCGAGCTTATGCAGAACGGGAAGAGCATCGTGGCCTGTCATTTGTGTAATCCACAGTCTGTGGAAACTGCCAGGGTTGGAGGACAGGAATAAGCCATGAACCAGTGTGTGGAAGAGCGTTTCCGCTCACTCATGCGGAAGATTGACTATCTCACCAATATCAGCCAGACTCTCTCCTGGGACATGCGTGTCATGATGCCGAAGGACGCGGCCGAATATCGCGGGGCCGAGATGGGCTTCCTCGCCGGGCAGCTCCACGCGATGGAGACCTCCCCTGAAATGGAAGAGCTCCTTTGTGCGCTCGAAGCCGCCCCGCCGCAGGATCCGGTCCTTCAGATCATGGTGAAGAAGGCGAGAGGCCAGTATAATAAGCTCTCGCAAGTGCCGGAGGATCTCTTTGCCGCCTATGCCGATCACAATCTGAAGACCGAGCATATCTGGGCAGAGGCCCGGGCAAGGGATGATTATGCCATGGTCATGCCGTGGCTGAAGCAGGAATTTGCCTATAAAAAGGAGCTGATCAGCTGCGCCGGGCACGGGGACGACCCGCTGACCGGACTCATGGATGAATGGGAGACCGGCACCACCCGCGACCAGATCGACTGCCTTTATGACGCACTGAAGAGCTTCCTCATCCCCTTTGTCCGGCGCCTGAGCGAAGAGCCCCAGCCGGATCCATCGCCTCTGCAGGGCTTTTTCCCGAAGGAGAAGCAGATTGCCTTCTGCCGGGAGGTGCTGCAGGCGGTGGGGTATAACTTTGACCGCGGCCGCGTGGATGAGAGCGCACACCCCTACACGACCTTCAATTTCCGCAAGGATATCCGCTTTACCTGTCGTTATTTTGAGGATGACTTCACCCGGGCAACGCTCTCCAGCCTGCACGAGGGCGGGCATGCCATTCACTGGCAGAATATGGGTGCGGATCTTGACGGCACAACGCTGGCCGTATCCACATCTCTTGCCATCGACGAATCGCAGTCCCGCTTTCAGGAAAATATTCTGGGTCGCAGCCTCCCCTTCTGGGAGCACTTTCTGCCCGTAGCGGAGAAATACTTCCCGGAATTGCACGGCGTTTCCCCTGAAGTATTTTACCGCGCTCTGAACGCACTGCACATTTCACCCCTGCGGCTGACTTCGGATGAACTGACCTATAACCTGCATCTGATCCTGCGCTACGAGATGGAAAAAGCTCTTCTGGACGGCAGCCTGTCCTTCGAGGAGCTCCCAGCAGCATGGAATGCGAAGGTGGAGGAGTATCTCGGCGTACGTCCGTCTAATGACGCTGAAGGCGTCCTGCAGGATATGCACTGGTACAGCGGGTATACCTGCTACTTCCAGAGCTATGTGCTTGGCAACTGCTACGACGGCCATTTTCTGCACGCCATGCATATGGACATTCCGGACATGTTTGACCAGGTGAGGCGGGGCGATTTTTCACAGATCCTGCACTGGAATGTCTCGCATATCCACCGCTTTGCTTCCACGAAGACCCCGCGTGAGGTTCTGTGGGATTCTACCGGAGAAGAGCTCTCCGCAGCGCATTATCTGCAGTATCTGACGGAGAAATACACCGGAATTTACAGGCTTTGAGGATTAAGGAGAAAGAAATGGACAGAGAATATAAGCGCATCCGCTGCGGCCGCCTCTATGACGGTATCACAGAGGAATGGAAGAGCAACTGGCAGATCCTCGTTGAGGGAAAATGCATTGCCGCCGTGGGCGAGAACGTCCCCGCTCCAGAAGGCTGCGAGGAAATCGACCTCAGCACCTGTCAGGTGACGCCCGGGCTTATCGACGCTCACATGCATATGGACTTCTTCGACTGGCATACGATCCGGGAAGAGGTTTATACTACTTCGGAAGAATCCAAGACTCTGGCTATTGCC
>CADBNC010000099.1 GCA_902795885.1 Oscillospiraceae bacterium
ATGCCCGAGCTCGAGGTGCTGATCATCTCGATGACGGGTGTGCGCGATCTCTCGCCCCTGGCAAGCTGCCCGAACCTGAACTATATCGAATACGCCACGGCAGCCGCCGGCGACCTTACGCCGCTCTCCGGGCTCACGAAGCTGAAGGATCTGAACCTCTGCTACAATTTCTCCCTCTGCGATATCCGCCCGCTCTACAGCCTTGAGCTCGACCGTCTGTGGATCGGCTGCATGGATCCCGTCCCGCGGGAGCAGATTGAGGAATACGCCCGTCTGCATCCCAACTGCAAAATCAATACCACCACCGAGAACCCCACCGAGGAAGAGTGGCGCACGCTGGCGGATTACTATCCTCCTCAGCCCGCCCCCCGGTATGCACAGCTTTATGAAGAGTTCCAGTACGCGAACTTCCCCAACTGCTATGCCTATACCGAGAACGACCCGAAGATGGCCTCGCGGTTTGAATACTACTGATTCTGCAGGTAAACTGCAAATGGCAGGCTGCTTCTGCAGCCTGCCATTTGCTTTCTTATATACCGCATAAAAGAATTGCGGGGTCACAGCGATCAAAAAGATCAATCTGCAATCCCGCGCCTCTTCAGTTTCGGAAGCCGTCCTTCCGTCTCAGAGCATACCGACCTCAAAGCTGCCGCTTGCCGCGTCAAAAGATTCCCACAGGCCGTCAGAGCCAATGAAGAAATAGCTGCCATCGATCCCGACAAAGCTCATGGCTCCGTCCGTTTCGGTATACATCATTTCGTCAGAATAATCAGTCAGGCTGATACCCTCCCAATAGTAAGTGGTATCGCCATCATAGTAGTCATAGGCTGGGGGCGCATAGGACGGAACAGTGTAAGCCGGAGCCGGGCAGGCATCGACGTGGAAGAATGCCCAATTGGTGCTTGTATTGTCTCCGCTGGAATGAAAGCTGCAGAAGACTGCCCATCCGTTCAGATCCATGTTCAGATTCCCCACTGTCAGCATCGTGGTGTGTTCTCCTTCAACAATAACAGACGGGAACATGCTGCGAAACTCCGCCGCCGTATACATACGGCCTGACGGGTCGACAAAGGACCAGTCAGAAGTGGTGTAATACTTTGCGCTGGAGACGAACAAGGCTGTCTCCCCCTCCATACGGGTTTCATCTGCCGGGTGCCCGGTAACCACAATCCCATAATCAGCAAAGGCGGTTGCGCTGAATGCCAGTACCAGAACCAAAGCCAGAAGAACAGAAACTGCTTTTTTCATTGTAGACGCGCTCCTTTTACGATCATTCCCGGGGCATGCCGGCCTCGTTTTTAGTTTATGCCCGCATTATAATACAGGGACAGTCATAGTTGTGTCACAGAGGCAGTAAACGAATTCATCCCGTATGGCGCCGGAGGTCACCGGGTTTTTTCAAAAACTTGTGATAGAGCTGTGATTTGTCCTGTGATATAATCGTGTTGGCAAATGAAAAACCTCGGGGAGAAAGCTGGTTGCCAGTTTCCCGCTGATATAAGCATCTGCCTGTGGCAAAAAGGAGAAACTGAAAATGAAAAAGCTTACCTGGATAGTCCTGATTCTGGCGCTTTTATTTGCGCTGGCCGTACCTGCCCTGGCAGAGCCCGCGGAGGTGAAAACCCTCAGAATTATCGGGACCAGTGATCTGCACGGGAAGTTCGTGCCCTGGGACTATGCCCTCAATTCCGAGAGCATGTACGGCAGCACAGTGCGCTTCGCCGATGGCACGGAAGAGGATCTGCACATTGAGGCAGAAAATCCATTTATGACCGAGGCTATTGAGGAAGCGCTGGACGGCATCTCCCACGGACATGGAGGGCCGTTCGGCTGTGTAATCGTCAGGGACGGAGAAATAATCGGCCGTGGGCATAACATGGTGCTTGCCGACAGGGATTCCACCGCGCACGGAGAAATCACAGCAATCCGGGACGCGGAAAAGGAGCTGGATTCCTATGATCTTTCCGGATGCGAGCTCTATACTACGGGCGAGCCCTGTCCCATGTGCCTGTTTGCCATTCTCTGGGCGAACATTGACCAGGTTTATTATGGCTGCACAATTGAGGACAACGCCGACATCGGATTCCGGGATGAAATCTTTGATGAACTGGCAGGAGGGAGAACGGAACTGGAGGATTTTCTGACCTGCATCGACCGTGATGCATGTCTGGAGCTGTTCGAGACCTACAGAAACATGGAGCACAGTGTGTACTGAGAAGGCCAGGAAACCGATGAAACCACGCAAAAACCTCCCCATCACAGGTGGGGAGGTTTGGTTTTATAGGTTGTTGATCCGGGAGGATTACTTACCCATGTTCATCTGGGCAGCGACTTCAGCGGCGAAGTCCTCTTCCTTTTTCTCAATGCCTTCGCCCTTGATGTAGTGGACAGCGTCAACGAACTTCACGCTGCCGCCGAGCTTCTTGGCAGCGTCGGCGATGTAGCCTTCGACGGAGCCCTTGAAGAGGTCAGAGCGGACGAACTCCTGCTGAAGCAGGCAGTTGTCACGGAAGAAAGCGTTGAGCTTGCCGGCGGCGGCCTTCTCCTTGACGGCGGCGGGCTTGCCGGCCATCTTCGGGTCATTGTCCATCAGGGCAACCTGGACTGCCTTCTCGTGCTCAACATCCTCTGCGGGGACGAGGGACTTGTCCCAGTACTTCGGGTTCATGGCGGCAATCTGCATGGCGACGTTCTTGCCGATCTCAGTGGCGTCGATGCCCTCGGAAACTTCCATGTTCACAAGAACACCGTGAGTGCCGCCAGCGTGTACGTAAGCAACGTTCACAGGGTTGGCATAGCGGGCAAAGCGGCGGATCTGCAGGTTCTCGCCGATGGACATGACCTTCTCGGGCAGGATCTCTGCAACGGTGAGGTCACGCTCGGGATACTTGCACTGCAGAAGCGCTTCGACATCAGCCGGAGCGTCCTTGATAACAACGTGGGCGATGTCCTTCACGAACTGAACGAAAGCCGCGCTCTTGGCGCAGAAATCGGTCTCGCAGTTGACTTCCACCACGGCGCCAACGCCGCACTTGGGGCAGACTTCGGCATAGGCCATGCCTTCGGCAGCAATACGACCGGCCTTCTTCGCAGCCTTGGCCAGGCCCTTTTCACGCAGCCAGTCAACGGCCTTGTCCATATCGCCATCGGTAGCCTGGAGAGCCTTCTTGCAGTCCATCATGCCGACGTTTGTCATCTCACGCAGTGTCTTTACGTCCTGTGCTGTAAAAGCCATTTATATTTCCTCCTTATTCGCAGGAGCCGGGGGAAACCCGCTCCGTATCTTTACAGACTGATATTGAAAGGGGGGCGTTATCGTAACGCCCCCGGAATTCCTTATTCCTCAGAAGCCTTTGCTTCTTCCTCGGCAGCGTCGTCGGCACCCTGGTGGCCTTCCTGAACGGCATTGGCCATCGTGGCGGAGATCAGGCGGATGGCGCGAATGGCGTCATCGTTCGCCGGAATCACATAATCGACCTCGTCCGGGTCGCAGTTGGTGTCAACAATTGCAACGATGGGGATATGAAGCTTGCGGGCCTCGGCAATTGCGTTGTGCTCCTTGCGCGGGTCAACCACGAACAGAGCGCCGGGGAGCTTCTTCATGTCCTTCACACCGCCGAGATACTTCTCGAGCTTCTCCATCTCGCCGAGGTGCTTCATAACTTCCTTCTTGGGGAGCATGTCGAAGGTGCCGTCTTCCTGCATCTTCTTCAGCTGAGCGAGACGATCAACGCGGGTGCGCATGGTCTTGAAGTTGGTGAGCATACCGCCCAGCCAACGGGCATTGACATAGTACATGCCGACGCGGGAGGCTTCCTCACGGACAGCATCGGTGGCCTGCTTCTTCGTGCCGACGAAAAGAATGGTCTCGCCGTTCTCCGCCAGCTGACGGACAAACTGATAAGCCTCTTCGAGCTTGCGG
>CADBNC010000100.1 GCA_902795885.1 Oscillospiraceae bacterium
GTGATGGAACATGTACCAGGTGCAGATGGCGCCTCTGGAGTACCCCGAAAACGCCCGGTGATCCCTGGCGGCGATCAGGGCTTCCGGATCGGTCCCCTCGGTATATGTACGGTACCGGCGCTCCACCAGGGGAATGAGGTCCCCGATGACTTCCTTCCAGAAGTTCGCCTTCACGCCGCGGTAGTTTCCGTCGCCGGCGGGCACATAGCCGGTATCGGCCCGGATGTCCGCGTCCTTCACGCAGTCGAAGTACACGGTAGTGAACACGAGGATCACAGGCTCGATCTCGGGGCAGTCAAACAGGCAGTCCAGCATCTTCTTCCGCTCCGGAACGGTAAAGTACTCCGGGTCCAGCGTGTTTCCGTGCTGGTAATAGACCACGTTATACTTCCGGTCCGCATCGGCCGGGTCGTAGCACCAGGGCAGGTAGACGTTGCAGTACTTCGGGTGGACGATGCCGTCCTCGTAAACGTCCGTGGTGTAGTCGATCCGCTCGAAACGTCCGCAGTGCTCCGGCTCCCCCAGGAGCTTCTCATTCTCCGCAAAGACCGTCTCGAAATCGATGATCTCTCCCGGCTTCGTCGTGATGATCTTCATATGCCCTCCTTATCATTTCCGGCTCATGTATTCATTGATCAGCCGAATATCCCTCATATCCTTCTCTCTGCCGAGCTCCCGCTTCATGTCGATCAGTCCCCGGATCGTAATGACCGGAAAACCCTCGACGGTCGTGACGGAATCATACAGCCAGTTCTCGGAGATCTCGATATCCTCGCCATATCTGAAATGCCGGCGGCCGCTCTCGGTATACTTATCAAAGAAGCCGTCCCTCTCCAGCGCATCCGCCATCCTCGTGCTGCAGCCCAGATCGATATCATTGGTCTGCTCTCTGATCCCGTATAAGACCATGGCGCCGCCGGTGATGATCCAGTAATCCTCGCGGGCGTAGGGAAATGCATTCAGTTTTTCTATGATCTCGGCTTTATTCATGCTCATGCTCCTGTTTTAAACATCGCCCGCTCCGGCCGGGTCCCTCACCTTACCGCCGGAAAACCGCAATTATCACACACGCCTCCGTTCATCGGCGCGCCGCACCTCGGGCAATACGCAGCCGCGTACACGCGCTGCCTTACACCGCTTCCGCATACATAAACGATCTTCTTCATGACGGTCCTCCGTTCTGTTCCAGCAGGATCAGCCTGCGATACGTATGGGTGTTCTTCCCGTTCTCATAATGATCATCTTCGAGAAACAGCTCTTTTCCGCAAATCAGGTCCGCCTCCCATCCCGGATCTTCCGGGAGCCCCAAAAATTTGCGGAACTTCATAGCTTTGGCGGACGGTCCGATCCTAACTTTGACGCCGACGGTCTGTCCGCCTTCGTCCGTGATGTATGAAACGAATTCCGCGATCTCATCCCGTTCTCCCGGGAACAGCTCCGCCTTCGTGCCGATCACCGCCGGTACGAGACAGTGGGAATTACTGTGGACCGGCTCCACCGACGGTATGGGAGAAGTGACGTCATATCCGAAATCGCAGGAAAGAGAATACTTCATATTTAAAAACCCCTTTATGGATATTAAATCATAATCTTCGTAAGAATACACTCAAAAAGGCCTGCCTTTTCACGCATCCAAAACAAAAAGGGCTTCAGCGATCTCTCGCTGAAGCCCTCTCTTCGCTGGGCTACAAGGATTCGAACCTTGAAATGACGGAGTCAGAGGTCATTGTCGACGGTGTTCGTCATGTGAACGGTCTGAAGCTCGTCCTCCCAGGTATCCGGCAGCGGGTTCTCCTTATTCACCAGCACCAGGTAGTCGATCGCGTACGCCTCCGCCGCCTCGGTCTCGGGCGCGGCGGTCTCAGGCGCGGCGGTCTCCGCGGGTGCGGTCCCGCCTCCGCCTCAGCCGGCCAGCGCGAACGCGCAGGTCAGCGCACCGAGGATGATGACACTTCCGAGTCTTCTCATAGCTGTTCTCCTTCCGGTCTTTTTTATAGTTGTCCGATGCTCTTCAGCACCGCGTCTTTCTTATCCTTCCAGCCGTCTTTAAAATACTCGCAGGCGATCAGGTCCTTCGACAGATAGTCCGTGGGATGATCCCGCACGGCGATCGCCCGGCAGCCGCCGCAGCAGGCCTCCCGGTATTCGCACTCCCGGCACTCCGGGTTATGCTCCATGAAGTCGCTGATCCGGAAATTCACGATGTCCATGTAGAGCGAATCCCGGTCGAGGATATCCTCCAGCGGCGTCTCGAGCATGTTCGGAAACTGCTCCTCGATGGGGCCGCCGACCATACTCATGCAGGGCAGGACATTCCCTTTCGGGCTGACGTAGAGCCCCCGGCGCACATGTCCGCACATCAGCGCCTTTCCGAAATCCGCCTCCTTGATGTTCTTTTCGTGGTGGGCGGACGCTTTCTGCTTCTGCGGGTCGTAGAAGAAAAAGCCTTCCAGTCCCAGCATCAGCGGCATGCCGTCCTCATAGAAATGCGGGATATACTCCAGGAAAGCCTCATACAGCTCCGCCTGCGTCAGATAATGCTCGGGCTCGTTCTTCCACTCTCCCTGGGGCGAGGCATTGCCCACTTTCATGCTGTTCACACCCAGCGATGCCATCAGGTTCACCGACTCGCGGATGCTGCCGACGCTCTCGCGGCAGACCACCATGGAGACGGAGGTCGGGAAACCCCGCTCCTGACAGCGCCGCAGCGCGTCGATGACGATCTTCTCCGCGCCGGGCACGCCTCGCATCCAGTCATGATGGCCCACGCCGTCGAAACTGAACTGGATCGACGGCCGCATATGCCGCTTCTCCAGCTCGTCCAGAAACGCGTCCGTGATCAGGAGCCCGTTCGAGTACAGGGTCGGGATCGCGATCCCGCGCCGGTGGATCTCATCCACCAGATCCCAGAAATCCCGGCGAAACATGGGCTCCCCGCCCGTCAGGTTCAGGTTGTGGATGCCGCAGCGCTCGAAGGCGTCCAGCATGGTCATGAGCTGTTCCCAGCTCGGCTCGCCCTGGGCCCCGTGAGGCGCAGACATGAAGCAGTGCCTGCACCTGTAGTTGCAGCGTCCGGTGATGGACCACTGCACGTCCTCCTTGAAGCGGGCGGGATAAAACCGGTACTCCTGCACCGGAAGCAGCCGCTCGTCCGGGCCGCAGCGGCGGATGAAGCCGTTCTTCTCCCAGTGGTCGTACCGTTCCCGCTGCTCCTCTGTCAGCGCGTCCCAGTCGATATCCGTCTGCCCGTCGCAGGCGGAAAACAGCGCCCACTCCTCCTCGCGGAAGAACTCCGTCCGGGGCACGAACAGGCACTGGACGGCGTAGGGCAGCAGCTTCCAACCCCGCAGGGCATAGGCGCGCGTGAGGATGTAATGACGGTTCATGGTATCAAAGCTCCTGTATCACTTCGGATCGACGTATTTGATTTACTTCCCGTCACCAGCTCTCTTCGTTTCCGCAGTTCGGACATTTATAGTGGTTGACATCATTGCTGGGGTTGCTGTCAAAGTCTGTATAAACGTAATAGAGATGCGTCCCGCAGATCGAACAGGGAATGCTCGTGGGAGGATTCGTATAGATCACCTCGTCCAGGTAACACCGGTCGTTCGACCAGCAATGACTGCCCGGTTCCACCGTAGCAGCGCATTTTTCCGTGAGCCAGTCACGGTCCACGCCGCCGGATACCGCGTCCAGCTCCTCCAGGGACAGCACAGACTCACCGGCCTCACGCTTGCGGGAGAGTTCCTCCCAGATCTGCGCGGCATCTTCCTCCTCGCAGCCTGCCGCTTTAAGCAGCTCGTTTACCTCATCCTGACTTTGCGCCTTGCTCAGCTTTTCGATCAATTCTTTTGATAACACTGTCATATCTTTCCTCCTTGATCAGATTCAATACAGTTGCGGTTTATCCGGGACGACCTCCCGGTTCCGGTTCCATATGGCACGGCAGAAAGCTTATCTGTGATTTTGAATGTACTCGATCAGATCCCCCGGCGTTTGCAGCCGGGCATAATCGCGTTCCGGGATACGGATGTTATAGATCTCGCCGAGCTTGTTGATAATGTCGAGAAGATCGTATCTGTCCGCACCCAGATCCTCCGTCAGAGAGCACCCGGATGAGATCTGGGAAACGTCCAGATCCAGATAGTCTGCCACCACCTGGTAGACCTGTTCCTGCGTCGTGACTCCGCCGGAGACGTTTTCAAGTTGGTCAAGCGATAATTCATTATTCATTTCTCACCCATCTTTTCGATCATGTCATGCAGACTTTTATCATGTTGTTCCCGGGAGATCGCGCCCGTCTCCAGAAACTGGTCTAAAAGAGCCCTGGCTTTTCATAGGCAGACCGGCTTCCTCTTCAAACAGGGATTTACTGAACCCTTTCAATAATCATTTCAGATGATCCCGACTCAAGCGAATTGTATTCATCATAATGGATGTGATCTCCCGGAACTCCGTCAGCCAGTGTCAGAAGCTGTTTTGCCAGTGAGACCATTCCTTCTCTGTTTGCCGATATTACAGTTGTATGACCCACAACTTTTACCCGGATCTCCGATCCATCCACCCATTCGGTTTTCATATTCATCCTCACAAATTCCGATTTGTCAAAACCATTTTTAATATATCACATTTTAGGCTCAGCGCCGCTCAGAGACACGAAAAGCACGTAAAAAGGGCTTCCGCAACTTTCGTTACAGAAGCCCTCTCTTCGCTGGGCTACAAGGATTCGAACCTTGAAATGACGGAGTCAGAGTTAAGAAACAAAACGTTCAAAAACCACGTATTTTCAATGGATTCCGAAGATGAATGGCTAAATGTTTTAGTTGCGTGTTTTAATTATCTGTTTCAGGCATACCAAACATAATTAACCTTACCATCCTTTTCTTTTTTTAGAAATACCAATCCATGCATCACACTCCCATTTGATAGGGCAGTCTATAAGTTCATAGATCTTATCACTTACCTGATAATACAAATCCTGAGACCAAGTGCTCCATGGCTTATATTTATCTACACTATAGGAATAACGTTTCTTATTCCGAATACTGGATTCCGTCCACTTATTTTTCCAATCATCTTTCAGTATAAGCTCTATAATCTCATCATATTTCTTTTCTTCGTCTTCCCAAAATGCCTGAATGATGAAGCTATCAATAGGAATGTCAAGATACATTTCATCCTTCAGCAACTTGGCTGCCGTCACTGACAGAGATTTGTCTAAGTCATCATAACCGTTTATTGTTCCGAGAAGATATATGTATTTAATAGTCATATTCAACAGTTTCTGCACGTTCCCGTAAGAAAACAGCGCATCCCCATCTGCACAATATTGTTCATTTATTGTTTTGTAGGCATTCTTGATTTCATTACAACTCTCCTCATGCCACTTTTTGAATTCTTCTCTACTGTTTGTTGCATTGTAATTCTTTAATCTTTTTACAACGATATCTATTGCCTCTTCTCTCGCTTTATTTTTTTCTTCCAAGGGTACTTTATTCGCCTTCGTATTAAACGCTCCCTGATTAGTCGCATCTATAAAAGCTCTTTCAGCAAGACGTCTTATGATATTATTTTCTTTCTCATTCTTACCATCAAGAGTAATTCCAAAATAAAAACACACCAGACTGTCTATGGTGCTTTTACTGACTCTTATCATTTCCATGTTTCCCTCCCTTTCTGTTTTTGATGACAAAAAAACTATTGCCTCACGTTTCAAATCCATATCCTGATTATTCATAATGCTTCAAAACCATTTTTCCTTCATGAATAGTTTACATCAGCATACACTCTATATGTTTTCTCCGCATCCTCCCGCAACCTCTTCACCAACCGTTCAGGCCCCAGCACCAGCACATCCGGTGCATAACTCTTGGCAAACTGGAACATCGCCTCTTCCGTCACTTTAGCGCTGACATCCACATGAGTTTCTGTCTCATTCATGAACCGGACGTCCATCCCGAAAATGTCGATCACATCGCTGATCATCGGCTTTACGATACGGAAAGTCACCCGAGATCTTTCGCTGGAATACATATAAATGTGCTCTGCCATGTATTCTGCCAGATTCAGGCGCTGCCCTCCTGAGCCCTCCAGATGCTCAAAAGGCTTTGCTCTTTCTTCCAGAATCCGAATGTCCTTGATACGGTCGATCCGGTAATTTGAAATATCATTATACTTATCATAATTGCAGATCAGGTAATATTTGCCCTCTTTCGCCGCCATCTGGTAGGGGCTCACGATGTACTCTCGAATCGAGCCATCGTCCCTGCACTTTTTATGCTGCTTCTTATCTGTTCCGTACTCAACGTAGGTAAAACACACCTTGCAGTTCTTCCCAATGGCCTCGTCCAGTGTCTCGATCGTATAAAACAGTTCCGGATTCTGCGGCAATGTCTCCGGCATGGTGCTGATATGCTTCACATGCGACTTAAAGTATATGTTGGAAAGGCCTTCCAGCTTCTGCACCAGTTCTTTGCACTGATTGTAAGGAATGTGTCTGGAAAAGAGCAGCCCGTCGATCAGGAGCCGGAGTTCTCCATCCGTGAAATCCCGGACCAGATAATAGTCGGATGTAATGATGTTTTTTTCCAGTTCTTTCGTCTTGGGATTTGGCACCATGCGGATCGACTCGCTGTACTCGATCTCATAGCCCATGTCGATCAGGTTCTGGATATTCCGGCGGACAGCCTTGCGCTCCGCCTTCATCTTATACTCCTTCTCGAGGATCTCCAGGATATCCTTCTGGCTCAGGGTGTGATCCGCGTCCGTATATCTGCGCAGGATATCCAGGATATTCATGATAAGCATTTTTTTGGTGGGTTCCATGGTGTTTCCTCCTCAGGCCAGAGCCAGTACCATCTGCCCCGGAATTTGCACGATTTCCGCAGAAACTTCCCGTTCCCGTGCCTCCTTCTCCTTCCGGTCCATCTCCTCGATCTTCCCTGTGGTGAAGCGTATGGCTTTCATGACATCATCCACCGTATGCAGATGTTCCGGCAGTACGAATTCGGTCTCGTCAATGAAGAGACCCATCGCATCCTCCGTCTCCTCCCGGGGATGATCGCTCGTCGGAACAATACAATAACATCCCCGGATCTCGGCCTGCAGATCCTCCAGCCGCTGCTCCAGATCGTCGATCCGTTCCAGTAAAACCCAACGACATGCCAGCCATGTTATAGTACGCTCCGCCGCAGTGCGCGGAACGAGCGTTTCCCAATCATTCTGAAACCCGATCTCTATCGCGACATTGGAAAAGTATCCCATAAACAACTCCTTTTTACCGCTGATGAAGATTGATCGATTTTCACGATATCATCATAGCACGAATGATGGGACATTTTCATCTCATCATTTGTGCGACACTGACTGTGCACCTTTTCAGAGTATCTTACGATCCCGCTTTTTTCATTCAATCGCTACAGATTTCTCTTCAAAAAGCCGACTGCTTCTTCACGCGTGATGAAGAAGTGGATCCCCGTCGAACATTCGTTCCAACGGCAAGTGTCGAAGTTGTCCACGCTCACTGTTTTGCCCGGAACATAACGAAACGAGCTATCGTATCTTGATACCGCATATTCGAGATCGGTAGGATCTCCGTCAAGCGTCTGGAATTCTAATACCACTGCCCGGTCACATCTACACTTCCGTCCAATCGAGGATGAACGTGCGGCTTCTTCCGGAATCTGCAGCTTACAAATAAATGGTCTTTTATCTGCGTCATACACTTTTTTCCACGCTATAAATGCCCCTTCTTCCGGACAAGCCATTGGCTGCCATAAGTTTTTGGCCAGACTCAGATTAGCAGTACACTGGATGGCTCCACGAAGGCTGACTCCTTTCAGGTTGGTTCCGTTCAGGTTGGCTTGGCGCAGATATGCTCCGCTCAAATCTGCTCTGCTCAGGTCTGCATTGCTCAGATCTGCTCCGAGTAGGTCTGCTCCGCGCAAATCTGCTGCACGCAGGTCTGCTCTGCTCAGGTCTGCTCCGCTCAGGTCTGCTGCGCGCAGGTCTGTACCGCTCAGGTCTGCTCCGCTCAGGTTGGTTTCGAGCATGTCTGCTCCGCTTAGGACTGCATCTCTCAGATATGCTCCTCTTAGATCAGCCTTGCTCAGGTTGGCCCCGCTCAGGTTGGCTAAGAACAGATATGCTCCGTTCAAATTGACCTTGCTCAGGTCTCTTCCGCTCAGATCAGCTTTCATATCTTCCCAACCGTCAACATCTTCACATCGCCAATGTTTATGGTTCTCAAGTATTCTTTTTAATTCCTCGTTACTAATCATCTTACGCTCTCCTATTTCATAATTCTGCTTTTATAATGCAAATCCGATGCTTCTAGGCCAAACCTTCCGTGATATCATCGGCACTTCGATATCCTCTGCCTCAATCAAAACCAGGTTGTTCTGCGTCACCTCATCAGGGTCCATAGCAAGTATCCTCTCCGCTTGATTCATCTGAGAGAGCTCGATGATATTCCGGACGAACCGACCATTGCCAAAGTCCTTCTGCTTTCTCACCTCTTCAAATATTACTGAAAGCTTTACTACGGCGCTATTTGATAGGTTGATCCCTTTTGTTTTTCCGATCAGATTTGCGATATCGCAGAGTTCTTCAGCGCTGTAATCTTCAAACGGAACATGGAATGCGATCCGAGAACGGAGGCCGGGGTTCTTATTCAGGAAGCCATCCATTTTGTCCGAATACCCCGCAAAGATCACGATCAAATCCTCTCTGCGATTCTCCATCTCCTGCACGATCGTATTGATCGCTTCGTCTCCAAAACTGCCGCCTCTGTCGTCCACCAGCGAATAGGCTTCATCGATAAACAACACCCCGCCGGTAGCTTTTTTGAATTTCTCCTGTACTGTTTTGGCTGTCCATCCTACATAACGAGCGATCAGATCCCCGCGGCCAACCTCTACTAAATGCCCTTTGGAAAGCAGTCCGTTTTCCTTCATGATCCGAGCAAACAGCCGCGCAACTGTCGTCTTGGCCGTGCCAGGATTGCCCGTGAAGACCATATGCATCGCCGGCCGGTCCTGCTTGAGACCTTTATCCTTATAGATCCTCTGCAGCTTGTAATAATTCAAAGCCTTTTTGATCACGTTCTTGGCAGAGATCAGTCCGATCATTTCATTCAGCTCATCATAAGCATTTCCCTTGACGGGTTCTTTTAAAGCCGTACTCCGGCAGCCGGCAAGCTCCCGGTACTGCGGGAAGACAACCGTTTTCAGTTTCCGGTTATACCACTCATCAAATATCTCCTGCAGTTCATCCGGCAGATATTGTTTTTCGCTTTCCAACGTTTCTAATAATTCTGTATCCGGCTCCACCCTCTCCCTGCGGCACATCTCCTTCAGATAATCTTCGGCACGGACACGATCCGCAAGATCTTCCCGAATCTCCACTACACTGACCGTCCCAAGTTTTTCAAAAAGAAGCTTTTTTATCTTTTCACCCTCTCTGGGAAGGCAAAATACCGTCAGAACCTGATGCCTGTATTTCCGCATCGTCCGGGTAAGCGCTTCTATGGTTTCAAATACGCTGTCCGCATGATCGTCTTCCTCCTCGCTGTTTGTGCCGGGACAATTGACGACGACCGTCCCGCCGCTGCAGCTTTTGTAAAACTCATCGTACGAGCAGCCTAATGTCCGATAAGGATCTATATCTACGCAACAGTACCGGCGGCTTTTCACCCGTCTTTTTTCATATAAGGCGATAAGTAAAGCGCATACGTATCCCTTTCTGGTGTCGAGCGTATCTGCTTCGATCATATAGTGGACCGGGTGGCCATAATTCTCACCATTACACCCCTGCATAATACGGTCAAGCTCAGGGACCAGTGTATCCCGGGACATCAGAGTCTCTGCCTTTTCATAGGCCCCTGTGACGGTACTTCTTTCATCGATCAAATATTCTCTCAGTTCAAATCCGGGTCTGCGAGAATGAATGAAATTGATTTTCAGGCTCTCCAGGATCTCTATATCAAAACCGATATAATCATGAGCGTCCTTAAGGAGGCTGCTCCATGCGGTTAATGTTATTTCTTGCTCTATGATTTTTGATGCGGGCTGATCAATCGCCTCCAGAAACGAATGGATCGTCTGCAGAATATCTCCTGATTGAAAAGCCGCAACCCCACAGATAATACTCTGATCATTGATGTCAGAGACAAAGCAATATGCCTCTTCCTTCATCTGCTCGTTGAACTCGTCAGTCAGACGAAGGATTCGTATCGCCTTCTTGCGCCGAACTCTGTCGTTATCTTCCCGCTCAACATCCTTTTCCGGAAGCATCCCTGTAACCTTATAGAACAACATCTGCCTTCCTCCTGTATTGAATGCTTTGTCATCTTTCCCGTTTGTTTGGTTAAAGGATATCAACCGGCATGGGGCAAAAAAGTCCCACATGTCATCTTTAATACCTTCAACTGTTTTTCAAAAAAAAGCGCCCTCCTTACTGCATTGGCACAAAAAGGAAGGCGCTATGTATGGAATAATAATGAACTTAAACAGGATCGCATTTTTAGGAAACAGAAAAATGTTTTAGTCGTGTTTTAGTAGGGTGCCCCAACCGGCCCTGTCGTGGCTGAACGGGCCAAAAAAAGGCTTCAGCGATCTTTCACTGAAGCCCTCTCTTCGCTGGGCTACAAGGATTCGAACCTTGAAATGACGGAGTCAGAGTTATATGGCGGAGAGGCTCGAAAC
>CADBNC010000101.1 GCA_902795885.1 Oscillospiraceae bacterium
AATCGCATCCGCGGCAATCTTCGCTCTGAACGATACGATCAGCGGAGCCATGGTTCTGATGAACAGCTGGACTCCGGTAATGATCGCTATCCTCCTTGCGGCGGCTGTCATGGCCGCGGTGATCGCGAAGAAGGACAGCAAGCAGAACGTCTGATGATCCTCTCCCCCGGCATAACTCAATCAAACTTCTGAAAAAAAGTCTGTCCGACTGAACCGAACAGGCGAATAACAGATCACAGAAAAAAGCTCCTATGATACAGCAGTTGAAAGTATCATAGGAGGTTTTATTATGTCCGTAAAAAAGGATTATGAACTCGACTTGATCATTCGGGCCGGATGTACGGTTTCTTCTTGGTCTCATCGGTTTTTCCGGAACGAAGGACAACCGGAAACTGATCATTGCTTAACGAGCGGCAGCAGATCTCTGCTCAGCTTTTCGTACTTCCGCAGCAGCACGACACGGATGGGCTCCAGCACCAGAAGACCGAAAAGCAGTCCCGCAGGTTCCAAGTGAAGAATAATACAGAGCAGCAGTACATAGGTTCTGAGATGGAAGGTAAGCAGATTGGTCTTGCGGATCAGCCTGCGGCTCGTCTCATAGAAAGCTTCCGATAGTTCCAGATTCTTTCCATAGATCTCAATAGCATCGAGGAGTCTCTGCGTCTCAGGAGCTCTGCGCTCCTGCACAGCCGTATATCGGTAGTAGCAGGCAAGGCCAAAGCGCTCGATGGAACCTTTGGGTGCCTGTCGGCGCTGGGCCAGGATATGTTTGGTTCTCGTCAGCTCATTTCCCTTTGAATTGTCGATCATGAACATATGGAAGTTTTTAAAATAATCCGGCAGCTGATTCTGGCGGATATAAACTAGAAAGATCAGGATCAGCAGAAGCGCCATAAGGACCGGCCAGATCCATGGGGCAGAGAAAGGATTGAAGCGTCCGAGACGGATGATCGTAACCGAGAAGAGGAAGAAATAAACCGTGGCGTCGCTCAGACCGTCCAGCAAACGGCCGACCTTGCTGAAGTGCCTGGTGGTCCGGGCAATCTGGCCGTCACAGCAGTCCAGGATGTATGAGAAAAGAATCAGGCAGGAGCCGATGAGATCAAAAAGCAGAGTCTGCTTCAGGAGCAGGAGCGCGCCGGTCACACCGGTGATCATGGAGAGGATAGTGACAACATTAGGGATGATATGCAGCCTGATAAAGACTTTGCTCAGAACCATGGAGATGACCTCCGATACGTGAATGTCAATCGGGTCATCGATGTTGTCACATTTCGCTGCATTCAGAGATTCCATCCGGGCGGCCCTCAGATTCTGCCTCAATGCGGTCAGGTTATCTTTCAGACTTTCCGTACGGGTATCCTTTTGTTCCATATAAAACACCTGTTTTTCTAAAATATATTGTTATCTTTTTTGATTTCAGTCTATCAACGGAGTCATTCTATTATACCACTTCAGGTCCATTCATTAATAGTCAGAATGGGTTATCTGAGAATAAACCGCGGGTTACCCGCATAAAAACGGCTGCTCCGGTGCCCTTCCGGATACAGGAGCAGCGAATCACCGCATCATCTGGCCTTTTTAATCAAATCCCTGTAATCCGCGCCCGCAAGGATCCCAAAGACAAGGACAACGAGAGTACAGAGAATTGTGAGAGGGTTCAGCAGGTCGGTCTGTCCCAGGAAAATTACGCTGAAAACAACAGCCCAGGCTGCGTAGGTGATGTTCAGGGCCATGGATTTGGATGCTCCGATCTGGGAGATAGCCCGATAGTAGAAGAAATAGGAGGCTGTGGCAAAGAGAGCAGCCAAGGCGATAGTGGGAATCAGCCATCCCGTGCCATTGAAGAGAGAGATCGTGAAGTCCCAGCCGCCCATGACAGGCAGGATGATAACGCCATGGACAATGGCGGAGGTAGTCTGACGGATCTGCAGCGCGATTTCATCGGTCACAGCGGCATCCTGAACGCACCTGGCGATGATGACGGCCTCTATGCCCCAGCCGAAGGCGCACATCAGGGTACCCGCGAAGCCGAGCCAGAAGTTTGTGATATTGAGTTCCGGGCTGTAGCTGAGCCCATAGAC
This sequence comes from Oscillospiraceae bacterium, assembly GCA_902795885.1. Lineage (GTDB taxonomy): Bacteria > Bacillota > Clostridia > Oscillospirales > Oscillospiraceae > Limivicinus. The sequence continues at coordinate 2,085 of CADBNC010000101.1, forward strand.
ACCCAGCAGACTCAGAATCAGGAAGATCCAGCGGTACCAGGACATCTTTTCTTTCAGAAAAATGTAGGCCAGCACGGCGCCGATGGCGGGGAAGATTGCGCTTGCGACAGCGCCGATGGAAGCTCCCATGTTCGCCACGGAAAGAACGTATCCCGTCATGCCGACAGGGCCGCCAATGACGGCGGCCAGGGAAACAAACCTGCCGCTCCTCGTTTTCAGGGCTTTGAAAACCCCGCCGAGATTGCCCCGGACGCCATTATAGATACAGGACCAGACAGCGGAGAACAGGTCGTGCAGAAAAGTGCTCGCGAAGGGAGCCAGAATGACAGCACGCTCCGTGCTGCAAAAGGGGCTCATGGCCAGGGCAATACCGAGAACGATGGTTTCGATTGCCCAGGTGACGCCAGCGATGATACCAGCAAACATACGGCATTTCCCCCTTTATTTCAGTGTCCTGTAAGCCTTGATATTCTTCTTGAGCCGGTTATAGCGCTCGTCAGCGTAATCCTGCATGAACTGACCGTCAAAAGGAACCCGGGTCAGACCCCAAAGCGTCCAGAGATAGTCCACATAGAGTTTTGCCGCCGCAAAGCGCTTCCGCTCTTCCACAGTAGTTTCCCGGCCATAATAGGCGCTCAGCAGCTCCGCGTCGTTCTCTGCGGAATAAACTGCCTCGATGGAGAGGCAGGAAAGGTCCCACATTGCCTCGTTCATGCCGCTGTATTCCCAGTCGATCAAATACAGCTTTCCGCCACTGTCAAGGACCCAATTGCCGATCAGGGAATCGTTGTGACAGGGGACTCTCTCTGCTTCTCCGTTTCTGTCAACGTCCGCCTTGATCGTCATAACGGTATTTCTGACCTGATCATAATCGTCGTACAAGGCTACACCGCCGTCGCGGATAATTCTCTCGTAGAGCTCAGCCATTTCGAAGACTTCAAATCGAACACCGGTGTCCTCCCCGCAGCTGTGAAGCTTGCGGAAGATTGATGCGGCCTGCAGCAGATTCTCCTTCCGTCGCATGACCTCCTCGCTCATAAACTGGGGATCGCGGATGAAACGCATGACCTTGCGGCCGTCATCGCCGAAATAGATCAGAGGAGAATCGATGCCCAGCCTGCAGGCAAGCTCCGTACTCTTGCGCTCGTCGAGGCGATTAATCATCTCCTCGGTGCCCTCGCCGGGGATTCGGACAAGATATTCCTGCCCGTCCGCCCGGGTGATCTTGTAGGAATGATTGGTCATACCGCCGAGCCGCCGGATGTCCTCCCATTCGCTGTCACCGAATACCAGTTTCATCAAATCGCGCAGCTTCGGGATATCCGCTGCTTCAATCTCTCGGATCAGTTCTGCCATGTGATACACCTCCTATTATATATATGTGATGCTGCGTTGCGCAGCGCTGTAATCAAATTCCTATGGTCTGCGTCGGGGAAACTCCTCCAGTACGCCGGTATCATAGAGCCAGCTGTAACGTTTGTCTCCGCAGTCGAAAGAAAAGCCAATTGCCTCAGTTTTGTCGCTTTTCAGACTTGTGATATGCGTGATGTCCTCTTCCCGGACCCCAAGCCGGGAAGCCGCGGTCTTCAGAAACACGGAACGGGTGTCAGTACGGTAACTCTCGTCAAATCCCCGCAGCTCATCCAGAGTGTCAAATTCATAGATGACTCCCGGAGCATACTTTTCAATCTTCATCTTCAGAATGTCCAGATGAGCCATAAAGATACTTTCCCAAAGCTTGCCCGCAGTCTCGGGCAGATCATATTCCGCTTCCAGGATGGAAAGAAAGCGTTCGGAGAACTCCCGGCTCCAAAAGGTGTGGCCGAGCATATACCAGGACTTCTCTCCGCCGATCGTAACTGTACTGATATTGCCTTCAGCATCTTCGGTCATACACCATTCGTCAGTGGTCCCTTCAGCGTACTCGGCGGCATAATAGGCGTGGTTCACCTCCGCACGGAAGGGGTTTACGGTAAAATAGTTGTCGGAGGAACAGACATAGCTGTTTCCAAGGACGTTCCGGGCTGCCCAAATGCTGGAATTGTTGTTTCTGGTCAGATAATCCGGGTTGTGGAGCAGTCTGACGCGGTATTTTGATTCGAGATAATCGAACTGTTCTGCTTTGTAACCTGTAATGAGATAAATCTCCGGGATACCGGCAGCCTGAAGCTGCTCGATCTGCCGCTCGATCAGCACCTCGCCTCTCACAACAGTCATGGCTTTATGGCGTTCATAGGACAAGGGGGCGAAACGGGAGCTTGTTCCGGCTGCCATAATGACCGCATTGTCTACCTTCACTTTCATTCCTCCCAGAAGGAAATTTCAGCAATTGTTTCCACCTTCACCGTGAGATTATTATAAACGAAATCCGATTTATTATCAACCCAATCTTCAAGCCACCACAGAAAATGGACACGCCTTCCCAACGTAAGCGTCAAAGCTAAGAGCGGGAATCTGGTGCAGAAGGAATGCGTCGGAACGGAAAGCAAGTCCGAGACGGAAGCTCTGCTTCGCAAGGCAAAGGAAGACTACGAGGCAAAGAAGTTTGTTGCCAGGTCCGAAAACATCACGATGGGCGCCCTGCTGGATAAGGCAAATACTTCTATAAGAATTTCGTACGATACGAGGTCAATTCCGATTCCGCAAAGATATGCAGAGAGCTTTCGCGGTATCCTTTCGGACGATCAGACCGGTCCCGAAAAGACTGCGCATACGGAAGATCCGGACACTCGCGTTCCATCTCCCGCCTAAGGATCTGCCGCGCCGGTCCGGAAATATGTTTCGAAGAAACGATTCTGCGCATAACGGAAAAACGGCGCCGGAGACCTG
>CADBNC010000102.1 GCA_902795885.1 Oscillospiraceae bacterium
CAGCTCTCCAGCAGCTTCTTCTCGTTATGCCGCCCGTCCACATAGACGGGCCCGACGGTGTGGATAATATATCTGCAGCCGGGAATATCGAAGGAATCTGTAATGACAGCCGAGCCGGTGGGGCAGCGGCCGATTTTCGACAGGGCTGCCTTCAGCCCCGGCCCTGCAGCGTGGTGGATCCCGGCGTCCACACCAAGTCCGCCGACTTCAAAATGCTCGTTGGTGGTGTTCACAATCGCGTCGACATGCATTTTCGTGATGTCATTGCGAACGATAATTAAAGCCATGGGAAAGCCTCCTGTCAGCAGTACTGAAGATATTATACCGCATTATCTGCCCTTTGGAAAGAGCCGGCAGCAGGCGGGAAAAATGAAAAAACCGGGAGACTCATGAAGAGTCTCCCGGAAGAATTTACGGGAGCGAAACAACCTCGACCTTGTCCCCAGGCCTGGCGTCTCCCTCTTCCAGTACGATGACGAAGATTCCCTCCCGCGGCATAACGCAGTCGCCGGCCTGCTGACGGATCGCACAGTCCGCGTGGCATTCCTTGCCGATCTGGGTGACTTCGCAGAGTGCTGTACCGATACGCAGTCTGGCCCCGACAGGGAGCCGAAAGACCTCCATCCCTTCACAAAGGATATTCTCGGCAAAGGCGCCGGGGAACAGGGGAATGCTGATCTTTTCCTGCAGGCGGTTTACGCTGTCCTGTCCAAGAAGACTGACCTGCCGGTGCCATTTACCCGCATGGGCGTCGCCGTCGATACCGTGCTCCGGGCGCAGGTGGACGGATTCAACCGGATGCTTCTGCTGGCCCTTTTTCTCGCTGATACAGACAGCCCTGATGGTGGCGGTTTGGTTATTCACGGGAACACCTCCGATAAACATATCTGTTGAATATGTTATACATCGGAATGCCTGCGTTGTCAATCCTCATCTGTGCTTCCGGCTATATGCCGGAGAACTCGAGAAAGCGCCTGGTCTCCGCCTCACGCGGTTTGCTGAGAACCTTGGTGCAGTCCCCCTGCTCGATGAGCCTTCCCTGATGGAGAACAAGCACACGGTCTGCAAGGCGCTGGGCCTGGCGGATGCTGTGCGTGATGAGCATCATGGCGCAGCCCTCGGCTTTGCAGGCTTCGCGGAGCAGACTCTCCGCCGCAAGGGTGGATTCCATATCCATGGCGGCTGTCGGTTCGTCAAGAATCAGCAGATCATAGTGCCCCATCAGCAGACGCGCGAGAGCCATTTTCGCGGTTTCACCACCGGATAGCTTCTTCGCCCGCTGCTTTGCGAGCTTCTCCAGCTGCAGGGCAGCCATGAGCCTATCCTGTTTTTCGGCGTCTCTGCCATTTAGGGCGATGTTGCGCGCGGTGCTCATGCGAAAGGCATAGCTTTTCTGCGGCATGTATCCGACCTGGCATGCCGGGAGAGGGCGGACCTTTCGGTCAGCGGACTCGACCCCGGCCAGAACCCGGGCGAGCGTGGATTTGCCGCTGCCGTTTGGCCCGATCACGGCAATAATCCGGCCTTCGGGCCACTCAAGGGCGGGTACATCCAGAACGGTATGGCCGCCATAGCTTTTGGAGAAGGCTGCGGTCTTCATCGGCTCAACCTCCTCTGCGATACGCTGAGAATGATATTTACAATAAGCGAAAGACTTAGCAGAATTATGCCGAGAGCGATACCAAGCGTGAAGTTCCCGCGGTTTGTATACTGCATGATGGCAGTGGTCATTACATTGGTCTTCCAGGCGATGGCGCCGCCCACCATCGAGACAGCTCCCACCTCGGCAATGGCCCGGGCAAAGGCCAGCAGATAGGAGGAGAAAATGGGATAGACGCATTCGTTGACAAGCAGCAGGAAGCGCCTGACGGGAGAGAAGCCAAGGCCTCTTGCCGTCTCCCGGAGGGGAGGGGCAATCCCGGCCACGTAGGTCTCCATGCTGCCGACCACAATGGGTGTAATCAGGACAACCTGCGCGAGGATCATCAGGCGTACTGTAAAGAGAAGCTTCAGATGTCTGAACGGTCCAACGCCGGAAAAAAGCATATAAAACAGAAGCCCGCAGACCACCGGCGGCATCCCCATAAGCGTGCGGTTGAGCACAACAAGGGCATTTCTCCCCGGAAAGCGGCAGGCCCCCAGAAGCATACCCAGTGGCGTGCCGATCAAAAGCGCCAGCACTGAGCTTGTCAGACTAACACGCGCCGTGGTTGAAAGAATGTTCAGAAGCTCGCTGTCGCCGGAGAGGATCAGTTCGATGGCTTTTTGAATGGAAGAACCCATATGTACCTCAGCAGAAAGATCTGTAAACTGAAAATCA
>CADBNC010000103.1 GCA_902795885.1 Oscillospiraceae bacterium
GAGTCTTATAACTCTTGTTATATAAACCCGTTCTGGTGCGCTTATTTAGCATAAGCTTTTGCATTGTTCAATTTTCAAGGTGCTTCCCGCTGTCTCTCGCGACAGCTTTGCTAATATAGCACGGGAGTTCTGAAATGTCAAGAACTTTTTTCAGATTTTTTCAAAAAAGTTTTGCGGACTCTTTCCCGCTTTGCATGGAAGGCCGAATATGCCTTGTTTTACTGGGGTTTTGGGCTTTTCTCTTTATAAGCCGTGTCGGTCTCAATTCCTGAACAGCTGTCGAAAGAGGCCGTCCATGCCGGATCGGCCTCTTTCAGGTCTCCTGTGGTTTCCCGGTTTGCTTTCGCTTCAGGTATCCCCCAGCGTCCCGATAAAGGGCAGCGGCTCTCTCTTCCAGTTGACCGCGTTCATAACGCCCTTGATCAGAAGATAGAGACGGGCAATCGAAAAGATAAAGCCAAAGCCCAGCATCCCGGTCAGGATGTCTGCAGCTATGCCGAACAGGAACAGCTTGAACCCCTGTCTTGCATGGTATCTGGCAAATTCGTCCTCAGGTGCAAACAGACGCGGCAGGACAAAAAGAATGCTGAAATAGCTCAGGGCAGCAAGCACACGTGAGGTGTCGGCGTTCTGTTTGCGGTAGTCCGCGGGTTCCCCGTAGGCAGCCCGCTGTCTTGCTTCCTCTTCCGCGCGTCTCTTCTCTTCCTGTCTCTTCTCGTACTCTTCCTGGGCCCACTGGCGGTCCCGTTCCATACGCTGCCGGCGCTCTTCCTCCTGGGCAGCCTGCTCCTCGCGGCGGCGCTTTTCCTCCTCCGCGAGACGGCGGTTCTGCTCCTGGCTGCGCCTGCGCTGTTCCTCCAGGCGTCTTCTGAGCTCCTGGTTGTTGCTGCTGTACTGATATGCGGCGCTGCCTGCCCGGCCCTGGGACGCGCTCTGGCGCTGTTCCTCCGCCTTTCGCTGCTCTTCGGCAGGGTTGTACCCGCAGGCCAGGCAAACCGTCTGGCCGTCCGGAATATATGCACCGCACTTGCTGCAGTATGCCATGTCTGCTCCTCCCCTGTTGTGCAGCCCTCTCCGTTATTTCTGCGGTTCGGGTCCGATTATTTCTTGTCTGCGATTTCCTGATGGAGTCTCTCTAGGAAGGCCTCCATGCTCATCGCACCAAGATCCTCACCGTTTCGCGTACGCACGGCGACCATGCCGCTTTCCGCTTCTTTCGCACCGATTACCAGCATATAGGGCGCTCTGTCCTCCTGCTGGGCCTGGCGGATTTTGTAGCCGATCTTCTCGTTGGAGGTATCCAGGGCGCTCCGGATTCCCTCATCGGCCAGTTTTTCGTTGATGGCAGTGGCGTAATCAAGGGTCTTCTCGCTGATCGGCAGGACCTTCACCTGCATCGGCGCAAGCCACAGCGGGAAACGGCCCTTTGTCTCTTCAATGAGATATGCCATGAAGCGGTCGATCGAGCCAAGAATCGCACGGTGGATAACAACCGGGGTCTTCTCGGTTCCGTCGCGGTCGATGTACTTCAGGTCAAAGCGCATGGGCAGGCAGAAATCCAGCTGGCAGGTGGAGAGCGTATACTCCGCGCCTACTGCCGGCTTTACATAGACATCAAGCTTCGGCCCGTAGAAGGCGGCTTCGCCGATCTCCTCGGTAAACTCGATGCCAAGCTCCTGCAGAACCTGGCGCAGCGAGCTCTCGGCGTTGTTCCACATCTCGTCATCGTCATAGTACTTCACCTTGTCCGCAGGATCGCGCAGCGACAGGGCGCAGCGATAATCGGTAATGCCGAAGTCTTTGTAAACATCGAAGATCAGATCGCAGACTGCCGCGACCTCGTCCTTGATCTGCTCAGGTGTTACGAACAGATGGGCGTCATTCTGGCAGAAATGGCGGCCGCGCTCGATGCCCTTCAGGGTACCCGATGCCTCATAGCGGAAGTCATGGGCAATCTCACCGATGCGGATCGGCAGATTTCTGTAGGACCGGGGGCGGTTTGCAAAGATGCGCATATGGTGCGGGCAGTTCATCGGACGCAGGACAAAGGCCTCATCGTCCACCTCCATGGCGGGGAACATGTTTTCCTTATAGTGATCCCAGTGGCCGGAAGTCTTATAGAGATTTACCGTACCGACGCAGGGCGTCAGGACATGCACATAGCCCTGGCGGCGCTCCTTGGCCTTGATATAGTTTTCCAACTCCTGCCAGATCAGATAGCCGTTCGGCAGGAACATCGGAAGTCCGCGTCCAACCAGATCATCCGTCATGAACAGCTGCATCTCGCGGCCGATCTTGCGGTGGTCGCGCTCTCTAGCCTCCTGCTGCTGGCGTTCCCATTCCTGCTGCTCTTCCGTTGTGCGGAAGGCGACACCGTTGATGCGGGTCAGCATCTTGTTGTCCTTGTCGTCCTTCCAGTAAGCCCCGGACTGCTGCGTGATCTTGAAGGCCTTCAGCGCCTTGGTATAGAGGAGGTGCGGTCCAAGGCACATGTCCACATATTCGCCCTGCTGGAAGAAGCTGAACTCCGTCTCTTCCGCGAGATCGTCCATATGCTCAAGCTTGTACTTTTCACCGCGGTCGGCCATCAGCTTTTTGGCCTCTTCGCGCGGAAGCATCGAGGCCTTGAAGGGAAGATTCTCCTTGCAGATCTTCTTCATTTCCTTCTCGATAGCTTCCAGGTCTTCGTTGGTCAGCTTTCTTTCACCCAGGTCAACGTCATAGTAAAAGCCGTTCTGGGTTGCCGGACCGAAGGCAAAATCCGCCTCCGGGAACAGGCGCTTGATTGCCTGGGCCATGATATGCGCGGCTGAATGGCGGATAACATGCAGCTCCTCTTCCTGTGGGCATTCGGCTACCGTTCCGTCTCTGTAAATGATCTTCATGGTGATTTCTTCCTCTCTCGATCTTAAGTGTGCTGTATCTTACACTGTTTTTTGGGGTAATACAATACCGTAAGTATGAATTCTCTCTGCCTCTGCGGCTTCAGGCCTTCTTGCCCCGCCGCTCAGACATTGAAGCGGAACTGGGTGACATCCCCGTCCTGCATGACGTATTCCTTCCCTTCCAGGCGGAAGAGACCCCTGTCGCGCGCGGCGGCCATGCTGCCGCAGGCCTTCAGGTCCTCAAAGGCAACGATCTCTGCCCGGATAAAGCCGCGTTCGATGTCCGTATGGATTTTCCCGGCCGCCTTCGGGGCCTTGGTGCCCCGGACGATGGTCCAGGCATGCACATCGTCCTCCCCTGCCGTCAGGAACGAGATATAGCCGAGGAGGTCATAGGAGGTCCGGATCAGGCGGGAAAGTCCCGTCTCCGTAAGGCCCAGGTCTTCCATGAACATCTTTGCCTCGTCCTCTTCCATGCCGGCAATGTCTTCCTCAAAGCGGGCGGCAACCGGCAGAACCGCGGCACCGCGCTCCTTCGCGTAGGCCGCCAGAGCCTGAAACTGGGCGTTATCCTGATAGGCGCTCATGCCGCCCTCATCCAGGTTCGCCGCATAGATCACCGGCTTGATCGTCAGCAGACCGCCGTCGGCAAGGATGTCCCTGTCCTCTTCGCCGAACTCGAATTCACGCGCAGGCTTCTCCTCGCCGAGATGCTGCAACAGCGCTTCGCACATCTCGCACTCGCGCTTGTATTTCTTGTCGCCGCCCTTGGCGTTTTTCTTCGCGCGCTCCAGCCTTCTCTCGACAATATCCAGATCGGCCAGAATCAGCTCCAGCTCGAAATTGCCCGCATCCCGCACAGCATCCGCGCCTTCAAGGAACAGATCGTCATTGTCAAAGCAGCGCACGACTTCGACCAGGGCATCCGTCTGGCGGATTGCCTGGAAGACCTCGTTGCCCTTGCCCGCGCCCGAGCTCACACCCGGGATATCGACAAATTCAATCGTCGCGGGGGAATATTTCTTCGGATGATAGTATTCCGCCAGCCAGTCCAGCCTCTCATCCGGCACCTTTGCGGTACCGATGTTCGGTTTGGCGGCGGCGTTGGTGTAGCCGCCGGTCTCCGCGCTTGACCCTGTCAGCGCGTTGAAGAGGGTTGTCTTCCCGACATTCGGCAGCCCAACGATACCCAATTTCATCTGTGATCACGTCTCCTACCATAAAAATTCATGCCAGTATGCAATAACCTAAGGATTATAGCACTTCACGCAGCATTTCACAAGACCGCAGTTTCGGAATTCATCCCAGCGGGATCATGGCCCTGAGGGAGCTGTTGTCAACCGTGAAGGCATACTGATAATCGGACATGCTGCTGCTCATCTCCGGGTCAATGCTGAAGTCCTCATCCAGGAAGGCCCTGTAGGGATCCCAGGACGTGAGCATCAGCATCAGATGATGGCCGGGCGCCACGGTATAGGCCGTCGGCAGCATATAGAAGGTATAATCATAGAGCTGCCCTGCCTGCAGGTCTTCGGATTCGGTATATTCACTGCTGCTGTATCCCTTCCCGGGGTTGCAGAGGTCTGTCCACCCGAAGGTCACGCACTTGCTGGTTGTTCTGCTCTGCACATAGCGCTTCAGCGGCTTTTCGCCATAGCCGCCGCCCAGGTCATAGGTGTCAAAGGTTTTGCGCGGCAGGGTATTGTTCAGGCGGTCCTTGACCATAAAGGCATGGAAAGGTTCGCCCTCATCCGCAATATCGATCAGCACCGCCGTCACCATCAGGCCGTCCTTGTCGGTAACATCGGTCTTCATCTTCACATGGATTTCCGGCACGCCGCAGATCGTGGTGCCTTCGGGCACATCGATCTCATACAGCGCCCCAAGCGGCCTGTCGAGGGTGGCGTAATAATACTCCATGCCCTTCTGGCCGGCAAGCCCCTCGTTCTCTCCGGAGGTAAACTGATAGGCATATTCCGCAAGACCCTCTGTCGAAATCTCCGTGAAGTCCTCCTCGGCATAGACCGGCATCTCGGCGTATTCAAAATCCCGCCAGCTGTCATAGGTCCGGAACTCTCCATCGATGTTGGACTGCACGGTCACCGCCGCCATATTTTCGGCACCGTTATCCACCCCATAAAGCCAGTGCGAGAGCCAGCGGTTCACTGTCTCCTCCCAGAGTTCGCCATTGACCATAAGGCCGTCCAGAACATTATGCCCGTCCTGGTGCAGCACCAGCTTCGCCGGCTGCCCGGCCTTCTCAAAGGCCTGCATCATCAGGTCGGCGTGTTTGGTCATGACGTTGAAGTCGTTCAGCCCCTGTACAACAAGCGCCGGGCAGTTGATTTTATCTGTGAGGACGGAATAGTCCATCTTTTCCCAGACCGGGGCATAATCCCCGTTCGTCGCCTCCTGGTCTCTGGAAACCTGCCACAGGTAAGCGCCATACAGCTCGTTGGGAACCGTCCAGTCATCATCCAGGAAGGTTCCGCCGCAGTTGTACGCAGCAAGATAGTCCGTGTAATTCACATCGAAAATGATGGGCACCCCCTGGGAGTTGGTATAATCATACCAGCTGGCAATGCCCGCGTAGGGGATGATGGTCTTCAGGCCCTCGACGCCGGTCGTCGCCACCTCAAAGGGCAGCGTGCCGCCATAGGAGCAGCCTGTCATGGCGACACTGCCGTTGGACCAGTCAGCCTTAACCGCAATGTTGTGGGTTTTGTCCGTATAGGCGACGCGGTCTCCGGTGAGCCATTCCACCACGCACTTGTGGCTGTCGCATTCCAGATCCGTACCGCAGAGCTCAAAGCCCTCGGATCCGTAGGTGCCGATTCCGCTGGCCTCCACAACGGCGAACCCGCGGATCAGGAAATAGTCATAGTTCTGCGCGTAGGAATAGCCTGTTTCTCCCGAGTTCGGAACCGTATAGTTCCAGTCCTGCGGGCTGGCCTCCCGGGCAGCCTCCAGGGTGCTCATCTCACCGGCCGGTGTTCTTTTGGTTCCGGGGTTATAGAGCTGGCTGTAGTCAAACTCTTCCTCAATATACAGCGCGGTATCATCCTCGGTGAATTCCTCCACAGTCCCTGCCCCATAGGGCGTCGGATCATAGATTGCCGCCGCCTGGAACCTGCCCTCCGCCGCGGCACGGGGAACCTGCACCAGCACCTTTACCAGATCGGCCATGCCGTCCTGATCCGTGTCATGGTCTGTCTCCACGTAGACGCAGTAGCGCAGAATATCGCTGCCGTCGTTGGAATAGTCCGCGGCGCGCATGTCAGAATACTGCAGCATGGGCTGCATCATGCCGTTCTCTTCCCGCAGCTGCCCGTCGAAGGCTCCGCCGGCTTCTCCGCCGGTATCGGCCGCTGACGCTGTGCCGCAGAGAGCCGTGAGCATCAGGGCAAGTGTGAGGATCATACCGATTGTCTTTTTCATTTCCATCCCTCCGAATTGATTCATCAGGCAGTGTTTTCTTCAGTATATACGAATTCTCTCTGGGATTCAACGCCCCGCCGCAGAAAAATCCCCGAAAAAAGCTGTTGCAATCTACTGCATTTCATGCTATATTTCATTTCACAATTCAATACCTATGATGCTTTTGGAATCACGGCCTTCCCGCTGATGAGACCGAAAGCGGAGGAACTCTGGAGAAACCCGTTGAATCGGGAGCCGAAGGTGCAAGGCAGCAGCCGCTTATCCGGCCGTACGCTGAATCTCTCAGGCAAAAGGACAGAGTGGAAGTTACCCCGCATTGTTTGTACCATTTTTTCAGGTGGTCACAGCATCGCGAAGCTTATGGTTTTTCCTGTGGTACAGGGCGGTTTGGTATCTGACGAAGTCTTTCCGGAGTTGCTCATAAACGGGCAGCTCTTTTTGTATCTGTGTATTGGATTGAAACTTATACAAAGGAAGGATTACTATGGAAAACTTCATCGCAAAAGTTGAGGCCATCAATGGCGCAGTCAACAGTTTCGCGTGGGGGCCGCTGATGCTCCTGCTTCTGGTCGGCACCGGCGTCTTCCTGACGGTGCGGGTGCACTGGCTTCAGGTAACCCACTTCGGCAGAATCATGAAAAACACCATCGGCACACTCTTCCGGAAACAGGAAGCCAAAGACCATGGCGCGAATATATCCCCCTTCCAGGCAGTTTCCACAGCCCTGGCGGGCACCGTCGGCACAGGGAATATCGCCGGCGTCACGGGCGCCATCTTCACCGGCGGCGCAGGAGCTGTCTTCTGGATGTGGGTTGCGGCCTTTTTCGGCATGATCACCAAGTATGCCGAAATCATCCTTGCGATGAAGTACCGCGTCAAGGACAAGGACGGTGTCTATCACGGCGGCCCGATGTACTATATTGAAAACGGCATCGGCAAGAGCTGGAAATGGCTGGCGGTCATCTTCTGCATTCTGGGCGGCCTTGCCTCCTTCGGCATTGGAAACATAGCCCAGAGCAGCGAAATCTCCGGCGCCCTGCTGGATCTCTTCCACCTTCCCCCGGTGGTCTCCGGCATCATCATTGCTGCTGTCGTAGCCCTCGTCACCCTCGGCGGAATCAAGCGCATCGGCAAGGTCACTTCCCTGCTGGTTCCCTTCATGTCCGCCTTCTATATCCTCGCGGGTATTGTCATCATCATCATGCGCATCGGCCACATCCCCGCGGTCTTCGGCCAGATCTTTGCCGGGGCCTTCTCCTTCAAGAGTGTCGGCGGCGGTCTCTTCGGCTATACCATCATGATGGCCATGAAGCAGGGCTTTGCCCGCGGCGTGTTCTCCAACGAGGCCGGTCTCGGCTCGGCGCCCATCGCCCACGCCGCCTCCTCCTGCGAGGAGCCCTGTGAGCAGGCCATCTGGGGCGTGTTCGAGGTCTTTATCGATACCATCGTCATCTGCAGCATCACCGCCTTCGCGGTGCTCCTCTCCGGTATTCTGGACGCCGAGGGTGGCCTCTCTGCCTTTACCTCGAAGGGAGCAGCCGCGGCAGCCGCCTTCAACACCATTCTTCCCGGTACGCTGGGCGGCAAGATCATCGAGCTCAGTCTTCTGTTCTTCGCCCTCTCCACGATTCTCTCCTGGGCATACTACGGCGAGAACTGCTGGGGATACCTCACCAACCACAACAAAGCCTTCCTACTGGTTTACAAGATTATCTTCGCTCTGGTCTGCATCGTCGGTGCGGTCGGCTCCGGCACGCTGATGTGGGACATTGCCGATACGCTCAACGGCCTGATGGCAATTCCGAACCTGATTGCCCTGCTGATGCTCTCCGGTGTGGTGGCAAAGATCACCAAAGACTATTTCTCCAAAAACATGCTGAAATAAGCCTTTCCTGTAAACACGGAAAAAAAGATGCGGGTGCCGCGATGGCTCCCGCATTTTTTCAGCGCAGAATACCAGGGCAAAAGAGCCCGTCCTTCAAAAAAGTCAATTGGCATACTTCACAAAGTTTCCACATTGTTTTTGTTATAATTTACAAATCCGCTTGCGTAACAGCAGGCGGATTTGACATTTATCACAGAAAGAAGTAATATGAACTCATTAAGAATCCGTATTCCATGCGGACACTTAAAATTCAGATTGGAGGACATGAAAATGAAAAAAGTATTTGCACTTCTTCTGGCATTCATCCTACTCTTTTCTCTGGCCGCAGTGGCGGAAGCTGCCCCTGCAGGCAGCAGCAGCGTCCAGGAGATCATCCAGGAAGCCGAAGGCATGACCATGGAAGAGCTTGCAAGGAAGGCCATTGAGGAATCCAACGGCCAGACGCTCTATGGCGTGGGCAACTCCAGCCGCGGCAAGAGCGCGCTGCCGCTCTTCATTGAGTATCTGCAGAGCCTTGACCCCAGCTACAAGCTCGAGTTTGACTGGCAGCAGCCGAAGAACAACAAGATCTTCGATCAGCTGCAGGCTGACTCCCTGAAGAGCACCGGCACCTTTGCCATGACGCTCATCCAGGACGGCAACCAGATCGAAAGCAAGATGGTCAAGACCGGCATCCTGAAGACCTTCATCCCGAAGGATTGGGCGGACGCCAACAA